>CAMAVF010000565.1 GCA_945861445.1 Planctomicrobium piriforme | reverse complement strand
CGGACTCCGAAACACCCACCGCAGCCGCGATGTCGACGTTCTTCCAATTATCAAGATGCAATTCCAGCGCTCGGATTCGCCTCCATTCCTTCCAATCAGTGAGTGGCGTTCCAAACGCAACCATGCACCCATTATATCTGCTAGAAACTAGACTTCATTGCGCAACGCTCTGTAACTTCGCCTGCAATGTGACGCACTGTTGAATGCCTGGATCGTTTTATAGCCTTGTGATCACTAATCGCCGTTCGGAATAGCGGAATGATTGCCGATCTCTTGGCTCCGATTGTGACGGGATGCGGAGATTGGAACACGCTGAAGTCACCGCTTTCCCGGACTTCAGCTTGCTCCTGGACGGCACGTACCATTCGCTCGGGATAAGGTGCCGCCGCCATCACAATGCCAGCGGCAGCAGGTCCAGCAGTGAAATCCAAGTGGGCTTCATCGGAAGCGATGGCCTTCAGCATGACTGGCTCGGCACGAACCGCTCCGGTCGTGCGGTTGGCCACGATATTCACCCGGCTCCGTGCCGGACGGCGGATCTCGGCCAGATCGGTTGAAAACGTAATTGGCTCGCCAGTAATCACGGTGATGAGCGTGTCGGCCCAATTGTCGTCAGTGTCGTTGTCCACGACGGCCTGACCTTCCAGTTCCGTCTCCGTGGAGGTCAGCCGGAGCTGGTAGCGAATCTTCCAGGCGGCGACAGGCGTAGCATAAGTGACGACGGCGCTGGTCGTCCCCAAATTCGCCTGGATCGTCATTTCGACCAGACTGCTATCTGGCCTGATCTCATTGAGACTCGCTGCCAGTGCCTTATTGATCTCAGCTTGAATCATGGCGTCAGTAAATCGAATGGCGGTCACTGCCGTCTCATCGATCTGCTGCACGCCTTTGTCGGTCAACACAATGAGTCGGCATTGCTTGACGACCGCTCCCTGGACATCACGACGATACCGATGCAACCCCATCAGTTTCCCCGTGTAGACGATTCCTGCCTCGATCTCCACGGCGGCTCCTGACAGCTTCGTAGCCAGTTCCTTGAGGACATTTGCCGGCTTCAGAGTCAATTCTGTCTCTTGGGCGTTCGTAGGGCTATAAGTCGGCGGCGCCGTGATCGTGACGTTGCCGAAGACGCTCAAAGACGACACGACGTCATCCAGGTCGGACTTGCGGACAGGAATTGAGACACGTAGCGGTTCCTGATTCTGAAACGAATATTCCCGGATGATGACCGCGGTGCCGTTGCTATATAATTTCACGCTGTTCATGCAGAGCTCCTTCGATGGACGTGGTATTGGCGGCATCCGTCTCTGGAATCCTGATCGCCGCAGCAGTTAATCGCCGACATTCTGGATTGCTTGATCTGATTGTTGCCTGCGGCGATGACTCGGAGTTCGTGGGGAAGAAGGGACAGATCCGGAAAAAGTCAACAAAATGACGACCGACACGACAACTTCGGGTTACTCTCACACTCAGCGGGCACCGCTGTGCTGGATTCTTTATGGATGTGCGTTTGCCTGTGTCGCCCTGGCGTGGATGATCGGCGACACCACGGGTAGTCTGATCGCTGGCGGCGTGGCCCTGTTGATTGCTTTCTTCGCCTCGGCACTTCAGCACTTGACCGTTGAGGATCAGGGCGGGGTCCTGGCGATTCGCTTCGGACCCATCCCGCTGTTCCGCCGGACGGTGCGGTATGGGACCATCACCAAGGTCGAAGTCGATCGGACGACAATTCTCGACGGATGGGGAATCCACTACAGCATGCTTGGCGGCTGGGTCTGGAACATTTGGGGATGGGATTGCGTTGTTCTTCGATTCAAGTATGGAGGTCTTCTGAAGGTCGGCACGGACGACGCTGTGAACCTGGCCGAGTTCTTGAAACGAAAGATTTCCGAGCGCGCGGAGTGACGACTTGTACTAGCCCCGGCACTCTGCGCCGTGAAGGAATTTGGGTACCATGGAAGGGCGAGGCTCCTGCCGAGCGTTCTTAATTGCTGGTTGCAAAGTGTGGTGAAAGAGGATCATCGGAAATCTTCTTGGTGAGCCCAGTCCCGTTAGGGCTGGGGTAGGGTAGCGACTTTGATTGCCGATCGACGTTACTCGATGCTGATTCTGCGACGGGAGTCTCTACTCTACCCCCGGCCTCACGGCACGGGGCTCACCTGGTTCTTCAGGTAAAATCACGCGTCTTGGCAATGAGTTCCTTGGAAGCTGCGTGGTCTTGCGACACCCGATAGACAACCGCGGCTCGGCGGGAGCCTCGCCCTCCCATCGACTCGAATTACGAATTGGCCCAAATATCCTGACAATCGGCTGGCGAAACTCCTTCACGGCGTAGCCCGGCACCCTGTCATCTCTGCAAGCTGATTGATCAACGCCATCTGCGCCGCTTTGATCTTCCGGCTCGCCGCCGCCACGTCGAAGAAGTCTGCCCGGTCGATCTCGGGAAATTCCATCAGGCGTCCTGACCGTGGAGGCCATTCCAGCGTGAACGTGTTGCTGACAATTGCACCCGGATCGCAGTCGCCTTCGAACGCCCAGGCATGCACGATCTTCCCTCCCTTCTGCTTGATCGGTGTTAATGCGGTGAAGGGGCCAGTTGGCCTGATGCCGGTTTCCTCCTCGAACTCGCGTTTGGCGGTTTCCAGTAAGTCCTCATCTGCGTCCATTTCGCCCTTGGGAATCGTCCACGCATCATCATCCTTGTTCTTGAACAACGGGCCACCAGGATGTGCCAGCAGGACCTGCAACTGCCCCTCTCGAAGGCGATACATCAGTAATCCGGCACTCATTTTCGGCATTGTTACGACCAATCAAAAACGATGACCACGAAGTGATAGATGATAACATGGCCGTTCGTCATGACGAATCGACGTTGCCGCTGGAAGCCCTTTCCCATCAACCGACCCACATTGAATTCTCGCGCATTCTTTGAGTTCTTTGTTCCTATGTACACTCTTAAATCTAGCATTGCCGAGCGGCTTCATAACCGATGCATCGCAGCCCCACCTTGATAAAGCATTGGTATCTACACAACGTGATTTGTCAAAAACCGCCGCTTAAATAGGAAAACTGCCCCCCTCG
>CAMAVF010000564.1 GCA_945861445.1 Planctomicrobium piriforme | reverse complement strand
GTCCCCACCGGCAGCCCAGAACGGCTGAGAAGGACTGGCGCGCTTTGGCATTCATCTTTCGCTAACAATAAGGTACGTCCCGTATTGTCTTGCCGTCAAGCACGCCTTGCGTGGTCCTGCCAAAAAACCCAATTTCGTGTTGAAAATCTCACTCAGAGATCCGGAGAGACGGACAAAATGTCGCAAAAAGTTTGGGCCCAGCCGAGAATTGGGCGAACGCTTTCGATTGTTGATGGGTAGCGAACCGAAAGACTTCTAGTCTCGAGATCGGCGACCAACTGGCGAGAGACCGTATGCCAGGCCGTGATCGACCTAACGGCCGGTCACAATGTGACCGCGAATATAAGCTCGAAGCGCAAGCGAGTGCATTCTTGGATCACACCCGATGCACTCACTTGCGCTTCGAGCCTGTATTCATCAAACACCGCCTTCTTCCGAAATCGTCACACAGTCGGTACGGGGATTCCGAAATCGGTGATCTGCAGCAGCGAGCAAAATGCCAGTTGCCGCGCGGCGAAATTTGCCGCGCCACCTTCCATGCGGTCGACGATGGCGACAACCTGCACCACCTGACAACCAAACTCCTGAATGCGATCAATCGCCAACAGCGAACTGCCCCCGGTCGTGACGACGTCGTCGACGATCACGACCTTCGTGCCAGGTTGCACAGGACCCTCCACAAACTTCCCGGTGCCGTGACCTTTGGCTTCTTTGCGAACGAGAAATCCACACAGGTCACGACCCCGTTCGGCAGCCACGGCCAGGACCGCTCCGATGATGGGATCGGCCCCGATCGACATGCCGCCGATCGCCTGAAAATCAACGTCTTCCAGCAAATCGAGCAGTCCCTGGGCAACCAGCCGCAAGCCCGTCGAATGGAGGGTGATTTGCTTGCCATCCAGGTAGTACGTACCCTTACGCCCCGAAGCCAGAGTGAAATCACCAAACTTGAGAGCACGTTCGCGAAACAGATCGAGCAACCGCGGCTTATCGTACATGCGGAATTTGTCCTTGGTCCTTGGTCCTTGGTCAGTTGTCCTTCGTCATGCCTTCGACATTCGCTGTTCGTCATTACTTCCCAATGACGGCTGCTATTCTGCTTTCTTCTTTTTTCCCAATCGGCTTTCGCGATCTCGCCATTCGCTGGGAACCGCCTGCACGTGCTTCTTCAGGAAGACGCTGATGTTCGTTTCGGCTTGCGGGTTCTTGACGAGTAACCCCGTGCCGCGGGCCGGCGAATTGTATTCCTTGAAATACATCCGGCCTTCATTCTTATCTCGGGGTGTCGCCACGTACTCGTAGAGCTTCTTGGTCTCACCCTTATCCGTTTTATCCTTCGTACCAACGGCGAGCAGCATGGCGACCTGCAAATCGGGGACGCGCAACGTCTTCGCCGCGTCCATTAGCTGCAGTCCCGTGATCTCAGAATCAGGGGTCAGCAACACGACGGCCCGCACGTCTTGTCCACGGGGGGTCTGGCCCCCCACTGGTCCGTCCGTGTGTGGTTTCTTCAGCCAGTCTACCGCGGCGTAATTCAATCCAACGGTGGCCCCAAGTCCCGCTCCGACAATTCCCATCTTGTTCATGTTAAGCTTGTGCTGCTGGTGCTCGGAGAAGATGAACGCTTTGACGGCTTCCAGATCAAACTGCACCATCGCCACGTAGTCACGCGCCTTAAGGCTGCCCGCTTCCACGCCGGCCTTCGCACCTTTGCCCTTAATTTTCGAAGGCTTCGTTTCGACAGCGTCACCCGTGGGCGATGCACCCTTGCTCTGACCGTGACCGCGCAGATCGACCGCGATCACCGCGAACCCTTCGTCATGCAGCTTTTTGGGCAGGCCACCCCAGTCCAGTTGATTTCCCTTCAAACCATGCAACAGCACGATCACGCTGGCATCCTGCTTCAAACCCGAGGGCCAGTAGGTTGCAGCAATGGCAACGCCATCCTTGGTCGTAAAGGTCTCGGCCCGCGGCTTCAGATCTTCCGCAGACTTTTCTTCTTGAGCTGGCAGACTTGGCAGAATGCCGACCAAGACCAGGCAACACATCGCCATCAGCATCCTGCGACAGCCAAATATTACAGAGGTGCAGATTGCACTCGGAGTCGATCCACCCAGCATGGTTGCATCCCCAGAACGAGAACTTGGAACGTATGGAATGAAAGTTGTCTGCATCACGCCAAACCTATTCATCGATTGTGCCGCCGACTGCACCCATTATAAATTCGACTTGGGATACGGTCAATCTGCCTAATTCCTTCAAGGAATGGAAGATGCGAGAGAATTCGCGTCGCAAGTAGAGGGGATGACGATTACAATCCCGTCGTCGTTCGACGAAATCGTGTCCGACGACAACGTCCTGAAATCAGTGTTCGCATGATCTATCAAGAGGAAGAGACAATGCGTCGTTCTGGATGGGGAATTGTTTGCCTGTTGCTGGCAGGACTCGGCTGTGCTGGAAAACCCGATCCCGCAATCGTCACAGCGATCGAGCAACTTCAGAAGCTGGGCGGAACTTTTATCCTGCACGGCGCCACCATTCCCGTGAAGCCCGGCGTGCCGCTGCCACCAGGAAAGCTGTCCGTGCGACAGATCAATCTCAACCAGAAAGCGGTCCGCGATCCTCAGCTCGCGGCGCTCAAGCCGCTGAAACAACTTGAAGAACTGCACGTCCAGGGATCGCTGCTGACCGACGTCGGGATGACTCACCTCCAGGACTTCAAGCAACTGCAGGAACTCGACCTGCACAAATCGCTCTCTATCACCGACAAGGGATTGGAGTCGCTGAAGTACCTGCCACGTTTGACCAAACTTGAACTGTCCTACACACGGATCAGCGACAAGGGTCTGGAGCATTTGACCGCGATCAAAAGTTTGAAAGTCCTACACCTGACAGGAACCCGAGTCACCGCCGAAGGTCTGAAAACCCTCAAGGCCGCGTTGCCGAATTGTGAAGTCTTGAAGTAAGGCGGAAATTGGAGGCGACGTAAGCAGCATGGAACTCATCAGTCCCATGAGTCCTATCCGTCCCATTAGTCCCAAACATTTCCGCGTGCAAAACCTGCTCAAAGAATGCAACAAGCGACGTTGTTC
>CAMAVF010000563.1 GCA_945861445.1 Planctomicrobium piriforme | reverse complement strand
GGTCGATCCGCAGAAGCTGCACGTCATTCGCAGCACGGAGAAAATCCTCTTGCCCGAACGCGGCGCGATGCTGGGCAACTTCGGCGCCGCGGGGATCACGGCGGACGAGTCGTGGGTGACGGACGCGGAGTTTATCTCGCGCCTCGTCGACCGCGACGCCGGAAAGAGACCCCATCCGCGCGGCGCCGACGGCACGGTCTGGCTGGGCCGTGTGAAGTGGTCTCAACCCAACCGCCTGGTGAAGTGACCGACGCGGAGTTCAAGATAGGGTGGGCATTGCCCACCACGATGGTGGCGAGAGTTGATGCCGGTCTGTTCAGACAGCCGCCGCGATTGCGAGATCACTGTGGCCGAACCCTCGATAGATGTTTGGTGCGTCGCACCGGCCGGAGCGCAACTCATGGGCCGGGCGTAATGACACCGTATGTAGAAGCACACCGCAGCGAACCGCAACCAGAACGAATTCAGAACTCCGTCAACGAAACGTGTGAGGAAACTTTTTCCCAAACGCCTCACTGCGCTCAATGTGCGCTCTCTTGACAGAGAAGGGCCATTTAGATGTTCGGCCACTCAACGGCGATCTGCCAATGAGGATCTATCGACCAGTCCACCAGGCAGGCGGGCCGACTATCCGGAACTGTTTACTAGTCATGCACAAGTCTTCATCCTGCTTTTCGAGTTCGCCTTTGACAAAGCGGTCGACAATCACGGACCCCTCTCCATAATACGGAGGTTTCCCCTTGAGAGCGCCTTCCGCCTGCCCGTTGACGCTTTTGACGAATACTCCAACGTCCTCGCCCTCCCAATTGGGATGCTCGATCCAGAACCCGGCACGCATGCCATTCGCCATGTAATGCTGGTAAACGCTCATTCGAGCTAATGGGTCTTCCCTGGGCTTGACTTCGAATGCTTCCGGGGTGAAGACGGGGTTGGTTCGCTTCTTGCGTAATCGAGGCCAAATGACAGCGGGAACGATTTCGCGCGTGAATACGTTGGCCAGGAAACTCGTCAGCGACATATCGAAACGCTTGAACTCGGTATTCCGGCCGCGCACGACAATCGGCCAGTGGTCAGGGTTTCCTTCCGTGAGCCAGAACAAACCACTCCCGTCCGCATCCAGGCCCCACGGCAGTAGTCCTGGACTTCCCGGGAAAACCTCGAAGGGGACCTCGCTGTCTCCTTCGCTGGCCTTCAAATCCCGCCATACACTGATCTGCTCTTCCATCCACTGCCAAAAGATTGCCGCAAACGGATTAAAGATCGCAATGCCCTGATCCAGGATTCTGCCCGTGCCATAGGTCAGACCGAAATCTCGAAAGTCGCCGGGCAATTGCGTCCCCAGCTTTTCCTGGATCTCCCTCCAGCGTTCCGCCGAACCAGTCTCTAACGGCTGTTTCGGCGGTTTCATTGCGGCCGTCAACTCATGAATAGACATTACAGCTCACCTTGACGATGCACTTCGAAATGTGAACTCTGCGTAACGCCCGGGTAAACCCGCGTGTGCCCACAGGTGACATGGTACACCAAACCCGACCACGGCACACGTCGGGATGAACCGTTTAAGGTTGGCAATAAGTCCAGGGACTTCCGCTAGTCAAACTTCACCGTCCGCGGCTGATCAATCGGTTCCATCAATTGCGGGCCTTGGTTCCTCACATTCCCCACGGCCTTCCCGACGGCCCAGCTCTGCATGTCCTCGCTCGAATACTGAAGCAACAGCGGTTTGACCTTCTTGGCATCGGTGATCTTGGGGTTCAGCCAGAGGTCAATCGCCTCCAGAGGCAAAATCACCGGCATCCTGTTATGGAGCTGGCCCATCATGTCATTCGCGTTCGTGGTGCAGATCGTGCATGTCTCCACGGGGCCATCCGGGGACTCCCAAGTCTCCCACAACCCCGCGAAGGGCATCGGCTTTCCCGACTTCAAGGAGATATTGTAAGGCACCTTGTCCCCGATTCTCCACTCATAGAAGCCGTCCGCGATGACCAAACAGCGTCGGTTCTTGAAGGCGGTGCGGAAAGCTGGCTTCGTATCGACGGTCTCCACGCGGGCGTTGATGCAGGCCGACGCAATTTTTGCGTCTTTCGACCAGGATGGGATCAGACCCCACTTGGGATAAAAGTACTCCCGCTGGTCGCTATCCCGCACGCACAACACGTTTTGCGTCGGGGCGATGTTGTACCTGGGTGACCACGGTTCGATGAAGCCGCGCACGACCGCGAAGTATTCAGCAATCAGGCTGAGATTGGATTTGAGGTTGAATCGCCCGCACATTATCAGATCCTCACACCGGAAACACCGCACGTCCTGCAATCCACCTATCCAAGTCAGTACGGCTTTCGGCCCAGTACGTTGCCAGGGGGAGCGTAATTACAGGCGACGACCACAGTTTTCTTGCCGTTCAACTTAACATAGAACATGGCGGCACCGATCTTCGTGGTCTCCTTCCATACGATCTGAGTGTAGTGGCCAACCCTGATTGCTTCGCCCTTGTCGTCCGTTTTGCCCGCCTCGTCACCGACGACATAGGGCTTCAGGATATTGAGCTTGTCGAACGCTGCCTTCTCCCGGAGCCATGCCGAGATAGCTTTGGAAGCGTGAGTCTCAATCGATTCAGGAACATTCCAGCAGGCTAGGTTTTCTCCGTACTTCTGCTTGAACTTTCCCTCTCCTTTAGGTCGGTGCTTGAGCATCGGCAGCGTTCCTGCACGCGCTGCATCGAGATAGCTTTGGTGGTTTTCAATAATCCAGTCCAAAGAGTAGCGAGCGATGTCATCCGACCATGTGAGGGGTTCGAGGCCGACTACCTTGCGCGCTTCGTTGTGGGCTTTCAGAAAGGCATCCTTCTTGGCTCCCGATAGAATATCGCCGTGGTACATTTCCCCGTTATCAAGGTTATTTCCTTCGATTCCTGTTTTGGAGACGACTTCGACTCGCTGCTCTTGTGCCCTGACGACCGACAACTGGGCCGCATACCCGACCAAGACGAGGGCCAGACCCAGCAGACAGGCGCTCCCAGCTCGTTGAAGGCTCATAGCACAGTTCCTTTGCTCGAAGTAATCAACACTCGTTTTACGCGCAAAAAACGTGACGAC
>CAMAVF010000562.1 GCA_945861445.1 Planctomicrobium piriforme | reverse complement strand
GCGGCGCGTGCAAAAGGGACTCCCTACACGCCCGGCAACATCATGGCCAACCTGTATCGGCACCTGGGAATCGACCCGGCGACCACGATCCCGGACCATCGCCAACGCCCGATGTACGTGCTCGATGAGCGCGAACTGGTGCGGGAGCTGGTTTAAGAAACGCTAACAAAACTCATCCACCGAGCTTGCCTCGGTGGTCATCGGGCTTCTGCACTATGCCGGCATCAGCGTAGTGCAAAGGCCCAAATCCACCGAGACAAGCTCGGTGGGGTTTTGTTGGCGCCTCTCAGAATGCTACAGGAGTTCTGAAATCACTTCGCCGTTTGGCAACACGGGAACGGGCCGGTTGTCGATTGTGGTCGTCGTGAGCTCGGGGTCGATACCGAGATGGTGATAGATCGTGGCGAGAACGTCTGTCGGGCCAAGGGGCCGGTCGGCGGGAGATTCGCCCTGGGCATTGGAGCGACCGATGACCTGGCCCATCTTGAAGTCACCGCCGGCGAGGAGGATGTTTCCCAACTTGCCCCAGTGATCGCGTCCGCCGGTCGCGTTGATACGCGGCGTGCGTCCGAATTCGCCCCAGACGACCACGAGGACCTTCTTGTTCAATCCCCGTTCGTGCAAGTCGTGCAGCAAACCCCAGAGCAATTGATCGAGTGGCGGGCCGTTGATGTTCATGCCTCGGCCCGTTCCATCATCGGGCGCACCGCGATGCTCGATGACATTGCGATGCCAATCCCAACAAAGGCTGTCGGGAGCCAGGTTGAGCGTCACAAAACTGACACCGGCCTCGACTAGACGCCGCGCGAGCAATCCCATCTGGCCCCACCGATGTCGTCCGTAGCGGTCGCGGATCGCCGGCGATTCTTCGTCCAGTTGGAACGCCTTTCGGGCCTGGCCGCTGATTACCATGTCGAGCGCCGACCGGCTGAATTGGTCGAACTGCGACACTCCACGAGACGCCTGATCGAGCTTGCGCGGGAGTTGTTCCAATGCATTCAACAACGACTTGCGATCATTGATGCGATCCAGTGTGACGTCATCGGCCAATTTCAGGCTGGAGGTCGCCAGTCGCAGATTGTCCTCCTGAAAATCGTCTTTCATCCAGTCCTGGACCACGGTGAAGGGAGCGTGTGTGAGTCCGATGTGCCCGGTCCCCATACAGTGTTCGATCGACGTGCCGCGTCCAGAATCCTGCAGCAGGCCATAGGCCGGCATGCCATTGGGAGCCGCCTTTCGGAACCACGAAGTGATCGCTCCGTTCGAGGGATGCGACGCCCGATCGTTGGTCCCCGGCATTCCCGTCACGCACCAGTGAGTGGCAATGAAGTGATCGTCGGTGTTGTGAGTAAAGCTGCGGATCAACGCACAGCGATCCAGCAGTTGAGCGGTCAACGGCAGTTTCTCGCCGATGACACAGCCTGGCAGACGGGATTGAATCACGCCAAACGGGCCACGAATTTCCGGCGGCGCATCGGGCTTGGGATCTAATGTTTCAAACTGGCTGGGACCGCCGCCGAGCCAGACTTGAATGACGGCGGTATCTGTTTGGGCAGTCCCAGCATCAGAGGAAGCTGCCTGCAATCGCAACACATCGGCCAGCGACAATCCACAGCCACCCGCCATCAGGCTGACTTGCAACGCGCGCCGACGCGACATCAAGCCATCAAGGCGAAAGTGCGGAGTCTGGTCGTTCACGTCAACGAACATCAGCGAATCCGGTTTCTGGCAGAGAAAGAGACGACTTCAATTCGTATCAGAAATTGCAGGCATATCGAGCGCAGCACGTTGAGATTCCTATCTTACACGGAGTCGACATGTATCGACAACGGTTTATCTGGTCAAAACCGTGGAATGGGTGTCGCCGCTAGATGGTGGAGTGTTTTCCAAACTGAGCGATACTCGAACGTCCGTCGGGAAAACTTCGGAAATAAGTTCAGTAGTACGGCTTTTTTGACCCGGGTTGGAGGGCGTGCGAATCTCACCACGGAAAACGGTCGCGTCGGCGAACTGGATGGGCTTTGTAAGTCCAGTGAAGGATCCAAATTGCGGTTCGAATGGGGCCGTGGAACGAGCTGAATTGAAGCCCGAAATGGGGAACGGTTGGGATCGGAACAGAAGTCTGAAATCATGTTCAAAAGTATCTACCAAAGATTTGCAGCTTGGTAGTTCATGGGTCGCAAGATATTATTTAATAATAGGTTACATCATTGTTTGAGGGAATTTTTATTTTGATATGTTTCAAGCTTGACCCTTTGAAATCGGATGGTAAATTGGTGCTCTGTGGGGAACAATGGGGAGAAGTGGTGACGAATGCCCCTGACAGGCACATACGAGCGAAGTCTGGATGAAAAACTTCGCCTCGCCGTGCCCAAACGTCTGCGTGATGAGTTCCAGGAGGGGGAAATCACCAACCTGTACGCGGCACCCGGAATTGGAGGTTGCCTCGTCCTCTACTCCCCGGCGGGATTCACTAAATTCGCCCAGAAGATTGAACAGCAGCCGGCCTACCGCACGGATGTGCTGAAGTACATGCGAATGTTCTATGGTCAGGCCGAAAAGCTCGACCTGGATAGTCAAGGAAGAATTCGTCTCCCCGAACGGCTGACCAAATTAGCTGGTCTGTCTCGGGAAGTCGTGCTGATAGGAGTCCACGATCGGGCCGAAGTCTGGGATCAAGCGGTCTGGGGAGAATATCTCACCAAACTGTCTCCTGAATTCGATCAGATCGCGGGTCACGTGTTCGAAAACCAGGCACCTCTGTAGCGGGACTCGTTTGAGTTTTAGAATTTCTAACAAAACCGGTTGTGGGAAGTTCAGAACCGCGATCTTTCAAGCGGTTCTGAACGGACGCAGAGGTTTTGTTAGAGTTTACCTGGTCGTGAAATCACACGGCTGCAGCTACTGAAAATAGAAATCCAGTAACCGAAACACAGGCCCATCGAGCTGCGCCACGAACGATTCGTCCGCGTATCCGAAGGGCCGTTTGAGACCGCTGGCTGCCGGGCTGTGCGGAAGGAGCAGGGGCGCACGGATGCAATGCCCCTCGCGTGAGTGGTGTCGACAGCGACTCACGCAGGTGTCTGTCAATCGGAGGGCAA
>CAMAVF010000561.1 GCA_945861445.1 Planctomicrobium piriforme | reverse complement strand
GGTTTGATTACCTCGACGCTGGCGTCCGTGAGCAACAGGTGGAAATCGGCCGGCGGTATATCGATCTGGCACATCAATTGCGTTCTCGGTTCGTCCGAGTGTTTGGGGATGTCTTCACCGCCGGGCAGGAGGCCCCTGGTCGCGAGCAGGTATTGTTGCAGGTCGTTGAGGGGTTAACGGCTCTGGGGCACTACGCTGAGCCGCGCGGTGTGCTGGTGTTGATGGAGACACACGGGGATTTCGCCGCCACGCAATGGATGCAGACGGTGATGGAGCGGGTCAATCATCCCGCGGTGGGAGTCCTGTGGGATACTCACCACCCTTGGCGATTTTACAACGAAGAGTTGTCCGAAACTTTCAATCGCCTGCGTCCGTGGATTCGGCATACTCATTGGAAAGATTCCGTGGCAGACGCTGCCAGCGTCTGTACTAATTTGAATACCGACGCTGGCAGCGTCGGCCACGAACGTGTGGCGGCTGCCGCTCAGGCTCATGCGTTGATGAGCGGCCATAAGCCCGCTCACTATGTGTTGTTTGGCGAGGGCGAGTTTCCGGCGGCCGATGCGCTGCGCTTATTGGACCTGGACGGTTATGACGAATGGTACAGCCTGGAGTGGGAGCTGGCCTGGCACCCGGAGCTGGAACAACCCCTGGTCGCTTTGCCGGACTTTCCGAGAAAACTGATTGCGCTCAGTGCTGCGGTACGTGCCGGCAATGCTGACCGATAGAGAGATGCGGATCATTCCGGCGCGCGAAACCGGTCTGTCTCTACGTCTGAAGCCGACGGATCGGATTGGGGGGTGCGGCGAGAGCCTCAAGCTGCAACAGTAGCCCACTGACCGCACCCCGTCTGCAGCAATTGTTGCAAATTGGAGCGAAGAATTTCTGATACACCTGTCTGCACTGCTACGGTCGGAGAAGTCTGCCCGGTGAGACAACTCAGACTGGGCTCGGATGCGACAGCGTTGAAAAAAATCTTCACCAAATTCAGGTTTTCCAGGTGCCTTTGAGATGAACTCCGCAGCACAGTTTATCTGACAGGATCTGCTTTCCCAGTCTGTGTTTGTGAATCATCGGGAGTCTTCCGAGATGGGCATGTCGAACGGGAGTCGTGAGCAGGCACTGTGGGCCTATCGCTACGTCTCGCTGTTTGACCACCCCCAGAATGCGTTCTATAGTCAAGTTGTCGACGTGTTGTTCACTTTCTTGAACAATTCGCGGACATCACAAGACACGCATCACGACGGCGCGTTACCAATCACTACGTTCGGCAAGATCGATCTCGTCGGTCAATCTTGTCGAGCCGGGTAACGAAAGGCGTCGTCCTATGGGGGAGCTTATGCGGATCGGGACTCAACTTAGGCGTTGGATCGTCATCGTTGTATTGTGCGGGCTGACATCCTGGACCTATCGCACCTCATTGGGGGCGGGGCCAGTGAAGTTTCGCCGGCCCAGCGGCGGGACTGATCGCGCGGTTTCCTCAGGGATCGAACTCGAAAAATCCCGGCAATGGCTCGAAGCCATTGAGCACTACGAAAAAGAGCTCAAAGAGCATCCCGGCCAGGACGACCTGAAGCACGGTCTGCGGCGTGCGAAGTACCACTTCGCAATTGACCGCCGGTATGCCGACAGCAGTTTTCTGCGAACGATGCTGCCGATGAATCGCAACGCGGCCCTGGATGTCGTCAACGAAGTGATGAATCAGGTGCAACGCAGCTACGTCGATGCCCTGCCCGAAATGTATTTCGTCGCCCACGGCACCGAGAGTCTGTATCTGGCTCTGGTGAATCCCAAATTCCTGCAGACCAACCTGCCTGGGGTTGCTCCGCAGCAAGTTCAGAAGGTACGCCTGGTTCTGAAGGAACGCTATTGGAATAAACCTGTCGAAGATCGGCAGGCGACAGTCCGGATTATCAACGAAGTGTGTGACCTGTCCGAACGCGAACTCGGCTTGCGGTCCGGGGCAGTCGTGATGGAATACTTGTTCGGCGGCTGCAATTCTCTGGATGAATACTCGTGCTATCTGACTCCGACGCGGCTCAAAGATTTGTATGGCAATATTGAAGGTCAGTTTGTCGGTCTCGGGATCGAGATGAAAGCAGAAACGGGCAAAGGTTTGCTGCTGGTCAATGTTTTGCCTGACAGCCCGGCGGCGGAAGGGGGCTTGTTTGCGGGCGAGCATATCGTCGGGATTGATGGGACTAACTGCCGACTGATGACAACTGACGAAGCGGCCAACATGCTGCAGGGTAAGCCCGGTTCGCAAGTCCGGCTGGATGTCGAAGGCCGCGATTCGCAAGTTCGCAAAAGTAGCTTCTCCCGCCGTGCCGTTCATGTGAAGTCATTGCCCATCGTCAAGATCGTCGATCGGCAAAATGGGATCGGTTACATCAAGATGACCGGGTTCCAGAAAAACACGAATGAAGAAATGACCGCCGCCCTGCAAGATTTACAATCGCAGGGGATGAAGTCGCTGATCTGGGATGTCCGTGGCAACCCGGGCGGATTGCTGACGGCCGCGGTCGAAGTGCTGGATCACTTTATCGCCGACGGAACGATCGTCTCGACGAAGGGACGCATTGCCGATCAGAACTGGAACTATTCCGCCCACCGCCTTGGAACAGTCAACATGCCGCTGGTACTGCTGATCGACGGGGACAGTGCGAGTGCCAGCGAGATTGTGGCGGGAGCCATTCGCGATCATCGCCGCGGCACGCTGGTCGGTCGCAAGACCTACGGCAAGTGGTCGGTCCAGAGCATTATTCCGCTGCATCACAGTGCCGGTCTGCGATTAACGACAGCGAAGTTCTACTCGCCCCGCGGTGAGACCTTCGGCAAGATTGGAATTGCACCGCACATCACAGTTCCGGAATCGAGTCCCACGCGGACCTACTTCCGCGGACCGACCGAGTTGAATCTGGAAGAGGACCTGGATCTGAAAAAGGGTGTCGAAGTCTTGTTGAAAGACCAACTGGCCCAACCTTAATTTCCTGATCAAGACCCGATAATTACCAAATCCCGCAGCCCGGTGGCGTTAAGTCACCGAGCTGTTTTCGTTTCCTGAGACAATCTTATACCATTCCCAATAATTACCAGCGCGTTTCTGCGTAGGGA
>CAMAVF010000560.1 GCA_945861445.1 Planctomicrobium piriforme | reverse complement strand
AAAACCCTGCAAATTACTGTCGATGTAGGCCTGCGGATTGGTCAGCGAGTACCTGACGCCGGCCTGGGCAGCGAGGTGTAACACGACATCAGGACGGTTCTCGGCAAAGAATCGTTCGGTGTCTTCTCGCTGCGACAAATCCAGCTTGTGAAATTCAAATTCGGGAGAAGCGTAAAGGCGATCGAGTCGCGCCTGTTTCAGGCCCACGTCGTAGTATTGATTGAGGCTGTCGACGCCAACAACGGTCGCGCCGCGCGCGAGCAACTTCTGGCTCACGTGAAAGCCGATAAAACCGGCCGCTCCTGTGACCAGGTACCGTGTCATGCTGTTGCTTTACTTGCGCGCTGGAAGCGGTTGCTTCATGAACTGACTGAGGCGTTCTGTTTCCCGCATGATATAGAGCAATGCGGTATAGTGACCAGCGTCTTCCAGCCAGATCAGCTCCGGTTCTTCGCCGATTGATTTCCAGAGTGCCATGGTGCTGGAGACCGGAAAGATCTCATCCTGCCGGGCCGCCAGCATTAAGACCTGACGACCTTTTAACAGATGCCCATAGGTCGTGGGTTCGACCGGCATGACGACCTTGATAAAGGTCTCACGCGTGCCCCCTTTGGCCAGCCAGTTTTCACGGAAGCCTTTGGTTTCCTTGTTTTCACGGTCCCAAATCGCTTCAGCGAGATTTCCACCCGCCAACTGAATTCCCACTTTGCGAACCCGGGGCTCGGCCGCGGCACTCAGGGCCGACATCAATCCGCCCAGACTGATTCCGGTGATCCCTAGATCGGCATCATTGACTTCCGGCCGATCACGCACCCAGGCGACAGACCGGCGGATATCGAGTACCCCCTGGGTCATGCCTTCAATTGATTCCTCGATATTGTTCGACAGCATTCGCCGCGGATGACCGGGCCGGCGGCGTTCGGCGTAGTAGGGCATCTTGATCGCCAGTGCCGCGACGCCGTTTCTAGCGAGGGCGTTCGCGATGGTTTGGGACAGGATGAAATCGCCTCCCAGGATGTGCAGGACGACGACTCCGGGGAAAGGACCTTTCCCGGGCGGCTGAAAGTACAAGCCGTGGACGGTGTTGTTTTCTTCAATCTCGGTCGTCACGGGTGAAGGAAACGTGATCTTGGTCACTTGAACGTCACCGCTGGTGCGCTCAGATTTCGCGGTGAATAGAAACGGATGGTCCTGCATCCGGAACCGCTCGGCGACTTGAGATTCGTCGGGGGTGATCTTGAAGTCGACGGTGCCAGTGGCTGGGATTTCGACATGAGTTGCGGTGGGTTGGGCGGGTTCGTCGGCATAGGCCAAGGGCAGACCGGCCAGGGAACAGATGAGAGTCAGGCAGAGAGTACGCATGGATCAATCCAGAACGAGAACGATGAAAGACAGCCACAACAGCATATCAGGTCCAACCAGATGACGGCAATCGGGCTTCACTGCATGCTGCAGGCAGCGTTTGCCTGATTAGCAGGCAGAAAATTCCTCTTTTTGAGAATAGTCGGCACAACCGATTTTTTTGGTGAAATCTCCTGCTGACGGTCGATAATGGTTGCTGTCGCTCAAGGTGCGGGAAAATCGGGCTGGGAAGATTCTCGACAATTGCCGAGAACATCCAGACGGTTTCCCGTGTCCCACTGACGCCTGGCAGCCGATCTGTCGAGAAATCGAATCAAAAATCGGCCGCGTGGCTCAGCGTATGCTAGGTTTGAGACGTGATGCCTTTTGGCAACACCGTGCTGGTGGGGCAAACTTGAGTGAGAGTGACCTGTTTTCTGTGCATTGCTGTATGAACGGCAAGGCATCCGCCTGTTGGTCCCGCCTGAAATGCACTCGTGAAGGGGTTCTCTTCCCGAGTGCGAATTGTTATCATTCCCCTGACTTTTCGGCACCCCTGTGTTCAGAGGCTGTTGGAAAGTAATTTCACAATTCGGAACTCCTGCAATGTCTGGGTGTACCGGACCGGTCGAAGCTCCGGAATGGCGAGTTGACGCGGGACATAGAGCCGCGGACCCCGTTCCCTCCGATCAGTCCACCCGTCGCGACCTGCGGTCTATGACCCGGGACGGCGTCTTCTTCAGCGTGATGGTCGGGATCGGTGAAACATACCTTCCCGCCTTCGTTTTGGCTGCCGGCTTGGGCGAAGTCGCCGCGGGCTTGATCACGACCCTGCCGTTGCTGGCCGGTGCCGTGCTCCAGTTGTTGGCGCCGCGCGGCGTGAGGTGGCTGGGATCAACCCGGTTGTGGGTCGTCGGAAGTGCCGCGCTGCAAGCGTTGTGCTTCATCCCGTTGATCATTGCTGCCTGCCAAGGCAGTATTTCCCTCGGCTTGGTCTTCCTGCTGGCCTCCTGTTATTGGGGCTTCGGGATGGCTTCCGCTGCGGCGTGGGGCAGTTGGGCCGAGATCCTGGTGCCCAAGACCGTCCGGTCGAATTACTTTGCTCGACGCACCCGCTATACACAGGCCGGGACGCTGATCGGGTTTGTGGTGGGTGGGTTCGGTCTGCAATATGCCAAGAATGAGGGATTTCTGCTGCAGGCGTTTGCCGTGCTGTTTGCCGTGGCGGCGATCTGTCGTCTGATATCGGCCTGGGCCATGTCTGCTCAAAGCGAAACGGCTCTCCAGGCTGACGACCAGAAGTCGGTTAACTTCATCGAGTTGGGGAGACGTCTCTGGAACGGTGGCAGCGAGCGGTTCTTGTTGTACCTCGTCGCGACACAGTTCGCGGTGTACTTCTCCGGCCCCTACTTTAATCCGTATATGCTGCGACACATGGAGTTGTCGTATACGACCTATGTTCTGCTGATTGGCAGCTGCTTCGTCGCGAAGATGCTGGCCCTGCCGATGTGGGGTATGGTGGCACAGCGATCTGGCCCGCAAAAGCTGCTATGGATCGGTGGGATTGGAATCATTCCGGTCTCCGGCTTGTGGATGGTTTCCAATTCGTTGCCCTTCCTGTTCGCGTTGCAGATCGTGGGTGGCGTGGCGTGGGCGGCGTATGAACTGGCGATGTTGCTCTTGTTCTTCGAATCACTGCGACGCGATGAGCGGACCGCATTAATGACGATGTACAACGCGGCCAACGCACTGTCGATGGTGCTTGGTTCGATCGCAGGTGGTTTGATCATCAAT
>CAMAVF010000559.1 GCA_945861445.1 Planctomicrobium piriforme | reverse complement strand
GGCGGGCGGCCATTCCTTCTGGATCGGTCCTTCGAGTTCGATCGATTCCAGGAGCAGCCGTGGCAGCTTTTCCACGTCCAACTCGGGATTGTAGATGTGGGCGACTCCGGTCCACGCATTGAGATTCTGCTCCAGGACGCCGCGCTCTTTCTTCATCGCGTCCATCTCGGCCTGCGGAGCTTTGCGGGTGGCCGCCTCTTCCAATCTGCCACGCAGGGCCGTCCACTGCGAGAACAGTTTTTGATAAGTCGGCTCGGTGATGACCGCTTTCTCCGTGTGGTTCCACAGCAGGTAGAAGACTTGCGGACCTTTCACTTCACCATTCACCGGGCCGCGCAGAAACAACGTGACCTCGGTCATGCCTGACGGGTCGACGGGGACTTCCTGTTCGACCTGGATCGGCGAGTAGTTGGCATATTGCAGCCGGAACCTGTTCGGCTCGGTTCGTGCGCGGTTGTCGACCTTGGCCTTGATGCGAAACCGATAGTAGCCATCCTGCTTCACAATCTGGCTGATGGCGAAGTATTCGACCACGCCCCAACCATAGTATTCCGGGCGATAGGTGGGGCCTCCCTGGATGTGTTCGACGTGCGTGGGATGCACAAACCGCTCTTTCGCGCCGCGCGGGATGGTGTGTTTGAATCCAGGGAACACCTCGACCTGATCGGACTCGGGTCGTAGCCGGCGGATTTCGAACTTGGTTTCCAAGCGATTGATCTTGGGCGGTTCGGTAACGATCGCCCGGTCGGCGATCTTGGCCGCGACTTCCAGACTCCGTTCGATCTGCGACTGATCGAAGAACAGGGCCGCCCCGAGACGATCAAATCCTTCGGCCAGCCCATCGGTCGGCAAGTCCTCGGTGAGTGGCCGAACGATCAACTCGTCGAGTTGCAGCAGATCGCGCACGGTGTTCGCGTATTCGTCGCGATTCAGCCGCCGCATGGGGATCCGTCCGCCGGCACTTTTTGCCGCCAGGTCGATGCCTCGCAACCGTTCATTGACCCAGGCGACCACGGCTGCGGCCTGCTTGACGTCCGGCCGGGGCCGATCGACGGGCGGCATCTCACCGGCATTGATCCGGTCGATCACTTCCTTCCACTGTTCCGCGACATTCGCCACGGTGAAATCGGTGCCCAGCAGATCGATCCGATATCCGGCTTTGGCCGTCTTCGCCCCGTGACACGCGAGACAATGTTGTTGAATGAATGGCTGGACTGTCTCTGAGAATCCCGGTACGGCGGCCGTCGACTTATCTGGCGGCCAACCTTGCGCGATGGTGCCGATGAGCAAGAGAACGGATCCACCGAAGAGGGCTCTCAACAGGTGATTCGTGGACTTATTCATCTAATGTTCTCGCGGTAAGCTGATACCAATCAGGAGACAGTCCCGATGTTGATATAAGCGTGAACGTGCGGAGCACCGCGGAAGTTCCACACGAACGACGGGCCCTCCACACGCCACATATCCCAGACCTTGTCGTCCTGCAGATCTCCCTGCTGGTAGAACGCGAGATGCAACAGATCGAAACCACCGGTCGCCTTCAGCACGGCGAAGACCTCGTCGACGTCTTCTTTCCGATAGGGAGCCAGCAAGACTCCGAGTGTCTTCTCGACCAGCGCCTTCTGATCGGGCTTCAATTCCTTGACGGCCAGTCCGGCAAACTTGCCGCTGGCTCCCTGCAACGGCACGGTGGATTCACCGGGGGCCGTGGCGATCAAGGCCGCCTTGGCCTGCGCCGGATCGAGGGCCTTGAAGACTTCGTTGACTTGCTTCGTCTGGTAGTGGAACAAGTTCTTGCTGGGATCAGATTCCCCGTGTCCATAAATGATGGGACCGCCAAACGCAGCTTTGTCGACGGTGTTGCCATCGGCGCGCAGCGTCAAGTGTCGCCCGGTCAGTTCCCATTCGAACTTGTCTTTCCCCGGAGTTCCAAAAAACGCGATGCTGTAACCTTCGATCCCACCGTCGTCGTCCTCGGTCTGCAGCTTGATCCGTTCGTAGCCATCGGGGCTGGTGACATTCTGGACGATTTCATCGGCCAGTTTTCGCTGGGCAGGGGTGAAGAAATCATCGCGCAGGACCGGCTTGGTGATATGCCAGTTCGCGCTGATCTTCGTGCGCGAGGCATGATCAAAGGGCAAGGCGATGGTCTGCTTCTGAGTGTCAGACAGCGACTCAAACAGCCGCCCGACAGCCGATTCGGCCGCACTGGTGGGGGTCGGAGCGGCCTGTACGATCCGGCCTCCAAGCAGCAGCGGTGCCGCAGCAGTCAGCAGTGCGGTCTGGCTGACCGAGTGCAAAAACGTGCGACGATTCAGCATCGTGGGATTATCGAGGCCGGCCGCAACCGACGGCAATGCATAGTGATCCATGATCGATTCCTAGTGTCAGTTCAAGAATGAAACACGTCCGGACGGGCATGTCCGACGAACGCAGTCAGATCAACACACGCTTATCGTACAACCGATTGAGTACAGAGCAAACGGAATTCGTGGATCGACCTTTCAGAGTTGATGCCGGACATCTCCCATTGCCGATAACATGCCGGGTGTGGTAATGTATAAACAGGGGTTGATGTGATGTTGGCCATGGGGGATGTTTTCTGATGTTGGGTGCTGATTCCAAAGTGCTGAACCCACGGGTTTCACGTCGGACTGCGATCCAATTGGGATCGGCTGGCGTGGGGACGGCGGGGCTGCTGTCGGCCGATTGGTTGCGGGCCGCGTCCACGACGGTTCCGGCGAACGCCCGCCGCGCGAAGTCGGTGATCCTGATCTTCAACTGCGGTGCGCCCAGTCACATTGATCTGTGGGATCCCAAGCCTCTGGCCCCCGACACGGTCCGCGGACCGTATCAGCCGATTGAAACCAATGTGCCGGGGATCTACGTTTCCAGCCTGTTGCCGCACCTTGCCAAGCATGCGGATAAGCTCGCGATCGTCCGGAGCGTCCATCATCGGCATAGCAGTCACAATTCGGGGATGCATTGGTCGATCGTGGGGCGTCCTTATACTTCACGCGGTGAGGAATGAGGCCGGGTTGAAGTGTTGGAAGTTGTGGGTCATGAGGGTGGCGAGTTGGGGGCGGTGTTTTGTGGGGATGTTGTCGAGGCAGCCATCGATGGCGTGGCGGAATTCGGTGAAGTTGTCGTAGTGA
>CAMAVF010000558.1 GCA_945861445.1 Planctomicrobium piriforme | reverse complement strand
CATCACTGGTCGAATCGGAAGTACGAAACCGTAGATGATTTGTTTGATGCAGCCGAAACGGCCTGGCGAGCCACCTGCCTCGATACCGACATCGTCCGCACCGTCTGTCACGCTCCCTACGCAGAAACGCGCTGGTAATTATTGGGAATGGTATCAGAGGCAAGCGTCCGCCTGCTGACAGCAGAAGTCTGCCGCTCGACGACTTCCTGATCAGTCACAATAATCGAATACTACAACAAATCTTCGCCATTCGCAAAGTAATATGCCTGTCCATTGGTGTGGGGAGTTGGAATCTTGGGTTTCGTGGTGAGACAGCAGTTGAGGCAATTGATGTAAGTGCTTAGGATATTCGCGTCAGTGGCCGTGTGGCTGCGCCCGCGCATGCGGACTTGCCCCAGACCGCTCCGCCGTTTACGTTGAACTTACTTCGTGATCGGCAGAGGGCCGCTGATAACCGGTCGGCCGCGATGTCGCTGCTGCTGGAGCCAGACCCACGATTGCCAGACTTACGATTGATGGTGCCTCAATGACGACGAAGCGGTATCAAACCGTGCTCCTGTTCGGTGCTCCTGGGTCGGGCAAGGGAACTCAGGGGAAGATTCTCGGCCAGATTCCCGGTTTTTTTCATCTCTCCTGCGGCGATGTCTTCCGTTCTTTGGATATCAGTTCGCCGGAAGGCAAGCTGGTCTACGAACACAGTTCGCGCGGTGAGCTGGCTCCGGACGAGATTACGATCAAGATCTGGAAGCGCGGAATCGATGCCTACACGACGTTGTCGTATTACAAGCCGATCGAAGATATCTTGATCCTGGACGGGATTCCGCGGAATCGCAAACAGGCGGAATTGATCGAAGAACATGTCGAAGTCAAAAAGATCATTCATTTGATGTGTTCGGACGAAGAACAAATGATTCGCCGCATGCGCCGCCGAGCGATCCGCGAGAACCGGGCTGATGATGCGGACGAGAAGATCATTCGCCGACGGTTTCAAGTTTACAAGGACGAGTCGGCTCCGGTCCTGGAGTATTATCCACCCGAAATCGTCTCGATCGTGGATGCGATCGGTTCGCCGTCAGAAGTTCTCTTGAAGGTCCTGGAATGTGTCGTCCCGGTGCAGAACTCACACTTTAGTCGTACCCCCAAGTTGGAAGGGTAGCTCCGGAATGTCCCGACGAGTTCTGTGGAGTCGGCCACGACGGAAGAAACGCACGTGCTGAATTTTGCGGCAAGCCTGTGGCTGGCGGGCAGTATTCTGCTGTTCTGGCGGAGTTGGCGGTTTGTGCGAGGAACCACACTGGAAAGTGCCTGGCGCTGGGGATGTAGCGCCTGGAGTCTGTGGGGCATTTCCTGGGCGTTGGAACTGAACGCCAGCCTGTTTCCCGCGGGTGTCCGGGACCAATTGTGGTACGCCGTCGCGTTGTTACTGCTGGCGGCACTCGTGTCCGTACTGGGAGCCAAACGTCCCGGGGCTCGAGTCTGGACCTGGTTCGTCACGGTGCCGATGCTGCTGGTGCTGGGTTGGCCGGCGTTGTTTGCGTGGTCGAACGGCTGGCCGCCGGTCCGATTTCGGCTCATGGAACCAGCCTTGTTGGCATATGCGGTCGTGTGCATCATGGGGCTGGGCAATTACATGGGGACGCGATTTCTGCCTTCCGCCTTCTGGCTGGGAGGGGCGTTGTTCTGGCTGGCCATGCCCTACTCGGGCTGGGTGCCGGACATGCTTCCCACGCCGACAGGTTGCCGTCTGCGGGCGACGCTGTGTGCGGGCATGGCTGTGATCTGGCCGGCGATGCTGGCGGCCTCGATCCCGTTTCTGGCCCCCTGGGATCGCGTCTGGGTCGATTTTGTCAATTTATTCGGCATCGTGTGGGGCCGGCGGTTGCAGGATCGATTTAACGACACCGCAAGGCAATCCCAGTGGGGCGTCAAACTCGATCTCTACGGTTTGACGTGGGACGATTCCCCAAACACGACGCCACCGGCGGAACGGACCAAGCATCCGCGATGGACCCCCGAGATGGCGAATACCCTGCAATGGCTCTTGCGGCGGTTTGTCGACCAGCGCTGGCTGGAGAAGCGAGTGGGAAAGTTGTAGGGTTGGTCCTTGGTCCTTGGTTTTTTGACATTCGTCATTTGCCCGCCCGCCGCTCGGTGCGTTTCCGTCGACCTGTCGCCTCCCATTGTTGTGCGTAGTCCGTAACCCCCGGTATAATATCATCAATCAATCTGGATGCGTTTCGCTGTTCGGTTTCGAACCAGTTTGACCCGATCAGTTCGGTTAGGCCCCTAAGGTGTGCTTCATGATCAATGCCCGTTTTGTCCGGCAGTGCGGATGTCTGGTCGTCGCTTCGATGTTTTTGAGCGGCGGATTTGTGAGGGCTCAGCAGGCAGCCCCGATGCCGGCGCCCATCAGGATGTTCGAAGGGCACACCAAGCCGATTTACGCGGTTGCTTACTCTCCTGACGGGAAATTCATTTACACAGCCAGCTTTGATCACACGGTAAAAATCTGGGACCGTGTGTCGGGGCAAGTCTTGCGGACTTACACCGATCATAAGAACGGCGTGCTCGCGTTGGCGATTGCCAAGAATGGTCTGCAGTTTGCTTCGGCGGGTCTCGACCGCCAGATACATCTGTATGACGTCCCCTTCCGAGACCCGTTGGCCGGTGCCGCACTCGGGGCCGGAGATGGAGTCGGCATCGTCGTGTCGGGCGACGGGACATTGCTAATTACCGCGGATAAATCGCCGTTACTGCGATTGTTCAATGGCTTGACCGGAGCCCACGTTCGCGACTTCCCCGGGCTGACTGGTCCCGTCACCGGAGTGGTCCTGACGGCTGATAACAAGCATTTGGTCGCGAGCACGCTGGACGGATTTGTCCGCGTGTGGGATGTCGCCGCGGGAACGCTGTTGAGCAGCCTGTCGGTCCCGAGTGCCACGGCGTTGGACCTGTCGGCCGATGGTCAGTTGATTGCCACGGTCGGGGCCGACGGCGTGTTGCGCGTCAGTGATCGTCCCCTCGGTCCTCCCAAGTTGCTGGCGGGCCACACGCTGCCGCTGGCGGGTGTCGCCATTTCCAAGGATGGCAAGCAGGCCATCACCACCGGTGCCGATCTGACTGTCCGGCGGTTTGATCTGACCACTGTGAAAGAAGTGAAAGCGTT
>CAMAVF010000557.1 GCA_945861445.1 Planctomicrobium piriforme | reverse complement strand
AACCGCAGCCGATCTTCCTCAGAAAACGTCAGTCGAGTCATCCTTGACCCCTCACTCATCCTGCCCATTCCCCATCAGACACCAACACCCATCATCCCAAAAAACCAACGCCTCGCCAAGACCTCATTCCTTGCCGCGCGAAGTATAGTACCCGTTACGGAGCGCCCACTCCAGATGACTTGGATGATCTGCTGGCACTGGTTTGGAAGAAGCCAGCTTTCTTTCTCGCTCACCCCAAGGCGATTGCCGCCTTCGAACGCGAATGCACCTGGCGCGGAGTGCCCCCTCCAACGATGAACCTGTTCGGAACCCAGGTCCTGACCTGGCGCGGCGTGCCGCTGGTCCCCTGCGACAAGCTGGAGATGAAAAGCCGTTATCAATCAAATCAGTGGTTCGGCACCACCAGCATTCTGCTGCTGCGTGTGGGAGAAGCCGATCAGGGGGTCGTCGGACTGCATCAGGCCGGCATCCCCGGTGAGATCATGCCGAGTCTCTCGGCCCGACTGATGGGGCTGGACAGCATGGGTGTCGCGTCGTACCTGTTGACGTTGTACTTCTCCTGTGCCGTGCTGACCGATGATGCCCTGGGCGTATTGGAAAACGTGGAAGTCGGTTACTACCACGATTACGAAAACCGCAAGCCTAAGGTCAAGTAGAGACCTTTGTAATCAAGCCGTAGGACGAGCACTCCTGCCCGTCTGCATTGGAATTTGACAACGTCCGTTGACGAATGAGGACCCTCGGAATGCAGGACATCACGCCAGATCTGATCGCCTCGATCGCGACGCGTCTGTTCAATGAAGCTCATGGTGGCGCCGCACTTCCTCAATCCGATGTGGGACTGCCGCAGCACGCTCCTCAGAGTACGGAAATTCCGGGCGCTGTCGCGAACACACCGCCCAGCATTTATGGAGTTTCGACTCCGACGGCGGATCGAGCGAGCGCCGGATCGGGGCAGGTCAATCATGCGGCGGGCTTACCGCCTCGCGCCGAGTTGCCCGCGCATGCCGGGCTTCCCAGTCATGAACGTCTGCGAAACGATTCCGCTGTTCCCAACCATTTCGGCCTGCCAAATCAGGAACATCTGCCGGGCCACTCAGGCATTCCCAGTTACGGTCAGGTGCCGCAGCCGGGCTCGCGATCGGGCTCGTTTTTCGGCATTCCGGATAGTTCTTCGCTGTCCGGCCATTCGCCTTCCACAGGCGGCACCGGCAACACGGCGGACGGCTTGCGAGTCTTCGTGCAGAAGATCCGCACTGCCCAGTATGGTTTTCAACCAGGACGCTGTGCCGCGTTTCCCGATCAGGATGTGATTCAACAGCTCTTTGCTGGCAAGCCGGCGGCGGGTGGCGGTGGTGGCGCTCGGCCGATGGACGTCCCCAGCATTCGCCAGGATTTCCCGGTCCTGCACCAGAAGGTGCATGGCAAGCCGCTGGTCTGGTTCGATAACGCCGCGACGACGCAAAAACCCCAAAGCGTCATCGATGCCATTTCGCACTATTACTCGCACAATAACTCCAACATTCACCGCGGAGCTCACACCCTGGCGGCACGCTCGACCGATGCATTTGAAGAGGCCCGGCAAAAAGTGCAGACGTTCCTGGGTGCATCGTCTGCCAACGAAATCATTTTCGTCCGTGGAACGACCGAAGGGATCAATCTGATCGCTCAGACATACGGCCGTAAGTTCCTGCAACCGGGCGACGAGATCGTTCTGTCCACGCTGGAACATCACGCCAATATCGTGCCGTGGCAGATGGTGGCCAAAGAGAAGGGGGCCGTCATCCGCGTCATCCCGGTGAATGATCGGGGTGAAATCATGCTGGAAGCCTATCAAGCCCTGTTGGGACCGCGCACGCGGTTGGTCTCGCTGGCTCACGCTTCAAACAGCCTGGGCACCATCCTGCCGGTCGCCGAAATGACCCAGATGGCCAAACGCTACGGAGCACGCGTGCTGATTGACGGGGCCCAGTCGGTCTCGCACATTCCCGTCAACATGCAGCAGATTGGCTGTGACTTCTATGTCTTTTCCGGCCACAAGATCTTCGGCCCCACCGGCATCGGAGCCGTATTTGCGACAGAAGAACTGCAGGAAATCATGCCACCGTGGCAGGGGGGCGGCAACATGATTCGGACAGTGACGTTTGAAGAAACCACCTACAGTGCTCCGCCGGCCAAATTCGAAGCCGGCACGCCCAACATCGCCGATGCCGTGGGACTGGGAGCGGCTCTCGATTATGTGAATCGACTGGGACTGACCAACATCGCCAAGTACGAACACGAGCTGTTAGTCTACGGTACCGAACAGTTATCCCGGATCAACGGCCTGCGAATCATCGGCACGGCCGCGGACAAGGTGGGCGTCATATCGTTCGTGCTGCACAACCGCAAGACGGAAGAGGTCGGTAAGATGCTCGATCAGGAAGGGATCGCCGTGCGGGCCGGTCACCACTGTTCGCAACCGTCATTGCGGCGGTTCGGCCTTGATGCCACTGTGCGGCCCTCATTGGCGTTCTATAATACGCACGAAGAGATTGATCGTCTGGTCGATGCGATTAAACGCATTCAACGAGTTTAAGGAGTCTGATTCATGGGCACTGCCACTATTTCCCCCGCGGCCTTGAACGAACTGGCCAAGTCGGGACGCAAGGTCGATCTGATCGACGTGCGGACTCCTGTCGAATTTCGTGAAGTGCATGTGGCGTTTGCCCGCAATGTCCCGCTCGATCAGTTGGACCCGCAAGCGGTGATTCAGGCTCGCAGTGGCTTGGTTAATGATCCGCTGTATTTCGTCTGCCGATCGGGCGGCCGCAGTCAGCAAGCGTGCGACAAGTTCGAGAAGGCCGGCTTCACCAATGTCGTGAACGTCGAAGGGGGCACGCCGGCCTGCGAAACGGCGGGAGTCGCCGTGGTGCGTGGCAAGAAGGCAATGTCCCTGGAGCGGCAAGTCCGAATTGCCGCCGGATCGCTGGTCCTCGTCGGGGTCATTCTGGCCTACACGGTGCATCCCTACCTGATTGGGATCTCTGCCTTCGTGGGGGCTGGCTTGGTGTTTGCCGGCATCACCGATACCTGCGGGATGGGAATGATTCTCGCCCGCATGCCGTGGAATCAGTGTCGTACCGACGCGAGCTGTGCGCGCTAGTTTCGACGGCGTCACGCGGTGTCCGCGATACAAGCTCGAAGCGCCAGCGAGT
>CAMAVF010000556.1 GCA_945861445.1 Planctomicrobium piriforme | reverse complement strand
CTGCAACAACTGGAGTTGCTTCTCGCTGGCTCTGACCTTGGCTGCCTTCCCTGGCATCGCATCACCTCCCCCCTCATAATCGAGGAGTTGGGACGAATATACGATTTCTCGTTTTCATGAAACCCCGTTTGCGAGTTGCGGCACTAGGCGCAGCGGTGTAATCCGCTTTTCCGTCAAGACTGTTGCTTTCGGACTCATTGCCGTGAACGATCGAGAACTCACTTCGAGGTCGTTAGCCGTGCGCCACACCGGCTGGGTGTGTGCCGGTCTGACCGTCGCGACCAGTCTATATTGCTTCTCGGGAGCTGACTCACTGCTGGGTGCGGGTATGCCCGTCAGTGCCTCTCGAAGGACCGTTGCCGAAGACGCCGATTTGAATCCTTCCGCCGAGCTTGAAACAACGCAGGCCGAAGAGCATGACCGGGTCGAGCGTGCCTTGTTTGAGGAGAATCTGGACGTTCCGGAGAGGTCGTTCATTCAGCGCGTCACGAATGTGTGGCCCCTGCAGCGGGCAGTGAATCCAATACCAGCCAAGTCACCCCTGTCACGACTTCGCAGTTGGGCCGGTGTTCGCTCGCGTGATCCGTTCGCTGAGGCTGACAACGAGGCCGCGCCGAAGGTGGTGACCGAAACAGACCGCAGCGAACCGCCGATTGTCGGCGAGAGCGGGTTTACCAAATCGCCCAGCCGCTGGCGACTGCAGAGTTTTCAAAACGGCCAGACTGCGGCCAAAGTTGATGCCGCTGTCCCGGACGTCGCTGAATCCGCGAAGCCCGGAGCACGTGCGGTATCGAAAACGGAATCAGCAGACACCACAGAAACGCCATCGGAGCCATCGACTCCGACGGCGGTCGCGAACAGTCCGACTCTCGAACCCGATTCCGAAGCCCAGTTGCGTTCGCTCTTTGAGGACCAGCCGACCGTCACGCAGACTCCAACGGCGAAGCGCACTGCGTCTCGGCGACCTACGGTGAGCAATGAGGCGGCGCAACCTGCTGCACCCACCAAGTCGTCCAGTGCGGCCACGGAGAATGAGATTCGTCAGGTTTCTGAAGCGGACGACGACGAGAATTCCGCGGCAGCCGCTGTCGAACAGGCGATTCCACTGCCCAGCGAAGCCTTGAAGTATCGCGTTCAGAAATCGACTCGGCGTCCTCGGTCAATAACTAACCAGGCGTTGAAATCGGCCAACGAGGTCGAGACCGCGCTGCCACAGGCGACAGTCCCATCAGAATCTGCATCAGAATCTGAAATTCCCACGCTGGCCGAACCGCAAGATTTGCCCGACGCAGAGAATCCCTTCAGTGAGTCCGAGTCCGAGACGGAATCCGTGACTGAGCGGCCGACCGATTTGCCCAAACCGGACGCCGACTTGACGGGCAAGTCACGCGTCGATCAGCACTCCGTGGAGTCAGACGCGGCTGAGAGTTCTGAGTCCGCTGTCAGCGTTGAGGCGGATTCGGATGTGGAACCCGCTGCGCCTCAGGAGACCGCTGCTCAACCAGCGGCGATCATCGAGCCCAGCATTCGACCTGCGGTGAAGTCCGACCTGCCTCCCGTGCAGGTCCGCGCCAACCGCGGTATTGAATTGCCGGCACCCGAGGGTTGGAGTGCGGCCGTGAAGTTGAACGCGCGACGTGCGGCGCGGATTGAAAAGCTATTGGGTCGTCAACCCGAACAAGGCGTCTGGCCGCAAATCACGCCGGCCAAGGTCACACGTAATTCTGCTCCGCCGGTGGCGAAATCTCCCGCATTCACGACCGAGCAACAAAACTATCGTGTCGCGCTGGACAAGCAACCGGTGACGCTCGACAAGATCGAAGACGATGGTGCCGTGCGCGTGCTGACTGCCGAGCAAGACGTGTTGGAGTCTGGGCATCAAGCACATCACATCGACACCGTCGAGACGGCCACATCAGAGTCTGCGGCGGAATCACTTCACGCACCAGTGTTAGAACCGGCGAAGATCCCCGACGTCGTTCCCGAACCGATCGTGGTCCCCGAGTATGCGGCGCGAGACCAATCCGTGTGGTGGCTGCGACTCATTACGGCGGCCAGCGTGTTGTTCGGTCTGTACGGCATGTGGTGCTGCCGGATTCGCGCGGTGGACGGGGAATGACCTTCGTCGTTGCGAACTCTTCATGCTCACCCCCACTGATAATTGTCTCCCCTCGCCTCGGCCGAAAAAACGAACAGGGCGGGGAGAGGGGGCGGGGGGGGGGGCTCTTCGAGCGTCATTGAGATTGCTTCAACCAAAAAACCATTGTCCCTGGAAATCTAGGACTCGGCGTCACCGGTTCATCGTGCCCCTCACCCCCAGCCCCTCCCCCCAGTACCGGGGCGAGGGGAGATAATTCCCCCGCGGGGCGACGTTTAGATTGCTAACGCGCAATGCTACTGTTTGAGCGTTCTCGCCTACGAAGAACGCTCACGACTTCTTCTTGCGGATCTTTGAAGTTGTTGTTTGGCTCTGCGCCTGACGGAAGACGTTCTCGCTCCAGACGGCTTCCTGGATCATGTCTTCCTCGGTATAGGATGCCGAGACGAATTGCATGCCCAGTGGCAGGCCGTTGGGGGCCAAGGCGAGGGGCACGGTCAACGAGGCGAGTCCGAGATAACTCCACGGCGAATTCATTCGCGGGTTTCCCGTCGTCTCATGGCTGGGGGCCGGGCCGGGAGCCGCGGGACACAGGATGGTCCCGCCCGCTTCAAGGCCGATTCCGTCGCCTCCCGGGCCGAGGTCATCATCGTAGCCGCCATCCGAAAGTGACAGTTGCCATTCGAGGATCGATCGGCGCAGACGGGCTTGGTGGCGCCGACAGCGGAGATAAATGGCGGCGGGGATGCCGAGACCTTCGGTGATCAATTCACGGACATGTTTGGGATAATCGTCGGGGAATTGTTGCAGCCGCAATTGGTGATCGGCGGCGATTTCGACGGCCATAATCACGCGATGTCGGAGCCAGATTTCGTCCAGATCGAATCCGGGCCAGGTGATTTCGACGATTTCGGCACCGGCGTCTCGCAACTGTTGCAAACCGGTGGTCCAGGCCGTTCGCATCTCCGGTTCGGCATGGGCCAGAAAATCGGCACTCAGCACGCCCATTCGGGGTGGAAACGGCGACACTTCCGTCAAGCTGTCCAGGTCCATTAGCCGCTTGTCCGGCCCCGTCATGCAGTTGAACAGGGTGGCGGCATCCGCGACCGTGCGTGCCAT
>CAMAVF010000555.1 GCA_945861445.1 Planctomicrobium piriforme | reverse complement strand
GATGTCGACGTTCTTCCAATTATCAAGATGCAATTCCAGCGCTCGGATTCGCCTCCATTCCTTCCAATCAGTGAGTGGCGTTCCAAACGCAACCATGCACCCATTATATCTGCTAGAAACTTAACTTCATTGCGCAACGCTCTGTAAGTCTTTGCCGCCTCCCGTAACCCTTGAAGCCTGGGTGACACCCGCTGCGACAAATGATGCGTTTATCATTTTTAGTGGTGCACCCGAGTGGTTTTCGCTCGAAATCTATCAGGGCCGGTGGCTGTGCTCTCGCCCGGCCCCCGACGGGAAACAACAATTCGCACATTCCACCGCCGAGCCGGTGGTAGGAAAACGGGTGCATATTGCCGGCACGCGGGACGCAGACAAAGTTGAGTTGTTCCTGGATGGCATCCGGCAGACAGGACGACCAGGGTATCCCGGGTTTGCATGGGCGGCGGTCGAAGGGGTCTATATCGGTGCGCAAGGTGCCGGTTCGGCGCCTCAGAAGAGACTCGTGGGGCAAATCCATCAGGTACGAATCTCGAAGACGATTCGATACTCTCAAGATTTCACGCCACAGACCCGCTTCGATTCCGATTCAGAGACGCTCGCTCTCTATCATTTCGACGAAGGTGTCGGCGATGTGCTGAAGGACTCATCCGGCAACAATCATCACGGCCAGATCATCGGAGCAAAGTGGATCAAAGCTGCTCCGTAGCGGCCGTTGGGAGAAGGCGCTCAGTGCCACTGGCTGTGCCAATGCCAGCAGTCCAAATGCAGATCAATATGCACTGGCATAGCCAGTGGCACCCCCAAACTTGACTTTGATATAGCACCAGCCCTCGTCGCGCGCTTCGCAGTCTCCTGGTGATTCTTTTAGTTCTCACAGAAGCACTCGAAGGACGCAAGCAAGTTGTCCCACTGCGAAGTCACCCGACTCTGGAGAGTCGGTCTACGGACTTATAACAGTTGCCCGGACAGCCAGCAGAACGTCATGACGACGCCACCCGGTTCCGGTTCGACTGCGACGAGTTGTGGATCGACCAACAGATCCACACGCCCCCCCGCGGTCTCCACCAGCAGCCAGTAAAACGGCAACCCGGTGAGGTCGTTTTCAAGCTTTTCAACCCGCATGACGTGGCCGCAGATCAGGGCTTCGGCTGTCAATGGTTCTGTTTCGCCCCCTTCGCGGACGCGCTGTGGCGAAGGAATAAACGTCTGCGGCTGCAGGCGACCTTTGACCGCCGGTGACTCACGAAAAACCTCTTCGGATTCGAAGAACGTCACTTCGTGGGCAAACGCCGCCAGTTGAACGGTCGCCAGCAGCGGTAGTTGGAGGTCATTGTGCAACGCAAAATCCGGCGCTTCGAAAGTCAACTCAAAATGCCCCTCGGAAGGATTCTCGTCTTCGACGGGATCCGCCCACGCTTGCCATGCGCCGTCCAGCGGCGTGTCGGTCGGTCGGTGCAGCCGCTTGGTCAGGCCGACCCGCATGGCGGCCATTCCCGAAAAATGGGGCTGAATGTCCAGGAACCGACCTTCCTGATCCAACTGCACCCACAATTCGACCCCAGAATCCCCCTGCCAGTTGAAGTAGCAGCCACCCGGACACTTCTGCAATTCGCCAATATCCACGACCTTCTCGGCCAGGGAACGGAAGTCGTCCGGCGAATGCAGCGGAAAGCCAATGGACGAGAAATGCGTGACCATGAGTACCAGGCAAATCGAGTTCGAAGGTGGGTAGGTGTGTGAGCCGGAGTCGGCAGACTATCGTGTCTGGTACTCGTACACCTTGCCTTCGGGCATAATCTGGACCGTGTAACTTCCGCCACCCGGCGCAACCGATGCCTTCACAAACCGCCCCTTGCACTCGCTCGTCGGCTCGGCGTTGGCGATGAACTCGGCAGGCGTTTGTTCTTCCGGCTTCAAGCCCAGGTTGCGATGCAGTTGGAACAGTGCCTTGATGGATTTGGTGGCGCGCAGAGTCTCTTGAGTCTGCTTGTGACCGCCCTTGGTCGGACCATTGCACATCACCACGACATGCGGCTGAATGGCTTGTACCAGCACCGGATTGTTGCTGACTTCCAACCCGTGATGAGTCGCCATGAACATTTCGATCTGTCCCAGTGGATTGTTGGGAGTGACCAGTTTCGCTTCCACATTCCACGTCAGATCGCCGCAGGTCAGGAACGTGAACTTCCCAAACTTGAACAGCAGGCTGATGCTCTTGGCGTTGTCCGACGGATCCTCGGGCTGCGGCTTGTGCTGATCGGCAAATGGATTCGGTGCCCCATCATTCTTGATCACGTCGCCACTGGCGGTGACCACCTTGGCTGTCAGCGGCGTGTCGCCTGTCTTCAACGTCAGCATGTCCCCCGGACTCAGCTTCTTGGATTTGTTTTGAGAAGCGGCACGGTAGGGGCCGATGCGTTCTTCGAACTTCGAGTCTTCCTTCAACGTCTCCGGGATTCCGCGATCCCAGAAGTTCTTGATGGGGACTTGAGTGGTCAGCGCGGCATGATTGCCAAAGTGATCCAGGTGCCAGTGCGACACGGCTGCATGGTCAATCTGCTTCTTGCCCGCCACCTCTTTCAGCACCTTGACGATGCGATCCCGATCCCGGCCATTGTTGTCGGGGTATCCGGAATCAATCAGCAGGGTCTCGCCAGCGGGAGTCACAAACAGGGTTGCGGCTCCACCTTCGACGTCAATGAAGTAGATATCCAGACGGCCGTTCTTTTCATCAGCCTGGACCGGACCAACCGCAAATAGGGCAAGAATTACCAGGGAAAGCAAGCACGAGCGCATGAGAGTTTCCTTTTGAATGATCGACATGCACGGACAGCCTGTCTTGATACAGGCCGTCAGTCCGCTGATTACCAGGCTGCAGAATCCAAGCGTGCAGATTACAAAGGGAACGATCGATTTGCCAATCGAGAACGTGAACGGACGGGTAGACGGGGAGGCGGCTGCGATTGTTCCGTTGAATTCCTGGGACTTACGGGACCCATGGGACGGATGGGACTTATGGCTGTCGCCCGAAAGAGACCGCCAATTGATGTCAACTTCTTAGCGACCCGACGCTCGCGTGCGATTCATATACTTCGCGCGGCAAGGAATGAGGTCTTGGCGAGGCGTTGGTTTTTTGGGATGATGGGTGTTGGTGTCTGATGGGGAATGGGCAGGATGAGTGAGGGGTCAAGGATGACTCGACTGACGTTTTCTGAGGAAGATCGGCTGCGGTT
>CAMAVF010000554.1 GCA_945861445.1 Planctomicrobium piriforme | reverse complement strand
GCGCCGCGCACGGAGCAAAATGAGCAGGCATTTTGTGCTCCCAACTATGGACTGGGGAACACCGCCCGCTATCGCAAGAAGAAGACCAAAGGGATGCGTCGCAAGCATAACCAGAAACATCCCCCGCAACCCCAGAAGCCGCAGGCGTGGATCACACTGATGTGGCACATGGGCCTGCGTCTGGCCTGGACGTGGCGTCTGGGCCCTTCCAGTTCCAGCGAGCGTGCCCACGTGATGGACATGCTCGAAGCCGAAGACTTCCCGAAAGACACGCTGTTTTGCGGGGATGCGGGATTCGTGGGGTATCCGCTGTGGTCGAAGATCCTGGATTGCGGCGGAGACTTCCTCGTGCGGGTCGGAGCGAACGTCGATCTGCTGACCGAAACAGCGAACTGCCAGTTCCTCAAGGGAGGGATCGTCCTGTGTTGGCCGAAAGCCGTGCAGCAAGCTCACCGTCCGCCGTTGCGACTGCGGTTGGTTCGAACGCGTATCGGTCTGACCCGTGTCTGGATGCTGACCAGCGTTCTGAACTCCGCCGACCTCACCGTGTCACAAATGGTACGGTTCTACAAAATGCGGTGGGGAATCGAGGTCGAATTCCGGGGCCTCAAGCAGACGCTGGATCGCGCCAAACTTCGCAGCCACAATCCGCAACGCCTGCTGGCGGAGCTTCACTGGTCAATCATGGCCATGACGATCGCGGAACTGTTCGCCTTGAAAGAACAATTAGCTCGCCGTGGTTCGCGGCCCGCCAAAAACCAGCCGCGTCCGAATCCAGAAAAACGCAGCCTGGCGCAGACTATGCGAGCGATCCGGAAGTGCCTGCGAAATCTCGATGAAGTCCCGACACCAGGACGGGACTTGGCAGCGTTGCTGCGAGCAGCTGTCACGGACAGCTATCAACGAACGACCTCCAAGAAGGCCAGGTATCGTCCCCCGAACCCAGACAAGAAGCCTTTAGGAGATCCCAGCCTTCGCGCACTCACCACAAAAGAACGAAAACACCTCAAGAAAATCGCTAGTCTCCGCCCGGAAATCGCTTTGAACCGGTATTTCTCGAAAAAAGGGAGAAACAAGTCTGCGAAGATGAATCGTATTAAGATGAAACGGCGTATCAAATGGCGGGAATTCTGAAATTCACGCAGTTCATCTTCGAGGAGCGAACGGATGCGAAAAGCCTTTTCTCGGCAGGGACGTCTTGACGGCGGTCGCGTGTTGGAAGTGGATCTGAATTTGAACTGTCGGGATGAGATCATCCCCGTGCTCAGATCTCTACAGCATGTCTACGCCAGGCCCATTCTCAGGGATCAGATCATCATGCTCATCGAGCATGATGTGTTAGGTGAAGGCAGTGCGGATCGGGGGCGCGAAGGACTCGACTATTGGCACATCCTTGTGCTGGCCGCCGCGAAGCTTGGGTGCAACTTCGATTACGACCGACTCCAAGACCTCGCGGAGAATCATCGCAACCTGCGGTCGATCATGGGGCTGGGCGAGTGGAAGAACCTCGACTTTGCGGCGCGGCGGATTCGCGACAACATCTGCCTGCTCACGTCCGAGACCATCGAGGTAATCAGTCACGCCCTCGTCGCCGAAGGGCAGCGGCTCGTGCCCGATGCGGTCGAGCGTGTGCGGGCCGACTCGTTCGTGGTGGAGACCAATATCCATTATCCCACCGACAGCTCGTTGATTGTCGACGGCCTTCGCAAAGTCATCGAACTGTGTGTGCCGTTGGCGAATGCGCTTGGTCTGGAGGGCTGGCGACAACAGGTGCAACTCCTCAAGGCGATGCGTTGCGTGGCCCGCCAGATTGATCGGATCGCCGCGAAGAAAGGGCCGAACTATCAGCAGCGGCTGCAGACCGAATATGCCAAGTTGCTCAAGAAGAGCAGCCGCGTGTTGGTGCGGGCCCGTGCCCTCTGCGCGGTGTTGCAGAAGACTCCCGCGGCGTGTGCAGGGATCGGCGATCTCACCACGCTGATGACTTTTATCGACCGTACTGACCGCGTTCGCGACGTCGCTCGTCGCCGCGTTATTCACGGCGAGACCGTACCCAACAGCGACAAGATCTTCAGCATGTTCGAGCCGCACACACAACTCTACAAACGTGGCAAGGCGGGCGAGCCGGTGCAGTTCGGCCGGCTGGTGCTGGTGTACGAGGACGCGACCGGCTTCATTATGCACCACCACCTGATGGCCCGTGACGCTGGCGACCGCGATGTGGCCACCGAGCAAACGCGAATCGTGCAAGCACGCTGCGGCGGGAAGATCAAGGAGTTATCGTTCGACCGCGGTTTCCACTCTCCCGATAACCAAACGGAGCTGTCCGAGTTGGTCGAGAACCTGTGCCTGCCCAAGCCTGGGCGGAAGCAAGCTGCCGAGCAAACCGCCGCTGCGAGCGCGACGTTTCACCGCGCAAGACAACGTCATCCAGGCATCGAGTCGGCAATCGGCGCATTGCAATCGGGCAATGGATTGGGACGCTGCCGCGACCGCGGTGAAACCGGCTTCGAGCGTTATCTGGCGCTGGGGATCCTGGGGCGCAACTTGCACGTACTCGGCCGAGTGCTGATCGCACGCGAGAACGCCGAGTGTGCAGCCGGCCGCAGCCAGCGCGCCGCGTGAGTCTCTCGACTCAACCAGAGCCAGCCCGAGTCGATCCACAAGTGGCCCGCACTTACCGGAGTTCACGACGGGGACGGTGTGCGCCAACGGCGAGTTGCATCGAGAAAACAGCAGGCAAAACGCCTGCTTGGAGGCCGGTTCACCTGCGAATTGCCATCTTCCATTGCCACCTTCGCCATCAAGTCCCTGCGCCGACGCCCGAGAACGGTGGTCGGAACGATTTTCCGTGCGGACACTCGCTACTGGCAACGGCGCGGAGATGCGCCGGGCGTTGGCCGACAGCCAGAGGGCCTACGAGCGGTTGCGCGACAAGGTGCGCCGGCGCGCGAAGAAGCCGGTCGTTGTTTGGCGTACCGATCCTTCGCTGCTCGGTGGCGCGCCGGTCGACCGCGACCTCGAGGATGCGCTTGAAGACCACCTTGTCTCGTTCGTCGTCGATGACTTCCTCGCAACGACCTCGGGGCACGACGAGGTTACCGACGAGCGTTTTGAGGCGCTCACCACCGAGTTCGTCAATGAGCGCCTCCGTCCGCTGCTAGGTGAACTCGGTGATGACGATGTCGACGAGGAGCAGGCCGTGCTCCGGCAGAAGGCGCTCAGGTCGCTCCTT
>CAMAVF010000553.1 GCA_945861445.1 Planctomicrobium piriforme | reverse complement strand
ACCGCAGCCGATCTTCCTCAGAAAACGTCAGTCGAGTCATCCTTGACCCCTCACTCATCCTGCCCATTCCCCATCAGACACCAACACCCATCATCCCAAAAAACCAACGCCTCGCCAAGACCTCATTCCTTGCCGCGCGAAGTATAATTCCCGGTTGGGATCGAGAGTTTGGTGGGTCATTGCGTGTCCCGAATTACACATTTGGAACTCGCCTCCCGCAGCAGCGGGGCTATGTCGTGATCGATTCGGTGAGACCAGACCTGCAAGATGCGACAACGCGAGACAGTCTCATCGGTTGGCGGCTCATCGCCATCCGCCGTTTGGATGGGACCATAATCGATCTGGTCGAAATGCATCTGGACGATGTTATCGACATCATCAGATCGCCATCTTCCCAATTGGATTCGGATACCGAAGTCATTCTGGAAATCATGCACCCGGTGACCTTAAAACGGGTTTCCATGAGTTGGAATCGAATTGCTATTTAGGCTTTACGCAAAGTGAAATTGGGGTTGCCACACGCGCTGATTATGTAGGATGGCCGCCCTCGGCCGTCGGCCTTTCAAGTTGGGCGACGAAGACAAAATAATGTCAAAGTTCCCAAGCTGGCAGCGAGATCATTCTCAACCAAGTACAAAGAAAAAAACGACGGCCGAGGGCGGCCATCCTACATGTTTGGCGAACACCTACCTGCATGAACACTCGGCCGAGGCCCGGTTGCCACACAGATGAGCATTGTTCTGGCATGCAGGTCGATCCCGAAGTAGGATGGATGCTGCTGTTGATAGAACCACTCGCGCGGTACTGGCGATTTTACCTGGGCAGTGAAGGGATTTCATGGCCCCACGCATCGCTGCAGTCATTGTGTGCTTGTTACTGGCGGCAATTGGTTGCGCGAGCGTTACGACCGAAACGTACCCCGATCCGCGCGGCTCGACGATCCCGGTCACTGATGTGCCGGAAGGCGTCATGAAGGAATTGAATCGCCACAATTCCGGCGAAACGCTACACAGCGTGGAACGAATTGGCGATGGTACGCTGTTCCGATTCGAGATGAACGATGGAGCCATACATCTCATCGACAGAAACGGGAAATATCAGATGGGAATCATCTGAGTGTTTGCGCGTCGGAAGGACAACGACTGCTCATGTCACGATTTGCTCCTCGGATTCACGTGTTGCTGGCCAGTGATGCGCCACTCGGGCTTGTCATTCGCCGTGGTCCATCGAAATGCGTGGCAACGCTGCTGTGGGATCGCCGGCGCGATGAGTTTCAGTTGGGGCAGTGGCTCAAGGGGCGCATTTACGAACGCCGCAGCGATCTCTCGCCCGATGGAAAACATGTCATTTACTTTGCCATGAACGGGAACTGGAAATCTGAATCGAAGGGTTCGTGGACTGCGATCTCACGTGCTCCCTATCTCAAGGCAGTCGCCTTTTTTCTCAAAGGCGATTGTTGGCACGGTGGCGGATTGTGGACTGGAAAGAAGACCTACTGGCTCAATGATGGCCACGGGCACGCGATTGCGCATGACACAACCTCTGTTCGTCGCGACCTCACAAGTCAGCCGTCCGATAACTATGGCGGCGAATGTTTGGGAGTCTATTATCACCGGTTGCTGCGCGATGGCTGGAAGCTGGTTGATCGACTCCATGTTGCCAAGTGGAAGGACAAGGACATCTTCGAGAAGACCCTCGGTAAAGGCTGGACGCTAAGGAAAATCGCACACGCCGAAATTGGTGCGCCCGTTGGCAAAGGCTGTTACTGGGATGAACATGAACTCGTCGGCCCTAGCAACGGCCAGGTGATTCCATGCCCGGATTGGGAATGGGCTGATCTCGATCGCCAGCGGATCGTCTGGGCCGCGAATGGGAAACTCCATGCGGCTCTGATTGAACGAGATGGCCCCGCTCAAGAAGTGGAACTGTATGACTTCAATGACATGACATTTGAAGCCATTGAGGCCCCCTACTAACTTGAGGGCAGATTATCATCCGCAGAAAATCTCTGCGATCCCTTCAGGATCGAGGAACGCGTGGGGACGTTTTCCGGTGGTGTCGTCGCTCCGCTCCTCAACCACCGGCTAATGGCTGTAATCCCTCCGGGATACCAGAAACTGAATACAGCGCACTTTAATCGCAAGAGCCTTGCCCTCCCGAATCTTCGCTTTATGGGCAGAGGGCGTTGCGGAAGGCGCGGACTGCCTTTTCTTCGATGGAATCGGTCCGCAGGCCCTCGGCACAGGCCGCTCCGCGAATGGCGATGATGTCTGCCGAGACGGTTTTCAAGCGGGCGAGATCCCTCAGTCGCAGGCCGCCCGCCAGGGCCAGGAAGAGGCCTCGTTCGTGAAGTCGTGCGGCGGCTTTTTGCAGTTCGCGGGCCGTCACCCAATCGAGCAGCCCCTGTCCGGTTTTCTCGTAGGTGTCAAACAGGACGCCGCGGCAACCGGCGCACAACGCTTCGGAAATGACCTCGTCCGGGCAGGGAGCCTCGGCGGAATCCCAGTCGGCGTAGGCCACCGCGACCCAGCCTGTGCCCGGCGTCAGCTTGTGTGAGATTGCCGACCGGGTTTCGCGCAGCGTCTGTCGCCAGAAGTGGGTTGCGCCCAACTCGGCGCTGCCGAGCTTGACGAGATCAATGGCGGGAATGAGTGCCGGTAGTTCTCCCAGGGCGTCCGCCAATTGGTATTCGTAGACCTCGCCCAGGGCGGCGGTGATCATGATCTGCGGCGCATGCGTCCGGGCGAACTCGGTGATCTGTTGCAGCACGCACGGCGCGGCCATGCCGAGTGCTCCGCGGTTCGGTTCCTTGATGTCGAGAATATCGCAGCCACCGTTGATCGCCGCCACGGCTTCCTCGACGCTGCGCACGCTGACCAATAACTGGGGCGTCCTGGTACCAATCGATGCGGTGAGAGTAGGATTGAGCGACATCATCCCCCCGTTCCGGTTACCGGCAAGGAAGTTTTGCGGCGAATGGAGCGACCGACGAGAGCCCCAGTGGGCTGACCTTGATAAACGGCCGGCTGACCATTCACGAAGACATACTTGACCCCCGCCGAATAGCGGTGCGGGTCGTCATAGGTGGCCTGGTCACGAAATTCCTGTGGATGGAAGACAGCGACATCCGCAATCATTCCGGTCTTCAAATACCCACGCTCGGTCCAGCCGAGAATCTCGGCGGGTAGTCCCGTGGAACTGCGAATGGCGGCGGCCAGCGGCAGGATCCCGTGCTGAATGGAATAATAACCGATTTTGCGGGCGAA
>CAMAVF010000552.1 GCA_945861445.1 Planctomicrobium piriforme | reverse complement strand
CTTTCTCGACGGCAAGCTGATCCGCAAGATCCAGCTTCCCTTGCCCGGAGACCAGCAGGGGAAGGTCGTCAACGACGCCGAGAACGTCGGTGTGCCATTTGTGGTCGGCGGTTTTTTCCACTCGCAAGATCCGCCGTTTTATCTCAATTTTGGAAACTTCGAAGGCGAGATCGACGAGATCCGGATCTCAAAGATCATGCGCTATCCGGCGGCCGAGCGTTTGACCATCATTCGTGAGGAACTCTCGGCGGCTGGACTCCAGGTTCCCTACTCGGTGCAGCTTGCGACGGACGCCGCGAAGGGCGATGTGAACTGGGAGGTCGTTGAAGGACAACTTCCGACGGGATTGGAGCTGGACGGTGTGACCGGCACCTTGCGTGGGAAAGCCACAGTGGCGGCCGAGAATCAGGCCTTTGTGATTCGCGCGACGGACAAAGGAGGCCAGACAGACCAGCACTCGTTCACTCTGTCTGTCGAGAAAGGAAGAATCATCACGGAGTCGCTGCCGCCAGCCTTTCCGGGATCCGAATTCCGGACGGTGATCAAGACAGAGCACATGGCCCAGCCCGTGCAGTGGACAGTGCTCTCCGGTCGGTTGCCTGAAGGCGTTCAACTCGACGGTCGCACGGGAGAGCTGCGAGGCACGCCAGTCGATAAGGGCAAAACCACGATCCGCGTCGAGGCCGCCGGCTCCAGCGGTCTGAAGGATGAGAAGGAACTGACGCTCAAGGTACTGCCTGACGCTCTTCGCGTGATCGGACCCGACAAGCATACAGTAGTGCTATACGATTGGCAAGGTCCGAACGGTCGGCTGATGCCCGACGTGATGGGCGACCAGGAGCTGGCCCTGACCTGGACGAACATGGGCGGCGACAGGCGATTTTCCTGGCCCGGCCGCGAGGGGCGATTCCCGCAGGATACGGGTCATGGCGAGCACGGCTGGGCGACCCCCGTGAAAGGCAACCCAAAGCTCGACCTGAAAACGTGCGACAAGGAGTGGACGGTCGAAGCGTGGGTTCGACGCGGCGGGCCGTTCCAGGCATTTCGCGATCAAGAGAGCCCAACCAAACAGCCTTTCAATTTCGGGCACATCTGCGGCACCTATGACAGATCCGAGCGTGGCGTTTGGGAACTGTACCTCTCCGACGTGAATTCCACCGACGGAAGCATGGCTCCAGGGGTACATTTTCGCGGCGCGCAACCTGACCAGGCATTGATGGATCTGCACCCGTGGCATCGCCCCAATGGTATTGTGGGCGAACGGTCCAACGCAGGCATCAAGGATACCGAGTGGCATCACGTGGCCTGGCAATACAGCTATGCTGAGGACTTGCATCAATTGTTTCTCGACGGTGATCTCGTCTGGCAGATGAAGAACCCGGACGGACGCAAACTGGTGAACAACCGGAAGCACGAAGCCCAATTCAGTGTCATCTCGCGGCTGACCGGTTATGCCAAGTACGGAGGCGGCTATAACTACCACCGCCCCGGCAACTTTTTTGGCCAGATCGGTGAAATCCGCATCTCGAACGTCAAGCGATATTGAAGACGAAAGTTTCCCGTCGTCCTTGCGGGCTGCAACAAGTTCGATCATATGCAGATTACCAATCAAAAACTCCTGACCCCTTTGAGTCAACTATGAATGACAAGATCGACCAAAACGCTGTCGAGACCGCTTGCCAGTCGCTCGACGATTTAGGTTATGCCATTGTACCGGATTTGATTTCCGTCGAGGACGCTCGCAAGTTGGCGGAGATCGCTTCGGCTTCACCGAATAGGTTGCCCGGGCACCGCGGCTGGGAAGCCGTGGTGGCCCTGCTCAATCACGATCCTGCTTTCGCCAGGCTCGTCGCTCATCCCACCGCGCTGGCCATCGTACGACGGCTCATCGGCGGTCGGACGATTCCAGCGCCGAACGCATTCGCCTGGCCGGAAGAAGATCAGATTCGTCTCATGAATTGCGATGCGCTCGTTGTCCATCCAGGGTCGGAATCCGGCTGGTGGCATGTTGATCCGCCGATGGGACAGCTCAATCCCGCGCGATCGTTGCCCGACTTTCCCATCGTGGTCAACGTCATGTGGATGCTGACCCCCTACACAAAGGAGAATGGGGCAACGCGAGTGGTGCCCGGCAGCTACCGCCTGCGACGTGTGCCACCCGCGACTCGTGAGCCATTAGACGGCGAGCTGCACGCCTGCTGCGGACCCGGAAGCATCGTGATTATTCCCAACACCACCTGGCACGTGGCGAGTCCGAATTCCACGAGCGAGGACCGCATTGCAATCGCGTGCGCCTATGTGCCGTGGTGGGTGAACCGACTCACTCCGGACTGTTACCCTGTGACGCCCGAGACCTATGAAAAGCTGCCGCCCGTCGTTCAGGCGCTGACGAAGCATCAATTGAACTGGAATATGGATTTCAAAAACGCGGTCACCACATGAGGGGGCTGGTTCGACTGTCCGACTTTGTTCATAGTCCCGCCTTTACGCGGAAATCCAGCTTAACGAAGAACAGCAGGGAATGATGATGATGATCAAGACTCCCTTTTTTGCCAGGCTCCTATCCTGCATCGTTATGTGTGTGGCGATCACGGTGGTTCGCGGCGACGAACCGGCGGGAACGAAGCCGATCGACATCGGTTCGCGGCGCGAACTGTTCGTCGATCAGTACCTGATCGACACCCTGCAGGGCGGCGCGCGCCTGGTGCTCCATCGACCGACGCCGCGCGAAATCTCGCTGACACACGACGAACCGTGGGAGGGCAACGTCAGCGGAATTGCCACGATCTTCCGCGATGGCAACATCTATCGCATGTATTACTGTGCCGGCAATTCCCACCCGAAAACCCGCCTGTACTCAAACGAGGAGGTCATCTGTTACGCGGAAAGCCAGGACGGTATCCTCTGGACAAAGCCCCAGATGGGGATCGTCGAGTTCGACGGATCGAAAAAGAACAACATCATCCTGGTGGGGTGCAATCCCCACGGTTCCGAGTACGGCGAGGGTCTTCTCCCCGATTACAAGGCGCGAGCCTTGCCCAACTTGCCGGTCAAGGCGCTACGAGTGGCCTGCAATTTTACGCCGTTCAAGGATCCGAATCCGGAATGCCAGCCAGCGGCGCGATACAAGGCCATCGGCGGCTTTGCGCCGCCATACCCCGTCGGCACGGGCGGCTTGTGGACATTTCAGTCGGCCGACGGCATTCGTTGGGAACCGATGCGGGACGGCCCGGTCAATATTAAAGGCGTCTTTGACTCGCAGAACG
>CAMAVF010000551.1 GCA_945861445.1 Planctomicrobium piriforme | reverse complement strand
GACCAACGGCGCGCGACACAGGTTGTGATTCAGGCAGCGCGAACTCGTTTGGTTCTGCGGCAGCGTCCGTGGCCTTTACCGCTGCCAGCGAGATTTGCAGCATCCGATTCTCCGTGATGGCTGCGGCGGCATCTTCAGAAACAGCACTTGTGGAGTTCCAGTTGGCGACAACTTCTCGCAGCAGGGATTCTTGCAGCCAGCACTGCTCTTCGAATTGAGCTTCTTCGCTCGCAGGCAACGTGCCATCCACAAACGCCGCGACATCATCGATTGAGATATCGTCGAAATGAGCCAACACGACCGCAGAGGTGGCTGAGTTTTGGCTCACCTCCATCAGTTTTGCGAAACGCCGCGCGGAGTTCAGGTCGGCGGCCAGCTGTTCGCGGACCGCTATCCCCTGCGGCAGCGTCAATTCCCCGCGCAGCAGCCGAAGCAGTGTTCGTAGTCCTAGTTGAGATGCTGTTGACATGGTTTAGAACATCAGAAGAATTGTGTGACGTGACGAACGACGGGCTGAGTTCATCAGTCCGGCCCCGATTCCAGAATCTTTTGGAGCCGCTTGCGAGCCCGATCCAGTTTGGGTCCGAGGGCGTTGACACTGATTTGAAACGCGGAAGCTATCTGTTCGTAGGATTGCTGCTTCTCGTAGAACATTGTCAGCAGATTGCGGTCATCCGGTGACAATTGCCGCATTCCGTCTTGAACGCGAACCTGCGAACTTTCCAGAGATGATGCAGCCGATCCGTCGGGTTGAGCGATCATATCAAGCTCCCCGGTGTCTGGCTGAGGAGGGCGGTGCTTTGCCTGAACCAGAGCGCGCAGTGCAGTGCGTCGCACGATGACAGACAACCATGTTGACAGCCGACTGCGTCCGGAGAACTGGCGGAGTGATTCCATCTCCCTCGACACCAGCATCGTAAAGACGTCCGCACAGATTTCTTCGACGCTGTCAGCAGACGGAATTCCGCAGTTCAGTTCTGACGCCGCGGCGTGGATGCGGCTGATCAGCAGACCTCGATACTGCGACACAAACTCACGCCACGCGGATTCATCGCGCGCAAGCAGACGCCGCACCAGCAGACTGTCGCGTTCAGCGTCAGTCCGTTGGTGCGGCGAATGTACTGTTTCGGAGTGCTCAGTTAAGTCTTTGCGGAGCAGCCGAAGTCTGGTGTGCTCACCAGTTTCCATTCAAAAGCTTTCGGAACCGGAATCTTCTGGAAGTCGTGGCGTGCCTGCGCTGGTCACACCCGACAGAATTGTACACCGCTCAGCCGTTCAACGCTTCCCGAATTACGTTTTCCACGCGTTGCTGGATCGTCTCGAGTTGCTCGATCGCTGCGCCGCAATTGTAACGGACTCGACCAGCCAGTTCTTCGGCCCCGAACTGCAGGAGATAATCAATGCACCGTATGCAGATCTCTCGGACTTCGCCGATACAAATCCGAGTCCGCCGCCGGGAACTGGAAACGCACTCACGAGCCACCTGAATCGCGGCCTCGTGCTGACCGTCGGCCTTCAGACGTCGAATCTCATGCACGCATTGCTGCGTCTCTTCTGCCGCCGCGTTTTCGCAGCGATTCACCAGATGTTCAACGTGCGCGAGACAGCGTGCGGCCGCATCGACCGGGTTTTCGTGAGCCTGCACGGTCGTCGGTATCAAACAGAGCGAAGCAACCGTCAGGCAAGTGAAGAAAGCAGTGCGAACCATGGTAATCCTCATTCCTTAAGAACGTGAAAGGTCCACCATGTGAATTCCACAACGCTGCGGACTCCCGGTGGGCTCTGCCTGATTTGTGGCACCGTACCGGGAATCCGTGCAGGGAATTTTCAAAGTTTTTCGGAAAGACGGGCAACTTGATCCAAAGAGCCGCACAATCAGCCTCTGTGAGCGTCGGAGGATCAGCGAAAATGACAGATCAGCGATTTCGAAATCGGATCGACAGGCCGGTGCCAAGGAAGTAGTCGTCGGCGGCATCATTGAGCCCAACGCCGGCGCGGATGTCCCACTGAATATCGTCGTTCAACAAAAATGTAAATCCACCGTTGCCGTAGTGTTCGACTTGAGGGTCTCCGCATTGTCTGGCATCAATGCGTACCATTCGGTATACATTCCTGCTCGGTCGTGCAGTGAATAGCCCACCGTCCATGATTGAGCCCATTCGGTGTAGCCAGTGCCAGTCCCGGAATCCACGGCACGATTGAATTGAGTACTCCCGGCCGTCGTCAGGCAGTCCGTGACATCCCAGCCGTACAGCCAGTTGACACCGGGCAGCACTTGATTATTGGTAAATGCACTTCCGCCTGTCGGGACGGTCATTTGCGGGACGAGCGCCATTTCGGGCAATATGCCGTCCTGAGCTGTCAGTCCAAGTTTCATGCCAAGATAAAGATCTTCGGCTCCACTAAGCGACACGGACCCCGTGTTCTCTTGCAGACGGTTTGCGGCGAGTCGCAGTTCCAGCCAGTTGATTGGAGTTCCAATACGAAATAATGCCTCCGGAGTCGAATGGGTTTCAGTGGCAATACTGTCATTGTCGTGTGTAAATGTGTAGCCGATTTCCACCTGTGCGACATTTGCCCCCACCGTCGAACTGGCTTCGGTGAAATCCGGGCGATCCGTGGTGATCGGCCCGATCGGTTCGGACGATGTGCTTTTCGGCGCGGAATACCAGCTCAGCAATGTTGGAGAACCCAGAATCGCGGACGATTCTGAGAACAATGAATTGTTCAGGTTGCCTCTTTCTTGCTGATATGAGACGCTTTGGCCACGCGCGTCCGTCGTAAATACTCCGGAAACAATGGCGGAAGCGAAGCACCACAGAAATCCCGAACGTAGAAGGATGTTTGCCAGCAAGGGGAGTTTCATTTCGGTTGATCACTTGAATGTGAAAGTAACTGTCCTCTCCCATCAAACGGCGTTTCAAGGCATCCAGCCGCAGCGTTAATTGTATCCTGCGCTACATTTGATCGTCTGGCGTGCAGCGCCCAAGGCTAAAACGGCAAAAGCTGCCGATATCTGCACGCGGTCATGGAGTATCGTGTCATATTGCTTCAATGACTGGGATCGCAACACTGGCAGCGGCAGCGATCTCACAGATTTTCCGCCACGTTCTGTCGTCAATGTCGATTCCTGAGTGACTGCGTTGGTCTCTGGCTGCCACTTCCGGCTCGCCCGGCAGCTGGATGCTGTCAAAGCCATCCTGAAGTCGACTGGACTTGACCCATTCGGCAAGATTTCCGAGTTCGCTGCTGACAAATTCTGTGCCTGCAAACGCGGCTGGATCGAGCAGAAATGC
>CAMAVF010000550.1 GCA_945861445.1 Planctomicrobium piriforme | reverse complement strand
CGCCGCACGAGCGATGCGGACGGCGATCGCCATCGACTCGCCGCCGGAACGCGCATAGCGAACCTGTTCGGCCCACGGATGCAGTTCGATCAGCAGCTCGGCCAGTTCGACATCTTCGGCGGCGTTCAGCGTCGACATCGAGCCGAGCGAGATTCGGCGTTGAACGGCCGCCGTGACATCGGGGTCGGCGTATCCCAGCAAACAAGAACCGATGCCAGAGGTCGTCATGTCGATGAATCGTCGGCCATCGAGATCGATCACTTCACAGCCATGAGCTTCGCGCGCATAGGCGGGCCAGAGTCCGGGGGCGAACATCTCCGGCCGCTTGCTGAGCAGTTGCGTTCCGCCGGGAATGAGTTGCTTCGCGCGGGCGTACGTGGCTTGTGTCTGCTCGCCGATTCGCACCCCGGACGCGGCCTCATCACCGAAGCTCACCCCGAACGCGGCAACAGCGTTTCTCCAGAACAGGTTCTGAACGTCATCGTCGGACCACTGGGCGATTTCCGCCGCATGCTTCATCGACAGTAATTGCTCGTAGATCGCCAGGATCGGCCGGCCGTCGCAGTGCGGAAATTGCAGGTTGAAGCGGTTGACGTCGACGCACTGCCACGCGCGGCCCATCGCGGCGTACTGGCCGCGGAAGTACATCGCGTCGACACCGTCGGATCCATACAAAATGCGCCGCCGATCCTCGCGCGAGAACAACGTGATCAGCGGTCGCACGTCGGTCACAGCCGAAACGTCGTACCAGATATTCGGCATGTCGCGCAGTTGAGCGATCGCCTTGCGGATCGGCCAATACGTAAAGCTGCGAGCGCAATGAGCCAGAATCCATTTGATGTTCGGGTAACGGCTTCCGGTGAACTCCCGCAGGTCGTCCAGGTTGAACTCGTCCGCGCAGCCATGAAACCGCGAGAGGTGCATCGTGACCCACAGCCCCAGTTCATTCGCCAGTTCCAGTTGTTCGTGCGGCAGAAACTCATGAATCCGGCATTGCGCGATGTCTCCTGTGACGGAGAACAACCGGTACGGTTTGAGTCCGATGAATCCTCGCTCGCGCACATCGCGTTCGATGTCCTGCACCCGGCACGATGGTGTCACCAGGCGGTTCATCCGTGATCGCGGGTCCTGGCTGACCTGGTCGATGCACCAGCGATTGTGAGCCGTCACGTCGATGCCCGGCGCCGGGGTGCCCAGCACCAGAAAATGCGTTTCGCGACCGGGATACAACCGCGCCGCCCACTGCTGCAGCGTCGAGAAATCCGCAAGCCCCCACGAGCTAAGAGCCGACGGCACTCCGGTTTTCAGATGCTCGGGATGAAACATGTGGATGTGCGCGTCGAACACACGATCCGGGACGAAATCCTGCAGCTCTTCATCCCAAATCTGCTGATCGTGCGGCGAGAAGTCGTTGACGTGGTTTCGGAACATGGTTCAATCTCCATGCATACAGTAAAACCCCTTTTGTTCGGAGTCCGCTGTCACGATTTGCCGACAACGATTTGCCGACTCTTGCGGCTCCCGATGGAACGTAATACTATTTTATCCAGCTTTCAAGGGACCAGTGGTCAGCGCCCTGCGGCCAAGTCACCCGAAAGGAATGCCGAATGACCTTCGAACTTGAGAAACAACACTACGATCAACATGGCTTCGTGATCGTGCGACAGTTGCTGAGGGACCAGGAATTCACGGAGCTGAAGGAGAATCTGGACCGCTACATTCGAGACGTGGTCCCTCAGCTCCCGGACGCCGATGCCTTCTATCAGGATCGCTCCCGCCCGGAGACGCTCAAGCAGATGCAGCGAATGGGAGGCGACCCCTTCTTTCGAGAATACGTCAATCACCCGAAGTGGAAGGCGCTGGCCGAGGCACTGATCGGCGAGCCCGCTGCGGCCGATCCACCGGAATGGTTCAACAAGCCACCCGCCACACATCACGTGACGCCGCCGCATCAGGACAACTACTACTTTTGCCTGGAGCCAGCGAATGTGCTGACCATGTGGCTGGCACTCGATCCAGTGGATGCGGAGAACGGCTGCCTGCGCTACGTCGATGGATCACATACGCGCGGCTATCGAAAGCATGCCAAGTCACAGATTCTCGGATTTTCACAAGGGATCGTGGATTACACCACGGATGATTTTAACTGCGAGGTGGCCGCGGTCATGCAGCCGGGCGATGTGGCCGTGCATCACGGGATGACGATTCACCGGGCGGATGCGAACCTGTCGCAGACCCGCCATCGGCGTTCCTTCGCGATGGTGTTTACGGGAGTCTCGTGCCAGCGTGATGACGCGGCCTTCGCTCGATACTCTGAATCGGCACGTGAACAGCATCGCGCGATGGGTCTCAAGACCTGAGGAGCAACGGCGTTGATTGACCTTTCGAAAAGTTCGGCGGCCTCTCCGCAGGTGCATACGGTCGACGCCGACCCGGGCACGTTGTGGTCCAAGGACGTGGCGGTGGCGATCAATGCCCCTCCTGACTCCGACACCAGTCCTCGTCCCGAAGCCACCTGGCCCAGCGAGGCTCGTCGCACCGGCGTGTGTGGTGTCGTGTCACCGCGCGTGTTAGCACTGCCCGGCGGTGGCTACCGGATGTACTACTCGCAGATGCTTCCACGCCCCGGTCACCCTGCCGGAGCGAACGACTATGACAACGCTTCAACCCGCATCTTGAGTGCCTGTTCCCAGGATGGTCAGGTCTGGGTTCCTGAACCAGGCGTCAGGCTAGCGCCCCAGGAAGGGGGTGCGGGTGACTTCCGAGTCGTGTCATCCGAGGTCGTTCCCGTCGGTGATGGACGCCAACTGCGGATGTACTTTGAGTGCTGCGCGGGATCACAGGCGATGACGAATTCGATTCGCAGCGCGACCTCTTCGGACGGGCTGATGTGGAGAATGGATCCCGGAGTCCGTGTGGAATCGAAGGGGCACTACTACGCGGCTCCGCGCATCGTCTTTCTGGACGACGGACGCTGCCGGATGTATCTCTTCGATCGAGGACAAGGAATCATCAGCCTCGTATCGAGTGACGGACTTACGTTCCATCCGGAACCCGGTCTGAGAGTCGCTCAGGACGGAGCATACGACTCGCTCTGTGCGTTCGCCCCGGAGATTGTCCGCGTGGCGGGTGCCGGCTACGTGATGTACCATGCCGGGTACTGTCGAGCCTCCCGTGCGGACATCCTGCGGGCGATCTCGTCAGACGGGCTAAACTGGAAGAAGGATTCCGATCCCGTCATCGCGCCGGGTCCTGGCGGCTGGGACGCCGCGAAGTCGTCGGAGATGTGCCTCATTCGTCTTCCGGGAACAGCGACTGAGGCCCCCTGCTATCGCATGTTCTACGAAGCGTGCGATGG
>CAMAVF010000549.1 GCA_945861445.1 Planctomicrobium piriforme | reverse complement strand
GCAGCGACATGGCTGACCGCATCCGGGGCCGACTCAGCCGGCATCTGTTCTATCCACTGAGAGATCAGTTCGACGCCGTCGCGGTCCACTTCCAGAGATCCGATGTGTGGCATGCGCCCGCCACCAAGCTTCGCCATGCGATAAAGCATGATGGAGCGAAACGGATCGCGAGGAGCAATGACTTGAGCGGCATAGATGCCGAAAGTCCCTTGCGAGGGACGCATTCCGACCATGTTCGTCTTGTCCAGGGGAACATCGTAATGCATGAGCGAGAGAACGGCCCCGCCGGAATGCATGCGGTGGCAGTGCGCGCAATTGACTTGAAGATAGGCACGAGCCCGGTCGTCCAGCGTCGCGGACAAGTTCGCGGGAGAAGCGAGCTTCGGCCGATTCTCGGCGGCGACAGGCGTCTCAAGCAGCCCGATCTGTGCGAAGATGTCGATCTGTGAGTGGGATTTTCCGCCCAGATCGAGATCCTTATTTAACTGCGGTGTATTGAAGGCTAAAGCGGGGCCCGACCACCTATTGTGGCACCGCTGACACTCAGCTCGGCCGGCGAATCGCCACGTCTGTGCGCGTTTTCCGCCGGGCGCTTCGGAATCCATGATTTCAAAAGTGTTCTCCGTACCGGTGGCCTCGACCAGACTGGCCTCGGTTTGCTCGTCGTTCCACTGGTAGGTATAGGGCATCCAGTCGATCCCGTCATAATGCAGGATCTGTGTTTCAATTCGTCGTCGACTGGCAGGATCGCCGCGATGCATCTCCAGCGATAACGTCTTGACGAGGACCGAGTCCCTTGGAAACGTCCACGCCGGCCCCTCGGCTTTGATTGACAGTTCATGCGGCACCGCGACGAATCGCTCGGCATCGGCATCATCCGACCACAATTCGGCGTTGATCGAGTAGGGCATGACACCCGCAGCGGGAGTTTGTTCTTCCACGGACGCAAACAGGCCGCTTTCGCTGATTCTTCGGGGGAATGTCTGAGACTGGTCGGGTTGCAGATTCGGCGCGAGGCGGTAGATTGTGCCTGCCACGTGATCCAGGATCAGACACTCTCCCTGATGATCTTCGCCGAACGAAACCACCCGGTGCGTGGTGTCCGCCAGTTCCCGGTGATCGACGACGTCGCCATTCACGTAACGGAATCCCCAGAACTTGCCTGTGTCGTAATCGCCGTAAATATGGGTTCCGTCAAGTTCCTTGAGCCTGGCACCATAGTACGTCAACCCCTCCGTGATCGACGACGACTCCGTGTGCGGATGGTCGATCGTCGGAGGTAAGATCGGCGACGGTCCGCGTGGCCATTCAGGGTGAGTCGATTGTCGGCCTTCCATCACAGCCCAGCCGTAATTGCCACCTCGCTCCACGCGGTAGAGCATTTCCCACAACTCCCAGCCGACGTCCCCGACCCAAAGATCACCCGTTTTGCGATCAAAGCTCATTCGCCAGGGATTCCTCAATCCATAGGCCCAGACTTCGCCGCGTGCTCCCGGCAGATCGACAAACGGATTGTCGGCGGGGATGCGGTAGTTTTTCTCTGCATCGGTATGATCGACGTCGATTCTCAAAATCGATGAAAGCAAGTCGCTGAGATCTTGCCCGGTCTTCATTGTGTCCGGCGGATTGGCCGGCGCTGCATCCCCCGTTGAAATGTAAAGATAACCATCGGGGCCGAATTTCAAACAGCAGCCGTTATGGCCTCCGGACCGCCAGGTCAACATGGTGGTTTCGGTGGTGACGTCAATTGTCGGTGGATCGGCGTCCGTCATGCGGAACCGAGCCACATGCGTGCCTTCAGGATCGTTGTCGCCTTTGATATAGCAGACGTAGCAATAACGGTTTTGTTGGAAATCGGGATGAAATGTGAGCGAGTAGACCTGCTGCACGCCGGGGATTTGCTCAGCGAAATTCACGACCAGGTCGGCTGTGGCGATATCGGGCTGGTTCGGAAACGTGAAGACTTTTCCCGCTTGCTCCACCACCAACAGGCGATTGCTTCCAGGGACCGCCGTCAGCTCGAGGCACTGTTGGAATTTGAGCGCGGGAAACACCGGTTCGGTGATATAAGGCAGCGGCGGCTCGGGAGATCCCATGATTCGAGATGTCGTCCACGCCGGCCGCTTCTCGACGCTGACCTCCTGAGAACTACCCTCTACAACATGTTGAATTTCCATCAATGCGATGGTAGCCCCGAGCAAATGGGCAAAAGTTCTGGAACCTATGATGGGGAATGCGTTTTTCATCGGACCACCGCTATGAGTGAAATATCGAAGCCGTCGATCATGATTGTTTAGGACTGGATCGAAAACAAGTGTCGCCTTTCGCTCCGCGAAAGCAGCGTGTTTCGCAACTTTCGCGGAGCGAAAGGCGACAATTAAAATTTAATCAGTCCTTACCGCGATTTCACGCAAGTTCAAGGTAAAGTGCCGTCCCACACCTTGGCACGCCGGGCCTTGCCAGCAGGCCCTTCGACTTTAAGCGTGACGATAAATTCTCCTGGCTTTTCATAATGATGTGTCGGATGCCGTTCCGTTGAGGAGGTTCCGTCGCCGAAATCCCAATGCCACGCGGTGATATTGCCGAATAAACGATCACGGAAGGCGACCACTCTATCATCCTGACTAACGACTTGGAATGGTCAATCGGCAGGTCACCACGCTCAAACAGAAATTCAGAGACGCCGACAAAATCGACCCAGCCGTTCCTGACCCAGGCGGGAACATCGCAGCCGCGTTGCCGAGCCGCCTCGGGCGTCGGAGGCGGGTTGCCTCCATTCGAGGGCGGCCGCACCGAAAGCACCAGCCGACGACCTCGCTCTTGTCCCACATCGTCGAGCATCTGCCGAATTCGCTCGACAAGTGAATTCATCTTCGTGACGCGTTCTTCAGTTGTGCCGTCTTTGAAAAACGTCGGGAAGCGATTAAAGTCGAGCTCAATGCCGTCGCAGTCATAACGCTTGACGGCCTCAGCCGTCGATAACGTGCCGCGCATCGTGCCGACCTTGGTTGGGTAGTACATGACCTGCGCATTGACGCAGACGAGTATCGTGTCGACCTGGCTCCCTTCGTACGCCACCTCTTCAATCAACCGCTTCACATCATCCACGTTGACCGGCACCGGTCCCTTGCCGCCCGCTTTGGTTGAGAGACACGAATCACCGTCGAAGTTGTAAAACACGCGCCGCGTTCGCTGCGGCTGATCGGCCGCAGTCGCTGCCGCTGCCAAGAGTACAAGACTTACGGCGACAACCAGCAGCGAAGCCGTGCCGCGTCGAGATGTCATCAGTCGATTCATGCGAGTACTTTCCAAAAACAGGACTTGTGGGTGACGTTCATTTCTTGACCGTGCCTGGTTGCCAGTAGGCGTGCATAGCG
>CAMAVF010000548.1 GCA_945861445.1 Planctomicrobium piriforme | reverse complement strand
AAGAGTCAGGCGCTAAGGCAAAATTCGACCGAAGAACGACCGGAATTTGTTTGGTCCGTGTCCCCATCAGATGCTAAATCTGGAGTCGTCTGCGGGCGTATCAGAAGTTTGAGAGATTTGTAGTGAAATTACCACTGCGGTGACCCATGCTGCGGTTTGAAGGAAGGATCTCGTGATGCCCTTGACGATATCCGAAGCGGATTTGTCGAACCCCGAAGATGCGTTGGCGGTCCTGGTTCTCTTGCAGACCTACGCCTCGGACCCGATGGGGGGTGGCCAGCCGATCGCCCCCGAGGTGCTGGAATTGCTGATTCCACGACTGCGCACGGTGGACTCGCGGTTGGTGATGCTGGCACGGATGAACGGCAAGCCGGCGGGCTTGGCGATTGGCTTCCGGGTGTTCTCCACGTTCCGGGCAGCCCCCGTCCTGAATCTCCACGACCTGGCCGTCCATCCCGATTTTCGCAGACAGGGTATCGGCCGCGAACTCCTCAAGAAGATCGAACTGCACGCGACTCGCACAGGCTGTTGTCGCGTGACATTGGAAGTTCGCCAGGATAACCAAGCGGCTCAGGAACTCTATCGCTCACTAGGATTTGGCCCGGGCGAACCGTTGCAGGAGTTCTGGCTTAAGCAATTGGTTGGCGAGTAGATGTCTCAGACAGAAAGCTCCTCTCGAAACTGCATGAAATTCATCTGCGACATCTGCGTAATCTGTGGATGAAGGTCTTCTAGAGGAACGTTATCCACAGATTACGCAGATGGACGCAGAAAAATTCAAAGAATGCTCACTCAATGGCTCTTCGCAAGATCGACGCCATTCGTCCCACTGACGCTGATCGGCTTCTGTGTTCAATTCCCAAACTGCAAATTCAATAACATGTCTTTCACCGATGTCATCACGACCTGATCGGTTTCGATGGCTCGTGAGGAGCTGATGAAGACGGGTCCGTCTGCGGCCTCGCGGCCCGGTGCTGGCAGGCGGCCGTGGCTGCCCTTTACGATGCTGGCGTCGAGACCGATGACATCCATGTAGTAGCGGAAGCCCAGCTTCTTTTGTGCCAGGCGCTGTGCGATCTTGAGGGCCGGCCAGCGCAGTTGTGGGTCCAGGAAAAGCTCAACCGGGTCGTACCCGGGCTTACGGTGGATGTCGACCGAACGCGCGTAGTCCGGGGCGACGCTGTCATTCAGCCAGAAATAATACGTAAACCAGCTCTCCGGTGCCGCGACCGCGACCAGTTCTCCAGAGCGTTCATGATGTATGTCGGCCACTCGCTGAGCTTCCCCATCCAAGACTTGTTCGATCCCGTCCGTCCCGCGCAGTAATTCCGCGACTTGCGTGATGTCCCGGGGATCGCGAACGTAGACATGGGCGACTTGATGGTCGGAAACGGCGAAGGCTCGGGAGGCTCCGCAATCGAGCGTCTCCCAACCCAATGGTTCGCGACGCACTCGCAACCATCCCGCGTTACGCAACACGCGATTGATATGCACCGGATGCGAAACCGGGGTGATCGCATATTCCGACAGCGCGACGACGTGCGCCCCCGCTTCTTTGGCCGCGCGGATCAGTTTGCCAGCCTCGTCATCCACATCGCGCAGGGCCTGCGAAATACGGGGATCTCGCGGACCGAACCGCTGCAGGTCGTAATCCAGATGCGGGAGGTAAACGAGAGTCAGACTCGGCCGCTGCTTATTAAAGACCTCCACCGACGCATCCGCGATCCAGCGCGTGCTGGAGATATCAGCCCCAGGCCCCCAGAACTTGAAGAGCGGAAACTGCCCGAGTTTCTCCTGCAGTGCATCGCGCAGGCCTTCGGGTTCGCTGTAGGTATCGGGCAGTTTGCGGCCATCGGCGGGGTAGCTCGGACGGGGTGTCAACGACCAGTCGACCGCAGCATACATGTTGTACCACCAGAACATCTTGGCGGTGGTGTAGCTGGGATCGCGGCGCTGGGCCGTTTCATAGAGTTTTTCCCCCTGCACCAGGCGATTGCACTGCCTCCAGAACCAGACTTCCGAGAGGTCGCGAAAATACCACCCATTGGCAACCACACCATGTCCGCCCGGCGGCAGGCCGGTGAGGAGGCTGGATTGCGCGGTACACGTCACCGCGGGCAGCACTGTGCTCATGGGTCGGGCGAATCCTTCCTGGGCCAGTTGCTGTAAATGAGGCGTGTCGGGGCCGAGCATTGCGTGAGTCAGCCCGACGATATCAATCACCACGAGCGGCGTGACCATGATGTCCTTCTTAAAGAGACGGCATTAGTCCGTCCGTCACCGGAACTTTGTGCGGCGCACCGGCGACCTCCCTCACGAATTGCGGAATGGCATAACCCGGCAAGCGGGGTCGCAGAGCCGCAATGAGTTCCAGGCCTCGTGCTTCCGGCACTTCGAAATGAGCGGTCCCGATGACTCGATCCAGTTGATGCAGATAGTACGGCAGGACACCCAGGTCGACGAGTCTCTCGCTGAGTTCCGCCAGCGTCTCGACGTCGTCGTTGATGCCGCGCAAGAGGACCGCCTGGTTCAGGACCGTGCAACCAGCCCGGATCAATCGTCGCAAGGCGTCACTGCAACTCCCTGACAGTTCCTGGGGATGATTGCTGTGAACCACGACGATGGGCGTCAACGGCCCCGCCGTCAGCAATTCCAGTAGCGATGGGGTCACTCGTTCGGGCAGCACGATTGGCAACCGAGTATGAACTCGCAGGCGTCGCAGATGGGGGATCGCCTGCAATTGCAAGCACAGTTCACCCAGCCGACGGTCGGTCAGCATCAAGGGGTCGCCACCGCTGAGAATCAATTCGTGGATCGATTCGTCTTCGCGAAGGACCTGGAATGCCGGCTCCCAGTCGGCCAATCGTTTCGGATCCTCGCCGTAGGCATAGTGGCGGCGAAAGCAATATCGGCAGTGGACGGCACAGGCACCGGTGGCGATCATCAACGCCCGGCCGGCGTATTTCTGCAGCAGGCCGGGAGCCCGTTTGGCGTCCTGGTCACCCACGGCGTCCAGCAGAAAATCCGCAGGGACGATTTCCTCGACCTCCAACGGCAGCACCTGCAGCAATAACGGATCGAGAGGATTGCCCGATTCCATGCGTTGCAGGAATGAGCGCGGAACGAGCAGCGGGAACAGTCGCGCCGCACGGCGGGCGGGTTCGCGCCATTCGTCGGACAACTGGAGTAAGTCCACAAGCTCGTCCGGATCGCGGACAGCGGTCGCCAAGCCGTGCTGCCACGATTCAGATGCGGCTGGCTCAGTGGATGTTTCTGTCACGATCATTGAATGGCTGCTTCCCGCGGACGTGATTGCCAGGTGGGTTGGCATTTCGCTGCCATCTTATCGGGGATGCAAGGTCGCTGCCATCAGGACCT
>CAMAVF010000547.1 GCA_945861445.1 Planctomicrobium piriforme | reverse complement strand
AGTTCAGGCTGCGGTCGTGATTTGGATTGGCAAACGTCAGGCTGCGAACGACGGCCAGCTTGTCCGCCATGGCGGCCTGCAGCGGTAGATGTTCGCACAGGTCGAAGCCTGGGACGTTCGTCTGGATCGGCAGGAACTCGCCGCGGATTTCTTTGGGAGCACCGGGCTTCAGGTCGTAGGTCTCGAGGTGGCTGGGGCCGCCGTTGAGCCAGACCATGATCACCTTCTTGGCCGATCGCCGGGCCTGTCCCTGCGCCTGCAGCCGGCCGAGGTCCGCCAGCGTCAGGCCCCCCACCGCCAATGAGCCGACTGAGAGGAATTGGCGTCGCGAGACACGATCGCAGAAGGGGGCCGGATTCGGGCTCCATAATGTCAGCATCCATCAGCTCCTTCGGGCGTAGTTGCCAGATACAGAAGAGTCTTGCATCAGTTACTCCCCATCCCTTGCGAGATGCGACACCCCCGCCATCATACTGTGTTTGTCACGGTGATCATAATGAAATCATCTTCAATGCTGCGAGTTCGCTATGGCTGCTGCAGTCCGGCGCGTGCCGCCCAATAGCGGGCCACGTCGGTCGGTCGCAAGTGGTACACGTCGATCGAATAACCGATGCGCGCTGTGGGCTGGAAAAATCGGAAATAGCCGAAGTCTTCGATGTTCGCGACGTACTGCTGCCCGTTCAGATCGCGCAGGTGATAGGGCCGCCCCATGACCAGATTGACACTGACCGCATACCGGCCAGGAACGGGGTTGCGCGGCGGTGGATAATCATATTTCAGGCCCAGAGTGGATGGGGACTCGGTCCCGAAGTAGGCGAGTGACAGCGGTTGACCGGACGGATGTTGTTTCAGATAGTCGCGCAGGGCATGCAGGTCCTGGCCCCAGTCGATGTTGGAATCGACCAGGAGATAACGACCTGCTTCAGGACCTCCAGCCAGTTCATTAAAGTATGACAGGTGGTGCGGATGGTAACGTAGCACCAACAACGCGGCGATCGCGGCCAGGCGCACCGTCAATTGACGCCAGCGACCAGCCCGGTTCCAGTCCGCGGCCGCACTGGCTGCGAATAAGATTCCCAGCGGCACTGCGGCCATCACATAGCGAAAACCGAGTTGATTCTCGGACAGGCTGGAAGGAATCAGCACGGCCCCGATCACCAGCCACAGCGATAAGATTCGACGCAGATGCTGCTGGTCCCGATGCTGCTTCCATCCCAGCCAGGCGCTGATTCCCCCGCAGCACCACAAACCGAGCGGCAGTTGGTACAGCATGGCAAACAGATAGTACGTGCGAAATCCCGACAGGCTCCATTGCCCATTCAAGAACACCGGATGCTGGGCTTGCAGGACGGTTTCCAGGGCTGTCAGGCCAGCTTGAAATCCGATCGGCAAAAGGTAGGACAACCCCCACGCTCGCAACGCGGGGCGACCGGAAAGGCTGTCACTGAGATAGCCCAGTTGGATAACGCACCACCAGCACCACAGTGCGAGGCACGCGCCGCACAACTGCCGCTGCCAAGTCAGCCGTGGTGTTGAACTACTGCCGGGCAGAATGAGCCAGAACATCGGCGTCATGGGCAGCAGAATCAGCGCCGAGAATTTCGTCAGGCAGGCCAGGCCAATCAGGACCCCGACCAGGGCGGAACCCCAAAAACTCGGGCGTTCGCGAATTCTCATGGTGGAATACAAAACGGCGAGAGTGGCCACCGTCCCCGGCAGATCATGTGACACCAGGGCGCCGTGTCCGAGTAACAGCGGGCAGCTACACCACAGAAGCGTGGCGAGAATGCCGGACGCATTTCCCCACCAGGTTCGTGCCCAGGCCGCAATGATGATCCCGCCCAGGAGGCCCCACGGGATGATCATCAATCGGCCCCGGAAGAACAGCTCGCGGTGATCGTGCGGATGCGCGCGTTGAAAGGCGTCACCCACTGCATAAGCATCCGCCGCAGGGAACTTCACCTCTCCCAAGGAGACGCCAGTCATCACGAGCGGGAGTGCGGCCCACAACCGGGGGAGCGGAGGGTTAATCGGGTCGGCTCGCAGATCGCCCGTCTTCCAGGCATACAGTCCCAACGGCAGGTGCCAGTATTCGTCATGCGTCGGCGTCCAGCGCCGGGCGCAATCGACCTGCAGAATCGCCTGCAGCGCCAGCAAGATCCCGACAATCGCCCAGGTTCGGCGGCCAGCCGTGGTCAGGCCCCGCGCGGGTTGACCTTTTTTGGTAATCGGTTGATTCGTCACTGGTGACATGTGATAGTTACGTCTAGGTCCAGTCTGAGCTCAGGGGGGCGTTCTTCAGCAGCCGGTTTCGGCCCCAGACTTTCCCCGTTTCTTCAATCGACGCCCGAAAACCAAGTCACAAGGAATACAGCCATGAAGTCCCTGACCTGTCTGTTAGTCATACTGGTTCTGTCAGGCGCCGTGCAAGCTCAGGAGATCAAACGCAACATTCCGTATGCTGATCCGGCACACGAGCGGCAGGTGCTGGATATTTATTCGCCCAAGGATGCGAAGAACCTGCCGGTGGTCTTTTGGATTCACGGTGGCGGCTGGCAGGCGGGGGACAAGTCGGGTGTGCAGGTGAAGCCGCAGTTCTTTGTCGACAAGGGCTACGTGTTTGTCTCCACGAATTATCGGCTGCTGCCGAATGTCGATATGGCGACGATCATCCGTGATATCGCCAAATCGATTCACTGGGTCCATGATCATATCGCAGAACACGGGGGCGACCCGAAGCGGCTGCTCGTAATGGGGCATTCCGCCGGCGCGCAGCTCGCGGCGATTGTGAGCATTGATGAACGCTACTTGAAGGCCGAGGGGCTGTCGTTGGACATCATCAAAGCTTGTGTTCCAGTCGATGGCGATACCTATGACGTGCCGGCCATCATCGAGACCGCCGAAACCCGCCGCCGGGTCCACGGCCTGCCGCAAGCGAAGGTCGGACACCGTGAGAAATTCGGCGGCGATCCAGCGAAGCATCGCGACTTCTCGGCCGTCACCCATGTGGCCAAAGACAAAGGCATTCCGCCGTTTTTTCTGCTCTACGTCGCCGAACATCCCGACACAAGCTCGCAAGCCCAACGCCTGGGAAATGTGCTGAAGGCCGCGGACTTGCCAGTAACGCTGTTCGGTGGAAAAGAGACGACCCACAACAAGATCAATGCAGATATCGGCCTACCTGACGATCCGGCCACTAAGGCGCTGATGGAGTTTCTGGCCGCGGCGCTGAAGAATTAATTCTTAGAGCGTGTCTTAAAAGGTGACTATTGATCGTAAAGCGCTAGAATTCTTGAAGTACCAGGAGTTGTGACAGGTTTGGAACCTGTCGCTCAGGGATGACCGATTCAAGGATTCGAAAATGAAGCCCTATTTGACGAAAGCGGATATCG
>CAMAVF010000546.1 GCA_945861445.1 Planctomicrobium piriforme | reverse complement strand
CCAGTTCGTTGCCAGCGCCCGCTTTGAGCGTATTTTCAAAACCGGGCCCGGCTGGGCGAAACGCGGAGTGGCCGATACCCAACATGCCGGGATGTCCAGGAGATCCATACGGTGGATGTCCCGACTTTGGCGCCAGGCCGACGAAAGGTGGCACGGCGGGAGAAGTTCCCCCTTGAACCTTCGAGACAACAGATCCAAACGACGGCCAACCACCCGAAGGTTGATTCACAAACGAACGACCCGTGTAACAAATGAACGAGTCATGGCTGTCATTCGGCGAGCCGTACATCGAACGGATGGGGATCAGCTTGTCCATGATCCCGGCCAATCGCGGCAGATGTTCACAAATCTGAATCCCCGGGACAGTGGTGGCGATCGGCAGGAATTCACCCCGGATCTCTTTCGGAGCATCCATCTTCAAATCAAACATATCCTGATGGGGCGGCGCGCCAGCCAGGTAAATCATAATGACGGCTTTGTGGCGAGCCGTTGTGCCTGTCTGCGCCTCCGCGGCCAACAGTTGTGGCAACGTCAACCCGCCGAGTCCCAGCGTCCCGATTCGCAGCACATCACGGCGAGAAACGCCATCGCAAAGCGGCGACAATGACGGAGCGGTCAGATTCAACATCCGTTGGTTCCTGTTACCACGACACTTCCGACAACACATCAGCATTAAGGAATATCATGGATATTCGCCGTGCGAAAGCGCATGACCAAATTATCGATGTTTTCCCCTGGCCGTTGGTGGCAAACACCATTTGACGAGTGCCACGTCCATTAACCACACCGTCGCGCCTTGCGGGTTGCGATGGCCCGTGCCGAACGCCGTCAAGATCGCGCCATCGGGCAACAGCACGGTCGAGGTGGATTGTGGACTGCACCAGCCATTGGTCGGTCCGCTGTCCACGCGGATGTTACCCTGCCAGTCCGCCAGGATGTAGCGGTGGTCCAGATCCCATGACTGGCCGTGATCGCCGCTGACCACTGCTTCGATGCCAAACTGAGGAAAACCGTCCGCGGTCTTCGGATATCCGGCGCGTACTACGTAGGTCATCACGATTCGTCCGTCGGGCAGCAGGACCATGCTGGAATGATGACGGCCAAAGTCGTGCAAGACCTCGCGTTCTGACCAGGTCTTCCCTTGATCCTTTGAAATCGAAACACCCAACCCAGAGTAAAGGTCGGCGTAATCTCCCTTGCCATACTCGGAGGGCTCGTCGAGGCGGCAGGCGGCGATCCAGTCCCCGTTGCCCGCGACGATCAGGCTGACCTCATTCACCCCCAGCCACTGCGGGACTTTGACCTCATTGCTCCAACTCCGCCCCTCGTCCAGACTTGATCGCAGATAGGCCTGCGAATAGTCGCGCGACGGCAATCCTCGTGCCTTGCCTGTCGGACGGTAACTGCCTTCAATCAACTGGGTGACCCGCCCCTCTCGATCCTTGATCACGAGGAGCGGATCCCAAACGTAGCGTTCCGTCACGGTGTCACGAACGTCGGCCTTCTTCCATGTTTCCCCGTAATCCTGACTGCTCCATTGGCCGGTGACGACGTTCTCCGGAAACGCCAGGAGCTTGCCTTGGCCTAGGTACGTCAATCCCAACGCGACGCCGTTCGGTCGGCCGTCCGAATCGGTGCTCATCCACTTCCGTTCGCTCCAGGTCTTGCCATGATCGTCGCTGGTAATGAAGGCCGTCTGGATCGGCTGCCGGCATTCCACAAGCATCAGCAGTCGACCCTTCTCGGGCATGTAGACGAGATACGGCATCTGGGCGTTTTCACGCTGCCAGGGCTGGCTGACCACCTGCAACTCGGCGGGAATCGCCACAGGATTCTGTTCGCCACTGAGCTGCCTGACAACATGCTCGCGCTGACCGAACGGATGGGGTCGACGAGATCCGGGCTCGTCCGCAGAAACGTTAGCCGAACCTCGTTCAACGGCCAACAGCATCAGGACGATCAGAACGAAGGGCGGATTCATAAACTTCCGACTGCGGCACTTCATCATGGCTGCTGCGAGCCTTTCCACAGAATAAGTTTTTATGGGGTGCGAGGCGGGAATGCCTCGGCGAACAACATTCCCACGCGAGTCATCACTTGGCCGCCTCGGCTCCAGGCCCCAACCGCAGTACATCACGTTCATGCACGACTCCCAATTTCTTGTCGATCGCCTGACCGACGCGGTCAGGTTCGGTCTGGCGCATTCTCTGGCGAATCTGTTGCCGCAACCAGATGTAGACTGAGTAGTCGGCGTAGGGGGCATTGCCGTGAGGATCGCCGGTGACGGTGTTGATGTCTTCGTTAAATGCCGGTTGTTTGGCAAGTTCCCGCTGGATGCGTTCAATCAGCCGGGCATCAACGTCTTCGGCTGGCAAGCGGTGCACGCCGGCCAGCAAGTAATTCCCGGAGTCGCAGAAGAACCATGATCCGCCGTAGCAGTAACTGCCGTTGTGCCCAGGCAAGAGCGACCCGTCGGCAGCAGAAATGACCCGCAGGCCGAAGGGCGATTTTACCTTCTCTGATGTGCGTTCCCAATAGGCAGGTGAATCCGCAATCACGCCATACACACTGTCCGCGGTTCGCAGCATGGCGACCGGGAATGTCTGATTCGCGCGCTCACGGACGCCGGTGTGGAAGATTGCTTTCTCGGTGACGGGTCCAGAAAACGCGGCCCATGCTCCGGCCATCGTCGGATGAAAGGGAAACGTGACGGCGAATTTCTGATCCTGGGCCGCGGTGACTTCGAGCGTGCGCTCCACGAGCGAGGGCGTCTCCTGCACGAGCCGCCACCGCAGCGTCAGGGTGCCAAACTTCTCCGGCCCCACTTCAATGACGCCGTTATGCAAGGCCGGTCCATGAAATGTCACCGGCACCCAATCAGCGCCGGGGAACTTCAGTTCGACGCCAGCCGGAGCGGTGTCTGCGGAGCGGGCGACGAGCGTATCGCCCGATCGGTATTCGATCCGTTGCACGCCGTCTCTCACGGTAACCACTGGTCGAACTTCGGTGACGCCTGCGCGCGCGGCCAACGGCGCGTGTAGTAGCGCGGAAAGGACTATGGCTGTGATGTGTTTCATGGGGCTCGCTCTTGCGTCATGATGCTGTGGCACAGGGTTTCAGGGATGCGATAGACGGTATCGCTTCGCTATTTTTGTGGGGAAATGCAGGATTTCTCCTGAGAGCTTGTGGCTTGGCCCGCCGACCTCGGCCAGCAGGCATTCGGCTAACCAGGGATTTCGCAAACGGCAGTCCTCCCCGAGCCGCGATTCGATTTCGACTGACATGACTTTGCCCTCCTTGATTTCGCTGGAGACGAGAAAGCCGCCGCGGGCCAGCAGGCGGAACGATGCGTCCCATTCGAGCGGCCACGCAGGAAACACTCGAATGATCTCCGGTTCTCCGGGCCGGGAGGACACGCTTTGCAGCAGTGACT
>CAMAVF010000545.1 GCA_945861445.1 Planctomicrobium piriforme | reverse complement strand
ATGGTGGCAAACTCGCCCCGGATCTCGTCCGGTGCATCGGGCTTGGGGTCGAACGTATCAATGTGGCTGGGGGCACCATAGTGATGATAAAAGATCACCGACTTGGCTCGTGCTTGAGAACTGGCGGGACCGGCCGATTCATTCCCCAGGAGCGGGAAACAGGCCCGGCCGAACAGTCCGAGTGCCCCAGCGCGCACGACATCCCGCCGCGAGAAACGCTGACTCTGCAAGAATTCGCGGCAGCCCGAGAGAGTCGTGCGAGTCATACAGCGTCCAGACCAGTACGAAGACAAACCACCCGTCCCGGCAGCCGAATCGTCGGCAGCGGACGCAGTGGGTGAACGTCTAGTCTCTCACGAAATGCTGGTCGTGTCCAGAACGGCCGTGAAAGAGGCTTTCATCAGGTAAAGAGACCGTCGATTACTTGACCGTCGGCGATGGGAGTCGGACGTGAGAGTCGCGGGAAGTAGGTGCGATGATGGTCGAGGCCCAGCCCATGATAAATGGACGCTGCCACATCTTCGGGGGTCCACGGCCGAGTCACTGGAATGCTGCCCGTGCGATCGGTGGCACCAATCACCACGCCCCGGTTAATGCGGCCACCGGCCATCAGCAGACTGCCAGCATTGGGATAATGGTCACGGCCACCGTCTTTGTTGATACGCGGCGTCCGCCCAAATTCTCCCATGACCACGACCAGCGTGCTGTCCAATCGACCCCGTTCCTCAAGATCGTCCAGCAGAGCCGACAACGACATGTCCAGTTGCGGCAGGTTTCCAGGGCCCTCATACGACGCCCAGGGGTAACCAGGAATCCCGCGTGACGGCTGACTGCCCGACATCAGGGAATCGAATAAGAGTTGGTGATTGTCCCAGGTCCCTTCCGTCGTCCCTTTGCCAAACAGGCCACCTTGCACCGCGTGGTTAATCGTGACGAACCGAGCCCCAGCTTCAATCATCCGCCGTGCCAACAGCACACGTTGTCCGTAAATATTCATCCCATACCGTTCGCGGAGTGGTAGCGGCTCGGCATCCAGGTCCAGAGCACGCTGCATCGCACCACTCGTCAGCAAGGCGATTGCTTCATCGGTGAACTTGTCGTGGGCGTCAAACTGCCCTCCCTGCAACTCGGTCAACTGGCCCAGATTCTCCAGTTGCGTGAGCATCGACCGGCGATTCTCAAAACGCACGGGAGACAAGTTCAGTTTGTTGAACTCCAATTCGGGCGAACGAGGATCCCCCTTAATGTTGAAGGAGTTGTGTGCCGAGCCGAGGTATCCCGGCGGATTGGTATAGCGCGCAGCAACCGGCAGCCCCAGATGCGCCGGCATCCCCTGCGTCTGGCTGCCGTACAGAGCGGAAATCAGACAGCCAAAGTTCGGAAAATACTGACCGCCACGTGCCGGCAGGAATCCGCTGGCGACATGCTGCGAGCCAATGTCATGGCCACCGGTCTTACACTGCCAGGACCGGATCAGAGCCACCTTGTCCATGCGCTGAGCCAGCAACGGCAGTTTCTCGCAGATGGAGACTCCCGGTACGTTCGTTTGGATCGGATCCCAAAGACCACGAATTTCGATGGGGGCGTGAGGTTTCGGATCAAACGTCTCGTATTGGCTCGCTCCACCCGCCAGGAAGATAAAAATGCACGAGACATTGGGACCGGCAGTTCCGGCGGCATGTGCCCGACGCAGAGAGTCAGGCAAACTCAGGCCCAGTAAACCGGCACCAATCTGCAAAGCAGCTCGACGATTGATGCGAGTGCCACCAAGACCTGCAGCACCACCTTCCAGCATCGTCATCTAAGAATCCTTGAACGCCATCGTGATCGAATTTTTCCGCGCATTACATCAACACGCGTTTATACAAAATCACCCACCCCAAAGTCAATTGAAATCCCCTTACTGCTCCACCCCGCCACAACTAAAGGACAGGCATATTTTGTACTAATGCTCAGAAACGACGTGGCGTCTAATCAAATAATATGCCTGTCCTTTAATTGTGGCTGGTGGAAAAGAATTGCAGTTGGGATGCAAATCGGATATATCGGTATTTGTTGATGCAAACTTGGCCGATCAAGATTGGGATCATGCTCAATATCGCCGGACCGAACTCTACTGCTTGCGATGGCCTTTCCCGCCGCAGTTGTCTGTGCATTGGCGGGCTGGCACTCGGTGGACTGGCGTTGCCGCAGATCTTGCAGTCGCAAGCTCATGCTGGCAGCCGCGCATCGGCGAATCCCACCAAGTCGGCCAAAGGCATCATCATGGTGCTGTTGCCCGGCGGCCCTTCGCACTTGGATATGTATGATCTCAAGCCGGAAGCGCCCGCCGAAATCCGCGGCGAGTTTCGGCCGATCGCCACCAATGTGCCGGGAATCGACATCTGCGAATTGTTGCCACGATTGGCGCAAATGGCAGACAAACTCACTCTGATCCGTTCGCTGGTGGGAGCTCGAGACGATCACAACACGCATTGGTGTTCCACGGGTTGGGAGTCGCATCCGCCGATGCCCTCATCGGCCATCATACCCGGGTATCCTCCCGGTGATTGGCCCTCGATGGGTTCGATACTCTCCCGGCAATTCGGCCCGCGAGTGCTCGGGGTCCCGCCCTGTGTGGACTTGACGCCCCTCGACCCTGACGCCCGATTCATCCTGCGCACGCCACCGACCCAACCGGGTTACCTCGGGGCGGCCCATGCGGGTTTTGAAGTGCAAGCTGTCGACCGTCGCAACATCATGCTCAATGGCGTCAGTCTGGATCGGCTATCTGATCGGCGGACCTTGTTGGCGAGCTTTGATCGATTCCGCCGTCAGGTCGATCAGGCCGGTCTCACCGACGGAATTGAAGAATTTCACCGCCAGGCGTTCGAAGTCCTGACCTCACCGCGACTGGCCGAAGCACTCGACCTCACCCGTGAAGACAGCAGGACTCGCCGGCGATACGGCCTCGATATTGGCTATCCGCATGAACGTGATGGCAAAACGCTGCTGGATCAGTTTCTGCTTGCCAGGCGAGTGATCGAAGCGGGTGCGCGGTGTGTCACGCTGGCGTTCACTCGCTGGCCATTCGGGCGAATGCTGGCGGGAGATTACAACTGGGATTGGCACAAGGATGTCTTCAACGAAGCCCGCGGGACGCTCCCGCTACTCGACCTCGGAATGTCGGCCCTCATCGAAGACCTTGAAGAACGAGGCCTCCTTGATGACGTGGCAGTCGTGGCGTGGGGAGAGTTCGGTCGGACTCCGAAGATCAATGGAAATGCGGGCCGGGACCATTGGCCCAGCGTGGCGGGCGCCCTGCTGGCGGGCGGAGGAATGCGCTCGGGCCAGGTCATTGGCTCAAGCACGCGGTGGGGAGAAGTGCCGCTCACTCGTCCGGTTCACTTCCGCGACGTGTTCGCGACACTCTATCACCAACTCGGGATCGACGTCGCCGCCACCCAATTCAACGACCT
>CAMAVF010000544.1 GCA_945861445.1 Planctomicrobium piriforme | reverse complement strand
GAATGGCAGTTGATCTGCCTGACTCATAACCTGTTGAAGGCTTGGCGTAGCGGCTGGATCCCCAGCTAAATGCGCACGGCAGTCCACGTGTCAGGTGCCAAATTTATTTGATCCTGGCGGACGCCCCCGTTACACAGACAGGCTCCTAGATTGTCTGTGTGGCCCTTGATCGGCGAAGCGTGTTCTTAAGAACAGTCAGCCAATGCCGCGGATCGCAAGGGAAACAGTCGTGATCATTTACTCCGAACAATCCTTGTCTCTGCGTTATCCAGCAGGTGTGCTGGACGGAGACAAGACGGTCATCTTAGCTGCATAGAGAACCCAGATGCTTGACTCATTGATCAATTTGCCGGCCGCTATTCCCAGTCTGTGGCGCAGTCTCCATGCAGGTCAGAAGCGCCGTCCCGTTGTCAGCCGCAACTGTTTCCTGTCCGTTGAAGATCTGGAAGCTCGCCAGTTGTTGTCAGCCGCGAATTCGGTTGTCGAACACGGCGGCGTGCCGCGTATCATCAACGGTACGACGACTTCCAGCTTCACTGCGGTCGGACTGGCCACCTACACCTCGACGACTGCCGTCGTAACCCAAAGCGCCGGTACGCTGATTGACTCACGCTGGGTATTGACGACGGCCACGGCGTCCAAGGGTCTGTCCACCATCGGCGGCGGTGCTTCAGCCAACATTGTCCTGGGTGGCGTAACCTACACCGTCGACCAAATCGTGGTCTATCCGAAGTACGTCGCGGGCAGCATCGATTACCGACAAGATATTGCCCTGTGGCACCTGTCCACCGCCGTCGCGGGATCTGTTGTTCCGCTGGCAGTCTCGCCGACAGCGTTCACCGCAGGCGGCACGGCGACTCTGGTCGGATTCGGCGGTATTGGAACCAGCACCACCGGTTCTGACGGGACCGTTGGCACCAAGCAGACCGCGACCACCAAGGTCGAACGTGTTTCGGCCTCACAACTGGTCTGGAAGTTGGACACCACGGAAGGCACCTTCGCTGCGAACGATATCGGGGCTCCGGTTCTGAAATTGGTCGGAAGTGCTTATCAGGTCTTCGGACTGAACACCTATCATTCGACGCCCCTCAGCAAGAAGGGGGACATGTCCTACAGTACGCGGACTGACTTCTACCTGGGCTGGATCGACGATACTCTCAGCCGGGCACACCCCACGACGACCGTGGTTGACGACTACATCAATACGGCAGATACCGTTGGTACGACCAATCGGAAGTTCACATTCAATGCCACCACATCATCCGCTGACTTCAGCGGCAAGTTCCATCAATTCGGTGACATAGACGTCTTCAAGGTTGTCACGCAACTCGACGGCTATGCGACGTTCAAACTGAGCAACTCCGCTCCGAGTGCTTCGTTGCTCGACGTCAAGCTGGAACTGTTGGCGTCTGACGGCACGACCGTGCTCTTCACCGACGACGACATCTCCTCAACCAATCTGAACAGTGAAATTGGAACCTACCTGGCAACCGGCACCTACTTCGTTCGGGTCAGCACGTATGGCAACTCACAAAAGGGTGCCTACCGACTGACGATGAAGGATAACTTCGACAACGTCGGCGATACTCTGGCCACTGCCAAATCGTTGACCCCCAACTCCATCGGCTCGATTGCGTCGGATGTCTTCATCAATACAACCAGCGATGTGGACTGGTTCAAGTTCAAAGCCAACAAGTCGGGCAAGTTCCAGTTCGACTTCACGCATACGAATCCGGCTGCGTTCGACCCGGTTCTGGAAGTTTACACCTCGGCTGGAGTGTTGCTCGGACATAACGACGACATCGGTGGCTTGGGTGCAAACCACCTGGACGCTCGCGTCACGGTGACGGGACTGGTTTCTGGCCAGACCTACTATTTGAAACTGTTCGGCTACGTGAACCCAATCTCCGGTTTGGGCAGCACGGGCTTGGGCAAGCTTGCTGGTAAAAAGGTCCCGTAGTCGAGTTCACCCCGCTTTGGGTGAGATCGGTCCGATAAAAGAACAGCGGGCGTGTCGGGGTAACCTGAGACGCCCGCTTTCGCTTTTGCGCTACAACCAATCGTGGGATGGGGCTCCCATTACGGCAACGGCTGCGAACTTCTCAGATATCCAAACAAATCGCGCACTTGCTGTTCGGTCATATCCTTCAAGAGACCTTCCGGCATGAGCGATTTGCGTTGCGGAACCAACTCGTCAATCTGATCGCGAGCGATCGTCACGCTTTGACCGTCGATGCCTCGCAGTACCACGACCTGCGAATCCTGGTCGATCAGGAATCCGTTCAACGAGCGGCCGTCGACCGTTGCAATCAAGACGGTCTCAAAACCTTCACGCAGTTCGGCACTTGGATTCACGATGCTCAACAGAATGTTGTGAACGTCGTCACGTTTGTATGTCGTCAGGTCAGGTCCGATTTGGCCCCCCTGAGCAAACAGCGTGTGACACTTCCCACACGTTGCATTGTAGAGCTTCTTGCCTTCATAAGGATTGCCTGAATCGGACTTCACCACGGCCATCAGGCGCTCTACGAGTTGCTGCATCTCAGCGGTCGAGGCGCCCTCCAGGCTGCCCCAATGTTTGGTGATCAGTCCCGCAAGTTTTTCATCGCGATGCACGGTCAGCTTGCGGACGACATCCAGCGATATGGCATCTTTGGGAATCTGCGCCATGTCGACCGCAGCCAGTAATTGCAGCGCCCAACTCTTGCGGCTGGACAACAAGGTCAGGGCGACGCTCTGCACATCGGGCGAGAGCTTCTTCCACAGTTCCAGAACGGTCGTGGCAATCTCGGGTTGCTCGTATTGCGGGAGGGCGGTCAAGATCTCGCGCTGGACCGCTTCGTCGGGTGTCTCCTTCAAGAGCTTCAGCAAGACTGGCACGCTGCGCGGCTGCTTGACCTGGCCCAGGACTTGAATGAACTGCAGACGCTCCTTGGCGACGGCCTTGGGATTCGCAATGACTGCCAGAGCCTCATCGATGGCCATTGAATCTCCCTGGCGAACTTTCAATGCCGTCGAGCCGCCACCAGACCGCGCGATTGCGGTGACCAGTTCTTCCGGCAAGCTGGCCAGCGAACGACCTTGAAAGGCTTCTTCAAAACCGGCCATCAATTGCTTCGTGGCATTGCCGCCGGGTGACAGGTCCAGCAGTTTCGCACAGGTATAGAGATCTTTGCGGTTCCCGGTTGCCGCATAGCGGCGCATGACACGGCTGATCAGAAATTGCTCGACGACCGGCAACTTCCAGACCTCTTTATCCGAGAACCAGGCGACCACGGCATCAGGATGCTGCGCGGCGTGTGCTTCCATCGCCCACCAGATCTGCAATGGCACGCGTGGATCCTGCGTGTCTTCGGAATGCGCGGCCAGTCCACGCAGAATGGCCAGCGACAAATCGAATGGCAGTCGCTTCGCCGTTGCGGCAAGTTGACTGCGAACCTCAACGTGCCCTTCGCCTTTTGCCATGTCAGC
>CAMAVF010000543.1 GCA_945861445.1 Planctomicrobium piriforme | reverse complement strand
TTTGCGACCGACTACGGCACCGTCGTCTTTGATCCCAAAGACCGCCGGTTCAAGATGTGGTACCAGATTCTTCAGGGCACCGCCAAAGAGGGAGCCAGTCACCAGTATCTCGTGGGATTTGCGACCTCCGCCGACGGGATTCACTGGGAAAAGCCGATCACGAATCAGCAGGCCGACAACAACCACATCGTGATGGAGCCGCCTGAGAGATTTCTCGGTGGACCGGGTGTGATGATCGATGACCGCGACGAGAATCCTCAACGTCGTTTCAAGATGATGTATGTCGCCAATCCCGAGGCGAAGCCCAGTTCACTGTCGACGCGGATCGCCTACTCCGCCGATGGCATCCACTGGAAGCAGGAACCCGCGAACCCCGTCATTCCCTTCAGCGATACGCAGATTGCTCCTTACTGGGACCAACGGCTGGGGCGTTATGTGGCCCATCTTCGCTTTGGTCCGCCGAACACTCGCGTGGTCAGCCGGATCGAAAGCGCGGATTTTCTCCACTGGTCGCCCAAAGTCACGGTGCTGAGAAAAACAAAACTGGATGCACCGCTGAGCACCGAGTTCTACACGATGACCGGTGTCCCGTACGAAGGGGTCTATATTGGCTTGCTGAACACGTATAACTACGAGACGATCTCGCCCATTCCCGCTGACAAGCAATGGTGGGATCGTGTCAATAATCAATTGGTCTTCAGCCGAAATGGCGTCACCTGGCAACGGGTTGTAAAGAATGGCGTCATCTCGCCGAGCGAGTTGAAAGACAATCGCGATTGGAAAAGGGAGGCGGAGCAGGCCACGTTCCTTCCTTACGGAACCACGGATGACGCCTGGGATTGGGGGCAGGTCTATCCCCATCACCCGCCGCTCGTCGTCGGTGATGAAATTCGCTTCTACTACGGGGGAACGCGGAATCGACATTGGTTGAACTATCATCCCGAACCAATCAACAGCGGAGTCGGCCTGGCAACCTTGCGTCTCGACGGCTTTGTTTCGGTGAACGCCGGAGCTGAAGCCGGCTCGCTGACGACCAAGCCGCTGGTGTTCTTCGGCGACACGCTGGAGATTAATGCCAACGCCGAGGGGGGTTCACTCACCGTCGAAGCACTCGATGCCGAGGGCAAGGTCATCGAAGGCTTCGGCGTCTCCGATTGCACGCCGATCACCTCCAACAGCGTGCGGCATGTGGTGAAGTGGAAGGACAACACGGACTGTCACCTGCTTCAGGCGCGGCCGATCAAGCTGCGGTTTCATTTGAAGAACACGAAGCTGTACGCTTTCGAGCCACGGATCAAACAAAATCACTACCTACAGTCCTACGACTAAAGCCTCGTTGACCGCCCAGCCGCGGGTGCTGGCCGGGATAGAGAAAGTTAGGAATACGCCATCCTGCTGGTGGCGGCCGACCAGAAGCTCACCACACTCCAGTAATCCTGAGGAACGTACCATGTTGACGATGCTCGGCAGCCGACGGCAGTTTTGTGATGGCATCACGCGCCGAGCGACACTGAAAGTGGGAGCCCTTTCCGCGCTCGGTGGGTTTGGTCTGCCCCAATTGCTGCAGGCCGAACAGCAACGGGAACATGTCTGGAACGGCAAAGCCAAGAGCGTCATCTGCCTCTACTTGCTCGGCGGCGCTCCTTGGCAGGATATGTACGATTTGAAGCCCAATGCCGCGTCGGAAGTTCGCGGCGAATTCAATCCGATTGCCACGAGTGCTCCGGGAATCGAAATCTGCGAGCATCTTCCGCTGCACACGAAATGGATGGATCGCTCGGCAATTGTCCGCTCGATCAATCACCGAGCCGGGTGCCACAACTGCATCCCCAGCTATACGGGCTGGGAAGTGCCGGAAACCGATTTGCTCAATCTCAAAGAAACGCATCCACCCAGCATGGGATCGGTCTGCGAATACCTGAGTGGCGGACGGGCCGATTCTCCGGCGTACGTCTATATGCCGTGCTATCTCGGCTGGGGCCAGGGTTGGCGCCGCCCGGGTCCGACTGCCGGTTTTCTTGGTTCGCGGTTCGATCCGCTCTACACGGAATGTGCCCCTTATGTCGACAACCCGCCTGAGGACGCATACACGCCGCAACCGCTGCGCGGCATGCCGTACATTCCTCACACGCGGCTGGAAAACGAAATGACCGTTGACCGGTTGAGTGCCCGTCAGACGCTTCTGCAACAACTCGATGGGGAACGGTTCAGGGTCGACCAGCAGGCCCGACTGGGAAGCTTCAACCGCCAGGAAGAGCGGGCCTGGAGTCTGCTGACGTCATCGAAGGTGCGGGATGCGTTCGACCTGGACAAAGTCGATCCCCAGGTTCGCGAACGCTATACGCCCACGCTTTTCGGCCAAAGCGCGCTGATTGCCCGCAGGCTGGTCGAAGCGGGAGTACGTTTCATCAACGTCACCTGGGATTGCTACTGGGAGCGATTGAAGCTGCAGCTTCACTGCTGGGACACGCATTCGCAGAACTTCCAGTTGTTGAAGAAGTACAACCTGCCGTACCTGGATGCGGTCTACAACGCCTTGATGCAGGACCTGTCGGACAGCGGACTACTGGATGAGACGCTGGTGCTGGTGATGAGCGACTTTGGTCGCACGCCGAAGATCAATGCGAACGCGGGACGCGATCACTGGACGTTCTGCTACTCGATGCTGCTGTCGGGTGCGGGGATCAAAGGGGGCACGGTCTATGGGGCGAGCGATTCCCAGGCCGCGTACCCGGCCCTGAATCCGGTCAGTACCGCGGACGTTTGCTCCACGATTTATCAGGCACTAGGCATCGACCACGAGATGCCCGTGTATGACCAAGTCGGCCGCCCCGTTTCGATCAGCCACGGCGGATCTCCGATCCGGGAAATCCTCGCGTGACACCGCGTGCGGCGATGCGACCAGTTCTCGAATCGCCGGCGTCGTTTGTCGCCCCCACCCCGGACACGTACGAGTGCGAGAATGTCTGGAGACAAAAATGTACCGATCTTTCGTCCCACGAAGCGCCCTGATCGTGGCGCTGCTTGCAGGTCATTTTGTGGGATCGCATCTGGTGGCGGTCGATGACTTTTCTCTTTCACTCCATTCACCGGTTCTGGCTCAGAGTCGCCAGGTGCCACCCGGCATGTTCAAAGACCTGGATGACGAGATCCTCGGCGACGCGCTGGTCATTCACGGCAAGCAGCTTTTCATCGACGACTTTGTCATCGGCGACATGCACGGCGTCCAGAAGAAATTGAATCAGCCGACCAAACATCCGCGGAATCCGGTGCTGATTCAAGATCAGCCTTGGGAAGAAACCGGACCGGGATTCGGCACCGTCATTTTTGACAAAGACGGTGGACTGTTCAAACTCTGGTATGAGGTTCAGAGCCAGACTAAAGGCCCCGGCAAAACGGGTATCCCCCGACTCTGTTATGCCACGTCGAAGGATGGAATCGCCTGGCAGAAGCCGCTCATCGACGTCCAGCGCGGTACGAATTTCGTGT
>CAMAVF010000542.1 GCA_945861445.1 Planctomicrobium piriforme | reverse complement strand
GCAATCGCCAAAGCTTTGGACGTTTCGCACATGACAGTTTATCGACACTTGAAAGGAAGAGCAAAACCCGTCAAGGCAAAACTAGTCAAGCCGGTTGAACCGATTACATTTTGGGAGCCAGAAAATAAAAATGATTGCGTTTCTCCATTCGAGTAAGCTTATCAAAAACCAAACTTCAACCCTCTGAACGTTCAGAGGGTTTTTAGTTTCTTTGTACATTGGGAAACGTAAAGTTTATCTCACATTTGTTGACGGCGTTTCAAAGTGGCGGCGCCGGGCGGTCGAAGATGGTGGCGCTGGGTTTGTGGAAGTTCTCCCAAGTTACAGGTGTTGTGTCGCGGACGAGATCACAGCAGTGGGACCAGTCAGGTCAGTCGGTCCTTCTGCGACGTTTGGCGTCCTGGAGGCGGTAGCTTTCGCCCTTGGTCTCCAGGATGTGGCAGCGGTGGGTCAGGCGGTCTAGCGCCGCTCCCGTGAGGCGCTCGCTCCCCAGGACTTCTGTCCAGTTCTCGAACGGCAGGTTGGTGGTCAGGACCAGGCTGTTGCGTTCGTAGGCCGTGGCGATCACGTCGAACAGGAGTTCCGCCCCGGCCTTGCTGGCGGGAACATAGCCCAGTTCATCAAGGATTAACAGATCCAGCTTGGCCAATTGCTGCCGGAGCCGCAAGAGTTGCCGTTCTTCCTTGGCTTCCAGGAGGAGCGTGATCAGCTCGGTCACTCGAAAGAACCGGACTTTGCGGCCTTGAGCGCAGGCCGCCATGCCCAGCGCGGTGGCCAGGTGCGACTTGCCCGTACCGCTGGGACCGACGAGCAGGATGTTCTCGCGCTGGTCGAGATACTCGCCTTTGACGAGTTGCAGAAACAGCGGCTTGTTGAGACTCGGGCGGGCCGAGAAATCGAACTCATCGAGCAGCTTGTGGGCGGGGAAACGAGCCATCTTCAATCTCCGTTCGGCCGCCTTGCGTTCGCGTTCGATCAGTTCCAGCTCACAGAGCTGCAGCAGAAATGCCAGATGATCGGCATTATCCGCGGCCGCACGCTCGGCGATTCTCTCGCACTCCGCATGGATGGTCGGCAGCTTGAGCGCCTTCAGATGGTGCTTCAGCAGGACCGTGCTCTTGGTCTCGGTCTTGCTCATGGCAACACCTCCGTGAGCAGGGCTCCGTAGGCTGCCACATCGGTCGTTTCCACCCGCACCAGTGCCAGGTGCGGACGACCGTCGAGCGAGAACAACGCCACCGGCCGCTCGGCCCGGTGCTCGACGATCGTGCGGATGCTCTCCGGATCGATCACGTCGATGTCCAGGGCATACTCGATCGCCTCAGTCAACTGGGGCAGCGAGAACTTCTCCAACAGCCGCAACACTCGGATGTAGGACCGCGTGCCGTAGCGCGGATCGGCCGCTTCCAGTCGGCGTCTGAGGAGCCCAAAGCACTCGGGCAATTGCCAATTCTCCAAGGGCCGGGCGTAATCGAAACCACCCGGCTTGCGTTCCAGCAGCGCTAGATAGTGGATCGGTTCAAAGAGCGTCCGCTCGCGACTCCAGCACCGGGGGTGCCGAGCCACCAGCCGGTCCTCGTAGACCAGCCGGACTTCCTCGACCGTGGCCACCACCAGCAGTTGGCGGTGGGCGTACTTCACGGGAACCGAGTAATCGTTGGTATCGAACCGGACCAGCGACTGCGAGTCGGCCGACGCTGCTGCAACGCGGCGGGCCTCGAAGGGCTGCTGGGGCAGCGGCAGAAAGCCGGCCTGGTCCTCCACGAGCAGCTCGCCCTTGGGGGCCGGCTTGCCGCGCGTCTGCTGCTGCAGATCGGACTGACAGCTCTCCTGGAGTTGCCGGTTGAGCGTCTCCAGGGAATCAACCTGCGGCACCGGCACCAGAAAGTTCCGCCGCGCAAACCCCACCAGTCGTTCGACGTGCCCCTTCTCGTTGGGCCGCCGGACCAGACAGAAATGCTCTTGGAACAGGTAATGGCTCTGCAGCCGCAAGAACTCCCTGGTCAGCTTCCGTTCTCGTCCCTTGAGCACCTCGATCACGGCAATGGCCGAGTTGTCGTAACTGATCCGCCGCGGTACACCGCCGAAGTATTCAAAGGCGCGGCGATGTCCCTCCAGAAACGTCTCGGTGCATTCCCGGGGAAACGCCTGGATGAAGATGGCTCCCGAATAGGGCAGCGTCATCACGAACAGCGCGACCTTCGTCTCCTGACCGGCCAGTCGGATCGTCGCTTCGCCGAAGTCCACCTGGGCTTCGCCCGGAGGATGCGACAACGGCAGGAAGACTTCCTGGTGCGACTGCTTCCAGTCCCGCACGGCGTCCTTGACGATCGTGTACTTGCCGCCGAACTGATACTCGTCCCGCAAACGCTCGAAGATTCGCCAGGCCGTATGGCGTTGCTTCTTCGGAGCCTGCCGGTCGTCGATCAGGATCTGATGAATGACCGGCAAGAACTCGTCGATCTTGGGCTTCACCCGTGGTTGGGACTGGCGATAGCCGGGCGGCTCATCGTGCGCCAGAATCTTCATCAGCGTGTGCCAGCCCAGACCATACTTCTTACACGCGGCACGTCGGCTTAGCTCGCCCGTCAGCACCTGCCGACGAACCTCTTTCCATAATTCCATGTCGGATCGCACTCCTGAGCCTCGCTGTGAAGTTGGGCAATGTAGGGGCTGACGCCCCTATCTTGCCACTTCTCAGAGATGCTCTACTGCGCGCCGCCATTTTCGACCGCCGCGACACTCGCCCGGCGCCGCCGCTTTGGAACGCCGTCAACAGAAGCTCAAGGCAAGTTCGTCACGGAGCACGTGTCCAGTTGGCTGGCGAGAACTCGCGCCGAAAAGTGCAGAATGTTGTGGTAAACAACAGGGCGGGTAACTACTGTGCGTGCCAAAAAACGGTCGTTTCTTCGAACCGTCGCCGATGGTTCGGTCGATCAATGCTACTGAATTCGTGCTTGTTCTCACGTTCGGTGCCGCACGAATATCGTTGTCGACTAGCAATTTTTCGGTTAATAGACGTGACCCAACTCACCGTTACCGTCAGCCTAGATCGGCATGGGCGTCGTGAAGTTACCCAGCGTCATATGGATCTGTTGTTCCACCATGGAGCGATACTTTCCACTTTGGGCCATTAGCTCGGCGTGAGTTCCCGTCTGGCTGATGCGGCCCTGTTCAACGACAACGATCACGTCGGCCCGCGAAATCGTGCTGAGGCGATGAGCGATGACGAAACTCGTTCGTCCGCGCATGAGCTGGCCAAGACTCTGCTGAATGAGTTGCTCACTTTCGGTGTCAAGATTGCTGGTGGCTTCATCGAGAACCAGCAGCTTTGGATCTGCCAAGATCGCGCGGGCGATGGCCAGCCGCTGCCGTTGACCGCCGCTCAGTCGGACGCCGCGCTCGCCGATCAGCGTCTGCATCCCGTCGCTCATCCGATCAATGAACTCGGCCGCGTTCGCGGCTTCGGCGGCAGCGCGGATATCCTCCGTCGAAGCATCCCGTCGCGCATAGGCGATGTTTT
>CAMAVF010000541.1 GCA_945861445.1 Planctomicrobium piriforme | reverse complement strand
ATTGAGACCTTCGATCCCAAGATGACGGCGCCCAGCGAGATTCGCAGCGCGACGGGCGAAGTGGCCACTTCGATTCCCGGAGTCACGTTTGGAGCCACTCTGCCGAAGCTCGCCGCTTTGGCCAAGCAAGTGTCGATCGTCCGCTCGTTCACCACGGGCGACGCCAATCACGACATCAAGCCGATCGTGTGCAACGACACTCTGAAGGCCAACATCGGATCGCTGTACGCACGCGTGGCGGGCAACAATAATCCGGTCACTGGAATTCCATCAAACGTCGCCGTTTTTCCTCGGGCGGTGAATCCCAAATCTGAGCCCGCACAGGAGCAGTTCGGAAAGTTCACCTCGACAGGCAGCGTGGGGCCAGCCTACACCCCGTTTGTTCCCGGCAGCGGTGGACAGATGCAGAATGACATGACCCTGCACCTCGCCCGCAACCGGGTTGATGACCGGCGTCAACTGCTGCAGGGGCTGGATCAGATCCGCCGTGATTTTGATTCCATCGGTCTGGGCCGCGGTCTGGACGCGTTTCGCGACCAGGCGTTCGAGACGATCCTGGGTGGTGTCGCGCAGGCATTTGATCTTTCCAAAGAAGATCCGCGAGTTGTCGCGAAATACGATACGGCACCACTCGTGCGGCCGGATATGATCGACAAGAAGTGGAACAATTATAAGTTCTATGTCGATCACAATCAGACGCTGGGCAAGTTGATGCTGTTGTCGCGGCGCTTGGTCGAAGCGGGCTGCGGCTTCGTTACGGTGACCACCAACTTCGTGTGGGACAATCACTCGGACAGCAACAATGCCGGCGCAGCGGAAGGGATTGGATATTGCACCCATGCCCTGGATCATGCGGTCTCGGCCTTCCTGGAAGACCTCGCTGAACGCGGTCTGAGTGACCGCGTGCTGCTGGTTGTGACTGGTGAAATGGGCCGGACTCCCCGCATCAACAAGAACGGGGGTCGCGACCATTGGGGCGGACTGGCCCCCCTGTTGCTCGCGGGCGGCAAGCTGGGCATGGGACGTGTGATCGGCCAGTCGACGCGCGACGCGGGCAGTCCGTTGACCGAACGGGTTACGATTCACAATCTGGTCTCGACGATCTTCGATACGATGTTTGATCTCGGCGAGATGCGACTGTCCCCGAGCGTCCCGAACGAGATCCTGCGCTTGGTCAACGGCGCGGCACCGATCCCGGGTTTGAGCTAACCGTTTCTGAAGAATACAAGCTCGAAGCGCAAGCGAGTGCATTCATTCATCGGTGATTCGTTTGTCCCGTAGGGACACCCGACACTAGAGCGCTTTAAGCATGAGTCTTCCGGAATCAGAATGAAATAGTGCCACTGCTTTTCCGATGTACTCGGCGGACAAGCAGTGCCCACGAATGTTGATCGAGCACTGCTTAACGACTGAGTACAGTCGCGAAGCAGTGGCACAAGCCGGAACATCCAAGCTTAATGCGCTCTAGCTGCCGGACGCTTCAGGGAACGTGACCACTTTGGCGATCACGGTCAGGCCGGTTTCGGTGACCAGGTAGCCTTTGGCGGCGTCTGCGGCGTGGTCGAAGCCAACCAGCTCGCCGTCGGGAATGTGTACGCCCTTGTCGATGATGGCTCGCTTGATCTTGGCCCCGCGCCCGATCTGCACGTAGTCCAGCAGGATGGAGTCGTCGACTTCGGCGTACTCTTCGACGCGTACATTGCGAGACAGGATCGATCGGCGGACTCGTCCCCCGGAGATAATGCATCCGCCGCTGATCAGGCTGTCATAGGCGACTCCGGTGCGGGGCGGATGCCAGTCGTGGTCGGCGAAGACGAACTTGGGTGGGGGATCGGCCGGTTGATAGGTGCGAATCGGCCAGGTGCTGTCGTACAGATTGAGTTCGGGGTTGACCGCGACCAGGTCCATGTTCGCTTCGTAGTACGCTTCCAGGGTTCCCACGTCGCGCCAATAGGACGTACTACCGGTGTTCTTGTCGCGGAACGGGAAAGCTCGTACGAAATGCGTGTTGATGACGCCCGGAATGATGTTGCGACCGAAGTCATGCGCACTTTGATGGTTGGTGGCATCGCGACAGAGTTGATCGAACATGAAGTTGGCGTTGAAGACATAAATCCCCATCGACGCCAGACAATGAGTGGAATCGCCGGGCATCGGATCAGGATCGGAGGGTTTTTCGCGGAACTGAACCACCCGTTGATTGGCATCAATCTGCATGACGCCAAACTGCGTCCCTTCGGCCAGGCTGACGGGCAGGCTGCCGATGGTGACATCCGCCCCGGAACGGACGTGTTCGTCGATCATCACCGAATAATCCATCTTGTAGATGTGATCACCAGCGAGAATCAGAATCAGGTCGGGCCGAGTCTTTTCGATCGAATAGATATTTTGATAGACGGCATCAGCAGTACCGCGATACCAGGCCTCGCCAATGCGCTGCTGGGGAGGCAGGATGTCGATGAACTCATCCAACTCACGGCACAGAAACCGCCAGCCGAGATTGATGTGCCGGTCGAGGCTGGTGGCCTTGTACTGAGTCAGGACCAGGATCCGCCGCAAGCCACTGTTGATGCAGTTGGAAAGCGGGAAGTCGATAATCCGATAGGCCGCACCGAAGGGGACTGCCGGTTTGGCTCGCTCGCGGGTGAGCGGTTCCAACCGCGTGCCCTTGCCCCCGGCCAGAATCAATGCCAGCACACGTTTCATTCCGTTAGTTCCTCGTGTTGTGATGCACTGCTTGTGAAATCGTGCCCGGGTCCGGGACGGTCTGCCCTCCGTCTGCGGCCTGGTCAGGATTTGATCTCGGCTGAGCGTGACGCCCGAACCGTGCGGTCTCTCGCATTGCTATTCAATGATCCCCGAACTCGCACCACGTGCCTTGGGACGGTTTTTGGCGTCGACGAACACGACCAAAGGTTGATGGCTGGCGCACTGCGGTCCATCGAACTGGGCGTAACTGCATATGATAATCATGTCGCCCGGCCGCACCAGATGAGCGGCCGCGCCGTTAATGCAGATGATTCCCGAATCGGCCGCGCCCTCGATGGCATACGTCGTCAATCGATTGCCATTGGTGACGTTATAAATCTGGACTTGCTCGTACTCAATGATGTCGGCCAGTTTCATCAACTGGGTGTCAATCGTCACGCTGCCCTCGTAATGCAACTCCGCTTGAGTCACCGTGGCTCGATGGATCTTCGATTTCAGAAGGATTCGGTTCATGCGCTCAGTTTCAACAACAATCTCACGATCGACTCCAGAGACTGGAGTCTGAAGTCAGGTCGATTTCCAACAGTCGGCATCATAACTACTGAGCCGCCATTCCGAAACCAGTCTGGAAGTCAAGCTTGTTGCGCGTGGCGCTTTCAGTCGAGTCGCTGCCCAACCATCGCCGGAGACGAACCACGATCAGCCACCGCCATCACAATGCAGGGCCATCGCCTATTTCACAAAGCCGAGTTTGGTGAAGAGTCGTAAAGAATGACGGGCAAAACTGCGGAGCGTCTGTGTGAATTTCGTCGTT
>CAMAVF010000540.1 GCA_945861445.1 Planctomicrobium piriforme | reverse complement strand
CCGGCAGCAGGTCGAGCGTCTATTGAGCGATCCCAGGTCGAAAGCCTTTACCGAGAATTTTGTCGGCCAATGGCTCAGCCTGCGGGCCATCGACGCCACCTCGCCCGATCGCATGCTCTACCCCGAGTACGACGATATCCTCAAGGTCTCCATGGTCAAAGAGACACTCTTCTTCTTTGAGGAAGTCCTCAAGCACGACCTCAGCCTCACGAACTTCGTAGCCTCTGACTTCACGATGCTCAACGGCAGACTGGCCAAGCACTATGGCATTCCGGGCGTCGAGGGCCTGGACTTCCACAAGGTGCCGTTGCCCCCCGACAGCCATCGTGGCGGTGTCTTGACTATGGCCAGCGTTCTGAAAGTGACGGCGAACGGCACAACGACCTCGCCCATCCTGCGTGGCGCGTGGGTCCTCGACCGCATCCTGGGGACACCGCCGCCGAAACCGACCGTCGATGTCGAAGCCGTCGAACCCGACATTCGCGGTGCCACAACGATCCGCGAACAATTGGCCAAGCATCGGGAAAACGGCAATTGCGCCAGTTGCCACGCCAAAATCGATCCCCCCGGCTTCGCCCTGGAGAGTTTTGATGTCATCGGCGGCTGGCGGGAACATTACCGAAAAATCAACGAAGGAGATCCGGTCACCATCAACGGCCGCCGGGTGCGCTACTTAAACGGCCCGGCAGTCGATGCCTCCGACGTCCTCCCAAACGGCAAGCAATTCAAAAACATCGACGACTACAAACAACTGTTACTGGAAGACAAAGACCAACTCGCCCGTGCCCTCGCCGATAAACTGATCAGCTACGCCACAGGCGCCGCCCCAACAACCGCAGATCAGCCCCAGCTCGACGCCATCATCGCCAGAGTTCGAGAAAAGAATTACGGCTTTCAGTCATTGATCCATGAAATTGTGCAGAGCGAGGTGTTTCGGAGTAAATAAATTTCCCAGGGTAGGCCGCGTTGGCGGCCAACCCTGGGCTATATTACGCAACTCCTTCTGAGTAGAAGCAGATTTCGTTGATCGGACAAGGATTTCTTCATGAAGTTTGAACGCAGAACATTCCTCCGCGCCGCCGGTGTCTCGCTGGCTCTGCCGTTGCTTGATGGCTTTTTGCCGCGGACGCGCGCTGCTGAAAAAGCTGCCGCACCCCGCCGGCGGATGATCTGCATCTGCGCACCGCTGGGCTTGTACCCGCCCAACTTCTTTCCCGAGAAGGCCGGCAAGGATTACGAGCTGCCCCCCTACCTGGAACTGCTGAAGGATCATCGCCAGGACTTCACCGTCGTGTCCGGACTGTCGCATGCGGGGATGAGCCCCGGATTTGCCCACCAGGCCTCGGCGAGTTTCCTGACCGGGGCGCCTGGTGCGGGGCGACCCGGTTTTCGCAATGCGGTCTCGCTCGACCAGTTTGCCGCCGAGCACATCGGCCGCCTGACACGCTTTCCCAGCTTGATCTTGTCGGGCGAAGGATCCGGCTTGTCCTGGACCCGGACTGGCGCGCTGGTCCCTGCGGCAACCTCCCCTTCCAAGGTGTTCGCGCGGCTGTTTCTCGCTGGCAATTCTGATGAGGTCCAGACCCAGGTGCGACGGCTGGAGGACGGGCGGAGTATCCTCGACGATGTCCGCGATCAAGCCAAATCGCTCCGGTCCGACCTGGGTGCCGACGACCGCGAAAAGCTCGACGAATACCTCACCAGCGTGCGCGAACTGGAACAGCGGCTGGTCACCGATGAAGCCTGGGCCAAGACGCCCAAGCCCAAGGTCGATGTCGCGCCTCCGGAGGACATCCCCAACGTCGCCGACTTGATCGGCCGAGCCCAATTGCTGTTCGATGTGACGCATCTGGCACTGCAAACCGATTCGACGCGCCTCATCACGATCATGCTGGCCGGTTCGACGTACGTCCCGCCGATCAAGGGTGTGAAGCAGGGCCATCACGACCTGTCGCACCACGGCAAGGATCCCGCCAAGTTGGAAGAACTGAAGATCGTGGAGCTGGAAACCATGAAGACGTTGGGCGGCTTGCTGACCAGGCTCAAGCAATCACAAGAAGACGGAGTCAGCTTGCTCGACCGGACGACCGTGTTCCTGGGCAGCAATCTGGGCGACGCCAGCAGCCATTCAGTCAAGAACCTCCCTGTCCTCTTGGCAGGCGGCGGCTTCCAACACGGCCAGCATCTCGCCTTTGATCCGCAGAACTCACCACCGCTGTGCAATTTGTACGTGAGCATGTTGCAGCGACTGGGCCTCGAGACCGACAAGTTCGGCTCCAGCACCGGATCACTGACGGGATTGGAACTCAAGCAAAGCTAAGAGCCACAAACAGGAAACAATCAAGTCTATGTCCAATCCGCTGACTCAATTCAGAATCATTGCCCTGGCCGAAGGGATTTCGTTCCTCGTGCTGCTTGCCATTGCGATGCCGTTGAAATACATGGCAGATAATCCGGAGCCCGTGCGGATCGTGGGATGGATCCACGGCGGTCTGTTTATTCTCTACATCATCGCCGTATTTCGGGCTGCTCATGCAGGCAGATGGCCCGTCAAATGGATAGCCGAGGCGCTCATCGCCTCGCTGCTGCCATTTGGTCCGTTCGTGTTTGATCACAAGTTGAAACGCGAGTCAACGGTGAATCCAGCAACGGCCGAGTCCGAGTCCCACTAATTCACCATTTGCGATCGTGAGGCGAGGAAGCCGCAAGAGAGTAGCAAAATTCGTGAGAAATCTGACGCGTGCCCTAACGTCTACGATACTTCAGCGCTGTCGGAAGTCGGATAGCAAGCGGCGGAACTCTTACGAGATTCCGCTACAAAACAGTGTTGGCGAACCTTTCATCGGTTGAACCACTCTTGATCCTTATCCTCTCTGCGACGCAATCGTTATTGGATCGCAATGAGCTGCCTCTGATCGGAAGCGCAATTGCGGCACTCAGGACAATGGGACGACCGCCATGAAGATTGACCTGAATCCGCTGCGAGAACTGGAATCGCAAGGCATCATCTCAATTCAACAACATTCCACGCTGCCGCTGCTAATTCACAATTACACGCAGCGCTGCCAGTGGGAGCGCGCCTGGAACGAGGTGACGCTGCAGTGCCGTGGACTGATCACCGATCTCTCGGGCCATATCGTCTGCCGCCCGTTTCCGAAATTCTTCAACCTCGGCGAACACCTCGAGCCCGAATCAAAGCTGCCTCCGATCAACTGGAGACAGGACTTTTACGTCTCCGAAAAGATGGATGGGTCGCTGGGGATTGTCTACCCGACACCTGACGGACTGCGGCTGGCCACTCGCGGAAGTTTCGTCTCGGATCAGGCAATCCGCGGTACGGCGATGCTGCACCGATTAGGGTTGCGCGAGATGCGACAGGAACACACTTACCTGTTTGAGATCATCTATCCCGAAAACCGCATCGTGCTGCACTATGGCGACACAGAGGCTCTCGTTCTGCTGGACGTCGTCAACAACGAGACCGGCCACGGATTGCCCCGTTCGGAACTGGAACTCGAGGCCCGGATTCTCGGCTGTGA
>CAMAVF010000539.1 GCA_945861445.1 Planctomicrobium piriforme | reverse complement strand
CGATCTTTAATGACTCGATGTTTATTGAACTGGGAGCGGGCAACGACTTGCTGTTCATCGGGACGAAAGCCGATTCCCCCGCCCTGAATGCGAGCAGCCGGTTCCACTTCGACGGCGGAGCGGGAGACGACACGTTCAACGCCAGCCCGCTGTCGGTGGCCGATTACTCAGGGAGTCCGCTGGGCAAGAAGGTGCGATCGAAGATCACCAACTTCGAAACCCTGCTGACCAACCCGTAACCACCAATCGACGGCGGCCCGCAACAACCAATCGAAGCCAACCCAGCAGGGTGCGAGAGAATAGTCTCTGGCACCCTGCTGTTTTCGATTGGTGGCAGCGCGATTTGAGCTGACATCCGGGCGTCGTTCACTCCCGTGGCTTAACTCTCAGCGAACGCCTGTTGCCACATCATTGGGCGCGATGCGTGGCCCCAGCGACCAGTGACGGTGGCCTCCCGACAAAGTACGGAGATGGCACTGCGTTCGACCGCTCTCAGCTAATTTCGCTGCGAGTTCCAATGCTTCTCGGAACTCGGCTATCGGCTCTTGCGCGTTTCGGAAATTCACGCAGAAGCGCATTCAACTGCGCTGGATCTCACCGAATAGAACCCTTGGGCTATGTGGCATAACCCCGTTGGGGTATTTGTTCAATGACCGCATATTACTCTGCGTGACGAAAGCCGGACGAACACTTTCGTTCGGTCTGGTTCCTCTTCATTACGCCAGATCGTGTGAAAATGGTCGGATCTGGAGATTCGTGTGATCCGAATCGTCGGTCCGGCGTTCTTGATAGGGGCAGGCCGAGAAATTCCTTGCGAAGCAAATTTCGTGTTGGTTTTCAAAATCGGGCGACAAGTTAGAATGTCGGGACCCTTTATTCTGCCAGGATCCGCATGATGCCGCCTCCGTTGCCGAGTTCGCCTGACGATCCACCTGATGCCGCCCAAGGGCTTGCCGAGCCGCCCGGGGTCCGGGGTTCGACGCGCGGTGCGGGCGAAACCATGGATGACGGTAAGGGACGCACCTTTCCCTGCGAGGGCTGTGGTGCCGACCTGCACTTTACCGTGGGGACTCAGCATCTGAAGTGCCCGCATTGCGGTTTTGAAAAGGACCTGGAATTTCAACCGGAAGCGGTCGTGGCCGAGCAGGATTTCGAAGGGATGCTCGAACGGTTGCAGGAACTGCGGCGGAAGGGGGTTCAAGACGAGCAGCAGACCAGCGAAGTCCGTTGCTCATCGTGCGGGGGGCAGGTGGTCTTCTCGGGGACCCTGACGAGTTCGGAATGTCCGTATTGTGCGTCACCGATCCAGCGTGAGAATATTCACACGTCCGACTTTCGCGTGCCTGTCGACGGCGTGCTGCCGTTTCTCGTGGATCACGAACGGGCGGCCGCGGAGTTGCGGACCTGGGTGAAGTCGCTGTGGTTTGCTCCGAACGAGTTTAAGCAGAAGGGAGTCACCGGCAAGTTCCAGGGGGTCTATCAGCCCTATTGGACATTCGACTTCGAGACCTTTACACGTTATGCAGGACAGCGTGGCGACCACTACACGGTGACGGTGGGCTCGGGCAAAGACGAACGCCGCGAAACGCGAACCAACTGGACCCGCACGGAGGGATCGTTTCATCGCTTTTTCGACGATGTGTTGTGCTTCGCGTCGAAGGGGTTGCCCGAATGGATGACGCAGGCGCTGGAGCCGTGGCCCCTGGATGATTTGAAACCATTCAACCAGCAAATGCTGGCCGGGTTCCTCGCCCGGACCTATGACATCACGATCGAAACGGGACTCGATGGTGCCCGCAGTCGCGCTGAGGCGGCCCTGAGTCAAGACATTCGCGGCCGGATCGGTGGCGACGAGCAGCGCATCGATCACCAGCAGACTCAGTACAACGCGATCACCTACAAGCATCTGTTATTGCCACTGTGGCTGCTGGCCTATCAGTACAAGGGCAAGCTGTATCAAGTGGCGATCAACGGAGGCACGGGCGAAGTGCAGGGCGAGCGACCCTACAGCGCGTGGAAGATTTTCTTCGCGATCCTGGCAGGGGTGATTGCGGCGGGCGGAATTTATTTGTTGACGCAACGGTAATGGGAAGGGTCGTGCAGCAGTTGGGCACCCTGGGAGGGTGAGGCTCCTGCCGAACCGCAAGCGTTTATCGGCCCTCGCAAGACTATGCGGCTCGGCAGGAGCCTCGCCCTCCCGTCGACTTGCATCACAAATGGGCGCAGATTCGCACTCAGGCCTGGATGATTTGCTCACGGATCGCGTACCGGGTCAGATCGACGCGGTCATGGATGCCCAGCTTGTTCATGATCCGGTACTTGTGGCTGTCGACCGACTTCTGCGACAGGTGCATCAGTTTCGCCACTTCCTTCACGCTGGCACCGCGGGCCAGATGCCGCAAGACTTCCAGTTGCCGTGCCGTTAAATCGGCCGCGGCCTGATTCGTCTTCAACGAATAGCTGTTTTGTTCGCTGTCAAAATCCAACCGCGAACGAATCAGTTCGGAGAAGACGGGATGCCCCTGTGAGACCGCGTGAATCGCCGCAATCACGACAGACAAGGGCTCGGTCTTTAACACATAGCCGTTCGCTTTGACCTGAATGGCATGGGCCAGCAGAATGTCCGATTGCAGACTCGTCAGGATCAGGATCTTGATCTGACGATGTCGAGTCCGCAGTTCGTTGATCGATTCGAACACGCCCCGGCCAGGGAGTTCCATTTCGACCACGACGATATCGGGCAACAACTCGTCAACGACCCGTGTGCCGTCGTCCGAATTGGCCGCCGTGCCCACCACGTGGATTGTGAGTTCCGAATTCAGACGATCACGTAAGCACTCCAGCATCAGTTGTTGCGAATCGATCAGCACGACGCGAATCTTGGACACAGTCTCCATGCATTGGATTCCTCGCGTGCGGGCCCGCGCACGAGTTTGTGCAGTTGTAAAGTCCTCAAGCCATGTGAGCGGACGATGTTGTCCCAAAGTATCAGTCAATTCGCCACACCGCGCCCGTGTGAAACGAATCAGGTGGACAGAATTGAGTAGTTTCCCTCCCACTTGAATCCACCTTTGCGGATTATTTTATCGTGATGATGCAAAAACGCTACCCGGACAGACGATCATCTGTGGTGAGTTCGGCACATTGCTGAGTCTTATCGATCCCGGAGCACCGGGGATTTGATAAAAACCCCATCCCTTCCGGCGGCTTGAACGGGGACCCTGACCCGGATTATTCATCAGCCGCTGGGCGCTAGCCCACGGTTAGCATCATTCCCGCAGAAACCGGACGCTAGCGCGTTCCGGCTGATTTGACAGACTGTTTTTGGTAGGTTTCAAGCAACTGATTATCCACTTACTTGTTGCGCTGATTTGTGCAGGTTCAATGAATAATCCGGGCTAAGAGCGTGTTTTAAAAGGTGACTGTGGATCACAAAGCGCTAGAATTCTTGAAGCACCAGGAGTTGTGACAGGTTTGGAACCTGTCGCTCAGGGAGGACCGATTCAAGGATTCGAAAATGAAACCCTATTTGACGAAAGCGGAGATC
>CAMAVF010000538.1 GCA_945861445.1 Planctomicrobium piriforme | reverse complement strand
GCCATGAATCGTTTGCGATTGGCCCTCGTCTTTCACGATCACCAACCGATCGGCAATTTCGACGGTGTGTTCGAAGGGGCTTATCAAGACAGCTACCTGCCGTTGCTGGATGTCTTTCGCGACTATCCCGATCTGCCGATCGTGCTGCACACCTCGGGCAGCCTACTGGAATGGATTGTGGCGAACCATCCGGAATACATCGATCTGGTCCGGGGATTCGTCGAACGCGGCCAGATGGAGATCCTGGGCGGTCCCTTCTACGAGCCGATCCTGGCCTGTATTCCCCGGCGCGATCGCATCGGTCAGATGTTGTTGTACTCGGAATATCTCGAACGCCATTTCGGGGCGCGCGTCCGTGGCATGTGGGTTCCCGAACGCGTCTGGGAGCAGTCCTTCGCCGCCGACATTGCCGATGCCGGGATTGAGTACACCCTGTTGGACGACTTCCACTTCCGCAACAGCGGCATGCATCCCGACCAGATGCATGGCTACTATCTGACAGAAGAAGAAGGCCGGCTGCTTAAGATATTTCCGGGCAGCGAAAAGCTGCGCTACACGATTCCCTGGCAGGATCCTGAAGAGACGATCAAGTACCTGAAAGGTGTCCACGAGAAATTCCCGAACGCGGCGGTGGTCTGCGGTGATGACGGCGAGAAGTTCGGCACGTGGCCTGGGTCAAAAGCGCACGTCTTCGAAAAGGGCTGGTTGAGACGATTCCTGGATTGCCTGCGAGCCAGCCGTGATTGGCTGGACGTCTGCACGACTGCCGATATCATCGACAACACGCCGCCGCTGGGCTCGGTGTACCTACCCGATGCCAGCTATCGCGAAATGTGTGAATGGGCGCTGCCCCCGGAGCGGCAGTTGGAGTATGCCCACCTGACGCGCACCCATGAGAACGATGCTGACTGGCCGCAGTTGAAGCAGTTCATGCGCGGCGGTTTCTGGCGTAATTTCCGCGTCAAATACTCCGAAGCCAACGAGATGTACTGCCGGATGCTGGATGTCAGTCGGCGCCTGGAGGAATTCCAACAGACGGCCGCCGCGGAGCTCCATCCCGAATTGTTGTCCAAGGCCCGCGTGGAACTCTACCGAGCTCAATGTAATTGTTCCTACTGGCACGGGGCCTTCGGCGGACTCTATCTGCCGCACTTGCGAAATGCCGTCTACCATCACTTGATTGCGGCCGACAACTTGCTGGAACAAATCGCCGGCCGTAGCGGTCACTGGGTGCAAGTCGTTGCCGATGACTTCAATCTTGATGCCCGGAAAGAGGTCCGACTGGCCGGTGATCGGCTGGTGGCATATCTGTCGCCCAGCCGCGGTGGGCATTTGTTTGAGCTCGATATCCGGGCTACGAAGCACAATGCCCTGGCCACACTGAACCGGCGGCCGGAATCGTACCACGACCGGATTCGAGCGTTTGCCGAAAACCGCAATGATCAACAGGGCAAGGTCGCCAGCATCCAGGGCGAAGTGATCTTCAAACAGCCCGGCTTGGAAAAGAAGCTGATCTACGACAACTGGCCGCGTAAGAGCCTGGTCGATCATTTCTACTCGCCCGATACTCAGTTGGTCGACATTCAGCGCTGCGAGGGGGATATCGGCGACTTTGTGCTCGGCGTTTACGAGACGGTGTTGCGTCGCACGACGCAGCGGGTTGAAGTCCAGATGACTCGGCAGGGGCGAGCGGGACAACATCAGATTCAGGTCACGAAGACGGTCTCGCTGGATGTCGAACATCCCGGTGAACTCGACATCGTCTATCAACTCGAGAATCTGCCGGTGGGCGAGACCTTGCATTTCGGAATCGAGTTCAACATTGCCGGAATGGCCGCGGGGGCAGCGGACCGCTATTACTACGATGCTCGCGGTCGCCAGATTGGTCAGCTCGAGGCCGTGCAAGATCTGCCATTGAGCGACCGCCTGGGACTGGTCGACGAATGGCTGGGCGAAGATCTGAGTTTGGAACTGGACCAGCCCGCTGGCTTCTGGACGTTGCCGATCGAAACCATCAGCCAGTCCGAAGGGGGCTTTGAAGCGGTCCACCAGAGCAGTTGCGTGATCCCGCACTGGAAGATCACGGCAGGGTCCGACGGTCGCTGGAGAGTGCGGATCAGCCTGTCTGTTGATACGTCAGCAGCACACGCCCGCAAGTTGAGGGAAGCGGCCGTGGTGAGCTAGCTACGCCAACTTCCACCGCGCCTGCCGCAATTGGGCGTTCGGTGAATCTTTCAGCAACTCGTACCAGACGGTCACGAAGCTGCCGTCCTGACATTCGACGGTTGATGGATATCCGAGGTCTCCGGTATGACCATCCGCGCTAATGGTGAGGGGTTCGCTCCACGTCTTCCCGTGATCACTGCTCAGCCGGGCCTGGTTGCCGAACGGTGCCCGGCGATGGCCGTAGCTCATCAACAGCCGGCCATCCTTTAATCGCAACAGATGGGAAGGCAGACCCCAGACGTTGATGGAATGGGGCACAGACCATGCCTTCCCGCCGTCGCTCGATTCGGTTTGCAGGGTCTCGCCACGATGTTGCGGATTATGGTTCCGGATGTGAACGACCAGTGTGCCATCAGCACATTCGACGCCGTGCAATTCGTGATAGTGCCGATGATCGTCGCCCGGCCGAGTGGGAATCTCGGCCAGCCACTTCCACGTCTCGCCGTCGTCGTCGGACTGGCACACGCCGACTCGTTCTTCCTTCGTCCACAGCTCTTTGCCGGGGTACAAGACGCGTCCGTCAGAAATCGCGATCGGACCGTGAGGGCTATTAACCGGCACCCCATAGCGGCTGGACCACGTCACGCCGCCGTCGGTCGACCGGATCATCCACGTACCGACCTCGTGTTGTCGCTGTTCCGCCGATATCCGATGATGCACCGCTCGCCATTCAGCAAGTTTGACGTCGGTCCAGGCTCCGGGTTCACCGCGAGTCAGTTTCTCAGCCTTGTTCAATAAGTCGCCATAGGCGAGCGAGGTGAACGTCGTCACCAGCAGGCTGCCTTTCGCCGTTTCGAGGACGCCGGCATCACGATCATCAATGGGCCCGTCGAGCAACACCTGCGGCCACCGCCAGGTACGGCCGTCATCCTGCGAACGCATGAGTTCCACCCGGCCAAATGGACAGACGTGCGATTCGCGGCCGCCCGAAAACACGAGCAGCAATTCACCATTGCGACGGCGAGTCAACGTGGGCCAACCGTGATAGAGCGGCGGCTTCCAACTGATCGTCCGGACTTCATCGATCGTGATCCGGGGCGCAGCGGCAATGGCCCCGCGCCCCGCCGTGGCCCAGACTCCGGCCCCGATGATTGTTCCGATGGCCTGGCGCCTGGTGATTGATAATGGCATGATTAGACTTTCGTCGTGAACGGTGATTGTCACGGCGATTATTCTGGTTCTTCCGGGAAGTGAGTGCTAAGGGTAGTAAAAGAACGGACATGCTGTTCTCCTTTGAGGTTAGATCAAGAACTTCAAACTGGAGCAAACAGCATGTCCGAGAAAGTATTCTATCACGCGTTGGGATTGCGCGGCTATGAAATTG
>CAMAVF010000537.1 GCA_945861445.1 Planctomicrobium piriforme | reverse complement strand
CACATCGCGCAGCACCACCTGCGAACCAAACTGACGGCTGACGCCATTCAGTTCGAGCAAGGGGCCGTCATGGGGTGGAGGGGTAGGCATAGCACTCAATCCTAAATCGGCCCCATCGTCGGCCGATACCAATACGCAAACCAAAACTGTTGCAACACGGTGACCAGGATACTGAGTAAAAAGTCGAGGCCCATGATGGCTACGAAGGAAAAGACGAACGATTCCGTCGCGGCCTTACCGACCCCTTCCGCCCCCGCCGAACAATGGAATCCGCGATGGCAGGCGATAATCGCAATGGCGGCACCGAAAAAGAAGCTCTTGAAAATCCCGCCGCCAAAATCGAAGCCGCTGATCATTTCTTCCGAATGCAGCCAATAGTGAGAACTGTCGACCCCCAGCAATTGAGTACTGAAGACCCAGCCCCCCACCAGACCGGCCGCATCCGCGAACACCGTCAGCAGGGGAATCAACAGGAAGCACCCCAGAAAGCGGGGGACGACGAGGTATTGAATCGGGTTGGCCCCCAGCATCCGCAGGGCATCGATTTGTTCGGTGATTTTCATCGTGCCGATTTCGGCCGCGATCGAACTGCCGACGCGACCCGCCAGCATCACGGCCGCCAGGACCGGGCCCAGTTCTTTGACCAGCGTGAGGTTAATCACCGTACCCAGGGTTGCTTCCATCCGCACGGAACGCAACTGATCGTAACTCTGCACGGCCAGCACCATGCCGATGAAACAGCCAGTGATGAGGACGACGGGAACGCTTTGCACGCCGATGGTATAGAGATTGGGCAGCACGACTCGGCCACGCGGCAAACGGCCGCACAACCAGCCCAGCAAATCCAGCGAAAACAACGCCAGATCACCGGCAAACTGCACGCTCTCGACCGTACGCTGGCCCAGTCCACGGACCAGTCCCGTCGAGAAATTCGCAATGGCAGTCGCGGCCATGGAGTCACGCATCCCTGGTGAAAACACCGCTGCCCAGCCTGGGCACACCTTCGGCACGGACGGGAGAGTACCGCAATCCCCCATTCACCGCGAGACCAATTTCAGGCTGCGAAACCGGGCCTCTTGACTCTTTTGTCCCTTCAGTCCTTTAGGTCCCTTCGGAATTATAAAGGACGCAAAAGAACAAAAAGGACGGATGGGACACGAGCACCCCCAAACACCGCCTGCTGCAATCACTGTTGCAGCTCTCGCGGTCGCTGCATATAGTCCGGCAGGCACCAACATTTCGTCGACTTGGGACGGTGGCCCGTTTCGACAACCCATTGGAAAGAGTTTGGAATGGATTCCGACTGGACTGCCCCCAATCGTATTCGTATCGACCACGAACATCCCGTGCCCAACAGCAACCGCCTGTTCTGGGACGACGAGTCCCCCCTATCGGGAGCCGGTTTGTCGCCATCACTCACTGCGGCGATTGGCAAGACGCGGGATTATTTGCTGGCACAGCAGCATCCCGATGGCTTCTGGTGCGCGGAACTCGAAGGCGACACGATTCTCGAGTCCGAATACATCCTGCTGCTGGCGTTTCTCGGTCGCGAACACAGTCCCCGGGCCCGGCAGGCGGCTCAATACATCGTCGATCAGCAGCTTCCCACCGGCGGCTGGGCGATCTATCCGGACGGGCCGGTCGAAGTCAGTGCCTCGGTCAAAGCCTATTGGGTGCTGAAGATCACCGGACACGATCCGCAATCCGAATACATGCAACGCGCCTGTCTGGCCATTCGCCAAGCCGGCGGGGCCGAGAAGGTCAATAGCTTTACCCGCTACTACATGGCGCTGCTGGGTGCCATCTCATATGACCAGTGCCCGGCAGTGCCCCCTGAATTGATCCTGCTCCCAAAGTGGGCACCGTTCAATGTCTATGAAATGTCCGCCTGGTCGCGCACGATTGTCATTCCGCTCAGCCTCCTCTGGGCCTTCCGTCCCGTACGCGTGTTGCCGCCGGCCTGGAGCATCGAAGAGTTGTTTCTGAAACCGTCGCGCGAACTGCCGGTCACCATGCCGCCGTCGGAGAATGTCGATCAACTGCAACGCAAGACGTGGATCAACTGGCATTTGTTCTTCAAGCGGGCCGATCTGGCCATCAAGTTCTGCGAACGCAACGGCATCAAACCGTTCCGCAAACGCGCCATCCGGCTGTGTGCCGAGTGGATCCAGGCGCGGTTTTCGAAGAGCGACGGCCTGGGGGCCATTTTCCCGCCGATCATCTGGAGCGTCATCGGACTGAAATGCCTCGGTCACACGGACGATTCCCCGGACGTGCAACGCGCACTCAACGAGCTCGAGTCGTTGGTCATCGAATCGGACGACCAACGCTCGGTCCATCTTCAACCGTGTAAGTCACCCGTCTGGGACACCGCGATTTCGACAATCGCCCTGCGTGAAGCGGGCGTGCCAGCCCACCATCCGGCGCTGCGGTCGGCTGTCAAATGGCTATTGTCGAAAGAGGTCCGTGACAAGGGGGACTGGTCCGTTCGTAATCCGCGTGTCGCTCCCGCCGGCTGGTACTTCGAATTTCATAACGAATTCTACCCCGACATCGACGACACGATCATGGTGTTGATGGCCCTGCAGAGGTGTTTGCCCGACGGTGTCAGTCAGACGTGGCAAGTCGAAATGAACTGGGTCGAACAGCCCGTGCCAGCCATGCAAACTGTGTTGGCTCAGCGGAATGTGCAATCGGCCCCGGCGATCCTGGCCGAACTGGCAGCGGCCCGCCCGCTGCTGGATGCCATGCAGCGCGGTGTGCGTTGGATGCTGGCGATGCAAAACAAGGATGGCGGCTGGGCGGCGTTTGATCGGGACAACAACCGGGAGATTTTGACCCGCGTGCCGTTCGCCGACCACAACGCCATGATCGATCCCAGCACCGCCGATATCACCGCACGCGTCATGGAAATGATCGGCAAGCTGGGTCTGTGGACCAAGCATCCGGCGCTGGAAAAAGCCCTTGACTTTGTCTGGCAGCACCAGGAGCCCGATCACTGCTGGATCGGCCGCTGGGGAATAAACTACCTGTATGGAACCTGGCAATGCCTGGTGGGCCTGGCGGCGGTCGGCATACCGACAAACGACGTGCGAATCCAGTCGGGTGCCGGTTGGCTGCAGAGTGTCCAGCAAGCCTGTGGCGGCTGGGGAGAGACTCCCCGCAGCTACGAAGATCCCACGTTGCGAGGGCAGGGGACTCCGACCGCCTCGCAGACCGCGTGGGCCTTGATGGGCCTGTGTGCGGCAGGAGAAGCACACTCCGAGTCCGTCGACCGTGGCGTACAGTATCTGCTTGATACGCAACTCGCCGACGGGACCTGGGACGAACCCGAATACACCGGAACCGGTTTCCCTCGCGTTTTCTATCTGCGCTACCACCTGTATCGCACGTACTTCCCGTTGATGGCGCTGGCCAAGGTGGCACGTCTGCGAAACGCGTAGCGTGCCCCTGAAAATACAAGCTCGAAGCGCAAGCGAGTGCATTCCGTTTCAACACAAAATGGGAATGCACTCGCTTGCGCTGTTTGAAAGGGAGCCGCGGTCGCCGCTGGCTCCCGGT
>CAMAVF010000536.1 GCA_945861445.1 Planctomicrobium piriforme | reverse complement strand
GGGAGGGCGAGGCTCTGCCGAGCCGCACTTGTTCACAGAGTTCCGAAAGACCAAACGGTTCGGCAGGAGCCTCACCCTCCCGGCGACCGCAATCCGATCCCTCTTTATCATTGACGGAGCCAAACCATGCGCATTGTGGCCGGTGGGATTTCTCACGAAACCAGCACTTTTGCCAAGACGCCCACGACGCTGGCCGACTTCGCGGCGGGGTTTGGGTTCTTTCGCGGGCCCGCGGTGATTGAGCGGTTTACGGGTGCCAACATCTGCACGGGCGGATTCATCGACGGGGCCGCCAAGCATGGTTTTGAACTGGTCCCCCTGCTGTGGACGTTCGCCTATCCCAGCGGGCTCATCCCGCGGTCGGACTATGAGACGTTGAAGGGTGAGTTTCTCGAACGGCTGGCTGCGGCCCAGGCTGCGGGTCCCGTTAATGGCGTGTTGCTCGACTTGCACGGTGCCATGGTTGCCGAGGGAATCGACGACGGCGACGGGGATTTTATCGCTGCCGTGCGCCAAGCGGTCGGCCCCGCATGTCCGATCGTCGTGACATTTGATCTGCACGGCAACCATACTCAGCAGCGAGTTGATGCGGCGACAGCCATCATCGGGTTCGATACTTACCCGCACGTGGATATGGCCGAACGGGGACGTGAGGCGGCCGATTTGATGGTTCGCATCGTGCGGGGCGAAGTGCGGCCGGTCATGGCCTTCCGCCAGATGCCGTTCTTCTGGAGTGCCTCGATGCAGGTGACGGACCACCCACCGATTGATGAAGCGTTTCGATTGGTGCATGCGGCGGAACAGCGACCGGGGATCTTGACGATCACGCTGGCCACCGGCTTCCCGTGGGCCGATGTGCCCGACATGGGGCCGTCGGTGATTGTCGTCGCCGATCGCGATCAGCAACTCGCCGAACGGACCGCAGCAGAACTGAGCGACTGGGTGTATGCTCGACGCGAACGCTGGTATCGCCAACCGCTCACGACACGCCAGGCCCTGGAAACAGGGGAAGCCGCGGGTCGCTATCCCATCATGCTGGCGGATATGGCTGACAACACCGGCGGAGGAGCGGCCGGCGATTCGACCGAAGTATTACAGACATTTATCGACTTGAAATTACCCGATGCCCTGGTGCTGTACGTGGTCGATCCAGAAGCGGCGCAGCAGGCCCACGCGGCGGGGGTTGGCAGTCGTTTGAGAATGTCGGTCGGAGGCAAGTCCGATCGGATGCAGGGTCCACCGGTCACGGGTGAAGTCGAAGTGAAGGCCCTATCCGATGGCCGGTTTACCTACGACGGCCCGATGTATGCGGGTCTGACCGGCGACCTGGGAACGTCCGCCTGGCTGAAGATCGACGGGGTCAATGTGGTCGTGGTATGCGGGCGCGCTCAACCCCTCGACCAGTCATTTGCGAGATCACTCGGCATTGATTGCTCGCAGATGAAATACATCGCGGTGAAATCGGCCGTCCACTTCCGGTCGGGCTTCGAAAAGCTTGGCGGCTCGATTTACAACATCGATGCCCAGGCCGTCCACACACACAATTTCGGAGCCCTCAATCATCAACACCGCCGGCACCCGATGTATCCGCTGGAGAATTGACTCATCCCACGGGCTGTCAGTCGTTGCTTTTCAGAATCTTGCCGCGACTGGAAGAGTGCGGCTAATTGGCGGGCTTACGGCTTCATTGCAATCACGATTCCCATCCGCCAATTTCCAAAAATCGCAGGCCCGACCCCTGATCGACAGTCTACGTTGCTTCCGCTGGCGTTTCAAACATTTCTGCAATGACTTCTTCGAGCGGCCGGTCGTGGACTCCAATGTCTTCGATGGCATAGGCCGACAAAATGGCCCCCAGGGTCTCGGGCACTTTTTGACGCGGGATGCGAACCTTGGCCCGGGGCGGTTGGACGTCGAACACCTCGCCGAAGCGGGCCAGATCGGCGGGGACTTCGTTCGCGAATTGCAGTTCGAGAATCTTGTGCGTGCTGAACCGATCCACGATCTCGGCCAGCGGGCCGTTGTGCTGGATCTTGCCATGATTGATGATGACTGCCCGCTGACACAGGGCCTCCACATCCTTCATGTAATGGCTGGTCAGGACGACGGTGACTTGCTGTTGCTGCTGATAGTATTTCAGGAACTCCTGAACTCTCCGTTGCGACACCACATCCAGGCCGATGGTGGGTTCATCAAGGAGCAAGACTTCGGGACTGTGGAGCAACGCGGCAATCAACTCCATCCGCATGCGCTCGCCCAGGGAGAGTTCGCGGACCGGTTGCGAGACCAGGCGTTTGACTTCCAGCAACTCGGTCAGTTCATCCAGACGGCGGCGGAAGGTGGCGTCATCGATCCGGTAGATTTCCTGATGCAGCCGAAACGATTCTTGAGCGGGCAAGTCCCACCACAACTGGTTCTTCTGGCCCATGACCAGTGCGAATCGGCGTCGATAGCTGTTTTCTCGTTTCCAGGGGACGTGATCGAGCACGGTGGCCGTGCCGGAGGTGGGATAAATCAGGCCCGACAGCAGTTTCAGGGTCGTGGTCTTGCCGGCTCCGTTGGGACCAAGAAACGCGACCATCTCACCTTTTTCGATCTCGAAGCTGATGTCATCGACGGCGCGGACATCGGTGTGCTCGCGTCGAAACAGACCGGTGAACGCCGCCCGTAACCCCTCGCGCTTGCGATAGATCCGGTAGACCTTGGTCAGATTCTGCAGTTGGATGGCCGGCATGATTGAGACTTTAGACAGACAATTCAGGAGCGATGATTCGCTTTTTTCAGAATCCAGATATCCGTAATTCCATCTGGACGAGTCACATACGGCTGGCGGGGAACTTGGCGCCGGTCCACTTCATAGTGGCGGGATTTTGCCAGTTCGACAAATTCATCTGCCTGGTGCCGTCCCGGGTCGGCAAGCCAGCACTCCCCTTCGAGGGACAGCATCACATCCAGCAATCCCAGGATCGGCGCGTGGTTACCCCGCTCGTAAATAATGTCACAGCCGAGAATTAGGGGGAATTGGGTGGCCGGTGGGTGACGCCAGTCGAGAAAAACTCCCTGGGCCTCCGGAAATCCGTTCAAGACGGCATTGGTCAGGGCCAGACGTACCGAAGTCCGATCATAATCACTGAACACAACGTCTAGGCCGTAGGACAGTCCGGCCAGTCCTGCGAACCCGATTCCTGCACCTATCTCCAGTGTTGGTAAACCTTTAGGAAGATCGCAGTTCAGCACTTCGCTCCCCATATCGAACGCAGTCGGCCAGAGATAACCCCAGTAGGGCATGTAGCCGTCCGCTTCGTGGGCGGCCAGGGTTTCTGCCGTTTCCAGGAGCGCATCCGGGTTTGCCGGACGAATCACCCGAAACTTGTGATCTTCAATCGTCAATTCTCTTTGTTCCCAATCTCCGGCGAGTTCTGGTAATTCGTCGGGGGGGAATGGTTCGAGATATTCAAGCTCCGGACGTAACTGCATAATATTAAAGTCTCAACGACAAAATCTCAGATTCCAAACCGCTCAGGATAATGGAGAATGGCTGGGATGAGAATGAAGCGGAGCTGAGATTTGTGCGGAG
>CAMAVF010000535.1 GCA_945861445.1 Planctomicrobium piriforme | reverse complement strand
CGGGCGGCCTCAATCGTGGCGTTCAGGGCGAGCAGATTCGTCTGTTGGGCGATCGACGTAATCACCTTGATCACGTTACCGATCTCGGCGCTCGACTCCCCGAGTTTGGCCACCTTCGCGTTGGTGCTCTCCGCCACCTTAACAGCCGTCTTCGCGACGCGGGCCGCCTCGTTGGCACTCTTGGCGATTTCCTTGATGCTCGCCCCCATCTCTTCCGCGGCCGTGGCCACCATCGACACGTTGGAGCTGACTTGCTCGGCGGCAGCACTGGCGACATTGGATTGAACTGCTGTTTCTTCCGCGTTCGCAGACATCAACTGGCTCACCTCAGACAGCTTCGACGAAGCCTCGCCCAGCGCCGTGGCATTGGCGGCGACTTCCTTGAATGCACATTGGATGTCCAGACGCAGCTTGACCTGAGTCGTTACGTCCGTCGCATACTTGATCACCTTGAGTGCGCGGCCGTTCTGATCCAGGATGGGATTATATGTCGCCTGCAGCCAGACCTCGCGGCCACCTTTCCCAATCCGCTTGTATTCGCCAGACTAAAATTCGCCGCGTCCGAGTTTCGTCCAGAATTCCTTATACTCGTGACTTTGACGGAAGGCTTCGTCCACGAACAGGCTGTGGTGCCGCCCCTTGATTTCATCGAGCGTATACCCGACCGTCTTCAGGAAGTTCTCGTTGGCAGTCACGATGGTTCCGTCGAGTTGAAACTCAATGACCGCCTGTGACTTGTCGATGGCTTCCAGCATCGAGTTGAAACGCGCCTTTTCGTCCTTCCAGATGCTGACGTCTTCCCAATTCACAATGTATCCGAGGATTTCGTTGCCGGCACCGAGGATCGCGTTGATCTTGGCCTGCAGTGAGACATTGCCGAAACCAAACTCGGCCTGGTGCGGCAATGCGGCTGGATTCTTTAAGATCCGCTCGACCCGTCGCTTGTCTTTATGGAAGCGATGGATCGATGCCCCCACGATTTCATTCACGTCAACCCCGAATGCGGTCTCGATCTGGTCGGCCAGTCCGCGGAGTGTTTCGAGCGCCCTGTCGTTGGCGTAGATCAGGGTCAAGGCCGGATCGGCGATGAAGATATTCGCCTGCACGGCCGAGAAGCTGGCCCGCAGGAAGTCGATGGAATCTAACGAGTCGGCGGTGATTGGCGTGCTGCTCATGCTGGCTCCGATTGGTTCCCGGACTTTGCCGGGGCGAGTTAAGAATCAAGGATGCGGGTTAAATGCGGCCGACGGCGGCAATGTTGACGGTTTTCGGAGTGTTCAGGATCAACAACAAACGGTCGGGGAGTTTATAAGCCCCCAGGATCAAGTCGCTGGCGGGGCCGGTCAGCGTGTCCGGAGGACGCTCGAAGTCGGACGCGGACACTTCCAGCACATCGCCGATTTCATCGACCAGCAAACTGACGGCGCCGTCATCGGTCTGGACGACCACGTTGACGGGCAATTGATCGTCCGGCCGGTCGGGCAGATCCAGCCGGCGACGCAGATCGAGTGCCGTGACGATCTGACCGCGCAGGTTGATCAACCCCCGCACCACCGGCGGAGCCAGCGGCACGCGGGTCATTTCCTGATACCGGATGATCTCCTGCACGTTCATGACGTCCAGCCCGAAGTAGTAGCCGGCTGCATAAAACGTGCAGTACTGATGAGTGTCAGCCATGCATTACACCTCCACCGGAGTCGAATCGAAGAAGTCCGGATCGACGGCCCGGACAAGTCCCTCGACATCCAGGAACTCGGTCACCTTCTCCTGCATCACGGCGGTGTAAAGCACCCCCGGCCGCCGGGCACGAGATTTCGTGACGATGGCCTCTTCGACGATGTCCAGGATCTGCCCCACGATCAGACCCAGCAAGTGATCGTGGCCGGTATAGACGATGACCTGCACGGCCACCGTTGCCTTCTTAGTGCGAGTGGAGGTCGCCTTCTTTTTCTTGCGGCCGAGCGCCTTGCCCACATCCAACAGCGGTAGAATCTGTCCGCGGTACTGGACCACGTACCGGTTCCCAACTCGCTCCAGAGCGGACCGCGGAAATTCTTCGAGTCGCGCCACGTGCGACAACGGAACCGCCATCCGGTCGCCCGTGCGCGTTCCGAAGAGAAGCACCGTCTCCTTCGCCACCGCGTCTGTGGCCACCGCCTTCTCTGACATCCCCCGCTCGCGAACCCCGGTGACCACTTTCGCTTTCTGAGCCAGGCCGAGCACATCCAGGATCAGCGCGACCTTGCCGTCGCCCATGATCGTCGCACCGGCAAACGCGGAAGTTCCCTTGATCTGCTTCTGCAAGGGTTTGACGACGATTTCTTCGGTATCGTGAATCGCATCGACAATCAGACCGAATTGCCGGTCGTCAGCTTGCAGCACGACGATGTTGATCTCGCCGTCCGATCGTGGTTCACCAACCTGCAGTTCCCGGTTGAGATATACCAGCGGCAGCAGGTTGCCACGCAGCCGATAGACCGCCGCCCCGTGAATCCATTCGATCCCCTTTTTAGCCTGTTCGCCCTCGAGACGGACCAGTTCAAGCAAGCTGACCTGGGGGATCGCGTAACGGTCCCCGCCACTGGTGATCGTCAAGGCGGGGATGATTGCCAGGGTCAGCGGGATCTTCATCTTCAGCGTGGTTCCCTGCCCGGGTTGCGTGTCGATATCGACGGTGCCGCCGATCTTCTCCACGTTCGTGCGGACCACGTCCATGCCGACGCCCCGGCCAGAAAAATTCGTCACTTTTTCGGCGGTCGAAAATCCAGGCAGAAAGATCAATTCGGTGATCTCTCGATCCGACATCCGTGCGGCCTGTTCGGGTGTGATCAGCTTGGCCGCGATGGCCTTGTCGCGAACGCGCGCCGGATCGATTCCCCGGCCGTCGTCCACGATCTTGATGATGACCTTGCCCCCTTCATGAGAGGCTTGTAATGCGAGCCGGCCCTCCGCGGGCTTCCCCCGCGCCGTCCGTTCCGCAGGCGTTTCAATCCCGTGGTCGACCGCGTTGCGGACCAGATGCGTCAGCGGGTCGCGAATCGCTTCGACGATCGTCTTGTCCAGCTCGGTCTCTTTGCCATCCATCTCGAGATGGACCTGCTTACCACAGGCGACCGCGAGGTCTCGTACAACGCGCGGGAACTTGCTCCACATATTCCCAATCGGTTGCATCCGCGTCTTCATGACGCTCGCCTGCAGTTCCGTCGTCAGGAGATTGAGTCGCTGAACCGTGCTGAGGAACGAGGAATCTTCCTGAGACGTGCTGAACTGCATGATCTGGTTGCGGGCCAGAACCAGTTCGCCAACGAGAGTCATCAATTTGTCGAGCAACCCGACATCCACACGCAACGCCGAATCGGACACCGCGGAAGCCCGTGGTTCCCCGGAGTCCGCGGCCACGATTGACGCCGGGCTGACGCTGCGCGGCTGCTCAACGACTTCAGGTACGGGCACGAGTGCAGGAGCAGGGGCGGAAACGACAATCGATTGTCGAGACGGTGGTGCCGGCGCCGGGGGCGCCGCTGGCGGTGCAGGTGGAGCTGGGGGTACAGGTGCGGGCGGAAGCGCTGCCGCGACCACTTGC
>CAMAVF010000534.1 GCA_945861445.1 Planctomicrobium piriforme | reverse complement strand
CCTGACGTGTCCAAAATCGGAACCAGTGCCAAAGGAACAATCAAACTCGATCCCACCAAGAACCCCAAATGGATCGACCCGACATCCTCGAAAGATGGCGTCAAGTCTCTGGGGATCTACGAATTTGTCGGCAATGGATACCGTGTGTGCTTTGCTGAACCCGGCAAGGATCGTCCCCAAGACTTCAGTGCAAAGTCTGGCAGCGGGCATAACTTGCAGGTCTGGGCAGATAGCGTTGAAGGAACCTACGTCTTGGTATCCGGTGAACTGAAGGGACAGGCACTCGCAAAAGAAGTTGTTCAAGCAGCTTCTTTGGTCATCGAGGGGAACAAGCACAAGGCGATTGCCGGCAGCGATCCCGTCATCGGAACTCACAAACTCAGTCCGGGCAAAACCCCCAAGGAAATCGACTCTCAGGAAACTGAGGGTCCAAGCAAGGGACTAACGCTGGGAATTTACAAATACGAAAATGGCGAATTCACGGTCTGCTTCGCCGCTCCGGGCAAGGATCGTCCTAAAGAGTTCACCACCAAGTCGGGGACGGGTGAATTCATACACGCCTGGAAGAAGAAGTGAATTGATGAAAGCAACGCCCTGCTCGGCAAATAGCTGGGTAGGGCGTGTCTTTAGTTTGCCCTCCGAGCAAAAAAGCTGGTTCGACCAACGTACTGTTCAAGCCGAGTCAAAAGAGCTTTCTTACTTGAATCAAACTACAGAATCCGTCTCGCCGAACCCTCGGATTACGAGGCCATTATCGAGATTTGAAAACGGGTCTACCCCTCCGAAACGCCTTACACTCACGAAGAACCATGTCCACGATTGCGATGCGAATCGGGGTTCATCCTGAAAAAAAAGAAAGCCACCCTAATGACCGAAGAAAATGGGCTGACGCAGCAATCCGCGGCGAAAAAAACCGTCGCTGACTCCTCCTTCGTTGAAACAAGGGTTTTCGGTCATGAGTTTTCTGGCGGTGATGCTGATCGCGAGCGCTCCCTGCAATCTCCAAATGCCTCTTCGGCTCAAACTTGGGTTGGCAAAGTCTTAGGCAAATATCGACTCAACGCCGTGTTGGGACACGGTGGAATGGGTATCGTCTTCAAAGCTCACGATCCGCTCATCGAACGCGACGTTGCGATTAAGTTGCTGGCCGATCATATGACCGCGGATGAAACCGCATTGGGGCGTTTTCTGGCCGAAGCAAGAGCCACCGGCAAACTGAGCCACCCGAATGTCGTTTCCATTTACGAGATTTGCCGAGAAGGCGACCTGCATTTTCTGGTAATGGAGTATCTGTCCGGAGGCAGCCTAGCTGATCGCCTGGAAAGCCGCGGTCCTTGTTCCGTCCTCGAAGCGACCCGCGCGATGATCGACGTCTGTCAGGGGGTCGCGGCGGCGCACGCGGTGGGACTGATCCACCGGGACATAAAACCGGCTAATTTCATGCGGGCTACAGACGGCACAGTGAAGGTGATGGACTTCGGCCTGGCCAAGAGTGCCGCAGATACGAACCGCCATATGACGCAGGTCGGCACCGTGATCGGCACTCCCCTCTTCATGAGTCCTGAGCAGTGCGAAGGCCGTACGGTTGACGCGCGGAGCGACATCTATTCGCTTGGTGCGACGTATTATGCACTGCTGACCGGCAAACACGCTTATGACGACTCCACTGGCGTCCCACAATTGATGTTCAAACACTGCCACGCCCCAGTGCCCGATCCTCGCTCGATCGACGATACGATTCCGCTGGCGTGCAGCCGCATCATCGCCCGGGCGATGGCAAAGTCGGCGGACGATCGCTATCCCTCAGTGGCGTCCATGCTCTCCGATCTCCACGCAGTGGCGGCAACCCTCTCGGGGCAAAGCCAGATCCTGCTTCCCAGCGAATTGGGCGTCAGGCAGTTGGAAATACAGAATAAAACCATTTCGGGGAACGGGCGCTGGTCGCGCCGCCGCTTTGCCGCGCTTGCCGGAGGACTAGGCCTGGTGGCTGCGATCGCCATAGCGAGCTACTCCTGGCAGCGCTGGCTGCCTACCGACAACAACGCGACCGCTCCGTCGGTTGCGTTTCCAGTGAATGACGAACCGATCAAAGTCGGTGTGTTGCACTCGACGAGCGGCACGATGGCAATCAGCGAAACGGTGGTCGTCGACGCCACGCTGTTGGCGATCGAGGAAATCAATCGATCGGGCGGCTTGTTGGGTCGCCGTGTCAAAGCCATCGTGGCCAATGGCCAATCGGACTCCGCCAAGTTTGCCCTGCAGGCCACACACCTAATCGAGGAAGAAAAGGTGTGCGTCCTGTTTGGCTGTTGGACGTCGGCCAGTCGCAAGACGGTCAAGTCTGTTGTTGAGGAGCATGACCACCTGCTGATTTACCCTTTACAATACGAGGGGCTGGAAAACTCGACCAATGTAATTTACATGGGGGCGGCGCCCAATCAGCAGATCATTCCGGCAGTCGAATGGTCCGTGCAGGAGCTGGGAAAGAAACGATTCTTTCTGATTGGGTCTGATTACGTATTTCCGAGGGCCGCTAACGAGGTAGTCAAGGACCGACTCAGCGCACTGGGGGCTGAAGTTGTCGGCGAGCAGTACGTGCCGCTTGGCAGCCAGCAGGTGCAAACGGTGGTCGATGCCATCGTCGCCACGCGGCCTGATATGATCCTCAACACCATCAATGGGGATACCAACACCAACTTCTTCCGACAATTGCGTGCAGCGGGCGTGACACCCCAGACGATTCCCTGCCTGTCATTCAGCGTCGGAGAGCAGGAATTGCGCAGCCTGGACTTGGCCACGATGGCGGGTGACTATGCGGCCTGGACCTATTTTGAGTCGGTCGACACCCCGGAGAACATCAAGTTCGTTGAGCAGTTTCACGAAACTTATCCGCAGCGGAGCATCACCGACCCGATGGAATGCGCCTACGCGGGAGTGATGCTATGGGCCCAGGCGGTACGCGATGTCAAGAGCCTCGATCCGAAGAAGGTCTGCCGCGCGATGCTCAACGCCCGACTGGCTGCCCCCGAGGGAAACGTGCGGATCGATCCTGATACGCAGCACTGCTATAAGACGCCCCGGATTGGCCAGATTCGCCCCGATGGACAGTTCCAGATCATCTGGGCCGCGCCGGCGCCGATAACTCCTGAACCATTCCCTAACAGCCGCACGGCTGCCGATTGGAAGGCGTTTCTCAACGATCTTTATCAAGGCTGGGGTAAGCAGTGGTCGGCCCCGAGCAGCAACGCTGGCAGAACGCCGACAAAACACTCGTCTAATTAACCAAAACGAAGGGGTAACTTCGTTGAGGGTCAAACTCGGGATTCAGCGTCAAACGGGACTGTTTGATCCTAGAAGCCTTCTACGCGCAGCTGAAATCAAAGGGCAAAGAATCCAAAGTCGCGATCGTCGCTTGCATGAGGAAGTTCAACCCTACACGGAACTACCTCATTAAGACGGATCAAGTTTGGGAATCAAAATGAGCGTGTCGCGGTAAGACGACACGCTGTCGATGTCTTCCCATCGGCAGGGTTATCCTCCAGAAGCGATCCAGGTGAATTCAGTGTGGTTCAGCGTTTGCTAGGTC
>CAMAVF010000533.1 GCA_945861445.1 Planctomicrobium piriforme | reverse complement strand
CGCAATCGTTCGCAAAACGTCTGATCGAATTGCGAGTATTCCGCTTCGATGAATGAGTCGCCATACACGATGACGCGCGGCCGGGTCGTTGTCTCGGGAAATTCCGGACCGCGAAAACCGAGACTGTTGATGGAGACGTCGCAGGTCTGCCCGCCGTTGATCGCCGTGCGTCGATACTTCTTTTTTGAATTCGGCTGCGTGCGGTAAATCGTCCGGTCGTCCCAATCGTAGATTGAAGATGACACGGGCGCCATCCACAGACTGCAACCCAACTCCGCCAGTCCCAGAGTCATCAATCCCATTCCGCTCATCACGAGCAGCAGGAGATTCAATCGGCGTGGCAACAGACAAAGGCCGGCGAGCAGCAACGCGGCGATGAGCCCTGCGAGCACTGGTTTGCTGATTTGAGGGCGTGCGTAATCGACCAACAGTTGCATCATGGGAACAAACGCGGCCACCAGTCCCGCCAGCAACAGAGTCGCCCGCCGAACCGGAAGAGATTTCAAATCGCGTTGAGCCATAGCCTTGAAGCGTTTACTCGATATCGCAATGTTTCACAGACGGGCAGGAGTGCCAATCTTACGCGCCAAATCAGCGACTATCCCGCTGCGCCCATGCCAAAAAACACCTGGCTCTTTAAGAACCTATAGAGCCAGTAGTCCTCGGGAATCTCTTCGCCCGGCAAATGATGACTCGAACGCGGCGTGCAGGAACCTAATTCCTCGTAGGCGTCCCGCGTCGAAAAGTCTTTGGCTCCCATCCCGGAGATGTAGTTCTTCAATTCGACCGGGCTCTCCAGAATCACACACCCCTTGGTGCGATCCTTCACGAAACTCTGGAAGCCGCGCAGGAATTCACTTTCATTGATCGTCTTGAACAGATCGCCACCGTTGTCCTTGATCGTATCGCGGGCAAACGACAACGCCGGGCAGATCTCGACACCACCTCGCGGATTCACATGGAAACCCAAGCCCGTGGCGGCGGGGCAGAAGGCTTCACCCTTTGCCGTCCAGTAGGTGTCGATGATGAAGATCGGATGTTTCTTCCGCTGCCTAAGTAGCCGGCGGCGGATCTCTATCAACTGTTCCTTGGACACGCAGTATTCGGTATGCGGCTCGGCCCCCATCGGACGATAGACGTAGTACCAGATATACATGGCCCCGCGATCGATGAACCACTGCAGGTACTCATCCGACAGGACCTCGTCCATGTTCTGGCCGGTGATGGTGCAGGCCGTGCCGAAGATAATCTTGTTCTTCTGCAACAATCGCATCCCCTGCTCGGCAGCGGCAAACACGCCGGCACCGCGGCGTTTGTCGTTGTTCTCCTGATTGCCGTCAATGCTGATCAACGGCGTGACATTTCCCAGCTCGCGCAGTCGTTTGACGTTGGCCTCGTTGAACAGCATGCCGTTCGTGATGACCTGGAAATAGCAGTCCCGGTGCTTCTGAAAAATGTCGAGCAGCTTCGGATAAACCATTGGCTCGCCGCCCAGCAGCGTGTAGTAATGCGCCTTCTGCTTTTTCCCCTCGGTGATGATGGTGTCGAGCTCATCTTCGGGAAGGTAGTAACCAATCCCTTCTTTCTCGACCCAGCAGCCGTGGCAGCGCAAGTTGCACTTGTTGGTGAGCGCGATGAACATGAACGGCGGATACAACTCATTCTGACGGAGCCGCCGCTTGTAGGCCCACACGGCGCGCATTCCCTTGTAGCACAACAGGTAGGCCGCCTTCATCGCCAGTCGGGGCGAGATCTCTGTCGCCACTCGGTATGCCACGCGCGGAATCACAAACGCCATGAGACTGTCTCTCTACTCGAATTCGGAAAGCAACTGTCGTTGATTCTACCACAAATCTCACGGGGACTCGATGGAGGGAAAGAAATGACTAATGTCTAATGACTAATGTCTAAAAGGAATTGGCAAAGGACAAATGGCCAAGGACCAAGGACCAAGGACAATTCTCTCTACGGCAACTTATCCACACCGACCACCGTGCATTCCGTCGCTGGCAGCCTGCGGATCAGGTAGATCATCAAGGGCTGAGCACTTCCGGGACTCTGGTAGCTCCAGATTTCGTTGACGATCCCGCGGGCGACGACGCGTGTGGTCGTCGCCGGAACTCCCAGGCTACGCTGCACTTGTCTGGCGGTCATGCCGATCTCCACCCGGCCATCCTGCAATGCTTGCTCGAGACGCCCCTGGGGAATGGCTCGAAATTCGGCGTCGGTGATCCACTTCTCGTCGTGTCGCCGAAATTTCAGTTGTGTCATCCGTTCGATCAGTTCCGGCGATTCCGGATGCAACTCGGCCGCTTGACGGATTAACCGCAATCTCGTCTGCGGCTGCTTCAGCAGTTCTTCGTATTGATCGGCGAGACTCAGCAGACCTTCGATGTCATCCGCCGCGAGACGTTTCTGTTTGGCTCGCAACCACGCCTCGACCGCGATGTCTCCCGATTGCGCCTGCTGGCGATCGACATAGTCCTTCCGCAGTTTTAGAAGTTCCGACCGAGTCATCTTGTCGACATTGAGCGCCCGGAGTTCCAGAACCTTGTCGCGATACGTTTCTGCCTTGGAGTGAAACTCCGGGAGCTGTTCGTCGATCTTCTCGGCAATCTCAAACCCGTTGTGAAAATCGGCTGCCAATTGCCTCTCGAGGCGCGGCAACGTCAAACTGCTCCAGAGCAGGCGATGCAGGGCCGGTCGTTCTAATGGCTTGGTTTCAGCGTAGACCGTCACGGGATCCAGCAGATAACGCTGCCGCAGTGCCGGATCATCCGGCTTCAAGGTCTGGGTCGCTCCGGCCAGATCCTGCTCCATGTCGGTCAGCAGTTGATCCTCAGCGGCTGGCTCGAACTTCTCGAGAATCACTTTGCGACGCAGCACGAAGGCTTCATGGACCAATTCCTGTCGAACGGTTTCAGCGATTCCCAGGGGGCTCGAGCGAGCGGCCAGTTCCATCCGCGCGCGATGGTCTCCGTCGGGCAACTGGCGACGTTCGATGTCGAATCCCTTGCGTTTGCACTCTTGAGCTTTCTCCAGGAGTGCGGAGTCATTGTAGAACTTGCCGCGACCTTCGACCCACTCGGCCAAGGCGTACCATTGAGCGTGATCGGTCCGTTTGATCTCACGCTCACGTGCCAGATACTGATCGAAGTCACCCGGGACTTCTTCAATCGTGCGCACTTGAAACACGAACCGCGAATCGATTTTTTCCAGCGTTCCCGTGAGCCGCAAGTTTCCACCGCGACGTTCCAGTTTGGGAAGTTTTCCGGTTGGCTTGAAGATGACAGATGAGTTCTTCAGCTTGATCAGCGTCTCATCATAGGCCTGCCGCCGCCCTTCGACGGTTGTTTCCAGACCGATCCACCGGTCGCGAACTTCCTCGAACTCTTGGACGGGAAACACACGACCCGCGGCGGGCAATGATTGGGGCAGACCCAGCCAGCAAGCGAACAGGAGCGCGATCTTAAAGGGTTGACTCCAGCGCCTTGCATTCCGCTCGACGGGAGGGTGAGGCTCCCGCCGAACCGCGAATGTTGGCGACTCAACTTCGTAGGAGGACATGCACAGTTCTGTTAATGGACTCC
>CAMAVF010000532.1 GCA_945861445.1 Planctomicrobium piriforme | reverse complement strand
AAACGCCGTTGCTGACCGGGGATTTCCATGAAGACAACCTGGCACAAGGTCTTCCCGGTTCGCAGACCTTGTTCGGCATTGAGTACCCCCCGGATCAGGTCGGGAGTATTGATCTGCCCCTTCATCAGCGTCTCGGCGCGTCCCGCCCGGACTTCCGCCACGGCAGCGGGTCCAGGTTGATCGGTGTCGACGATCCGCATCCCCTGCAGACTGACGGCGGCCTCGGCGGCACACTGGCGGATTTCGGATTCTGATCCCACCAGGATCGGTTCAATCCAACCACGGCGCTGAGCCAGCGACACGGCTTCCAAAACGGTGCGGTCAGCGGCCCCCGCAGCCGCGACGCGGATCCGAGTCGGACGTTGATCGGCCGCGGCAAACAACTCATCAAAGGCAGGTAATGGCATGGAATGTGGTGACAGAAAAGAGGAATGAAGCAAATCAAATCCGCACAAAAATCTTGCGGCGATACATCCAATAGCACATCAGCCAGAGGACGAACAACACGGCCGCGGATTCCGCCACGGGGCCACCTGTGAAATTGAACATATGGCTGCAAATATGAGTTTTCAAGGTCTGCGAAATCCACGGCTTCAGCAGTTGAGCACCCACATACAGTGCGATCGAATTCATCCCGACAATCGCCAGTGGGAACGCCCAAGCCTTCCAACCGCGTACATCGATCACCCAGTAAAAGGCCGCCAGCATCCACAGCGTCCAACCCGTGCTGAACAATGCCCAACTGGGAGTCCATATGCGTTTCACGATGGGACACAGCGTCCAATCGAGCGGCAGTGACGACACCAGCATGCGCGGATCCAATGCCAAACCCAGGGCCAGGCAGACCGCCCCGGTCCAGATCATCTTCACCGTCTTCTGATTGGGCGTCAGTGGGCCGCGCAGCAGGCGGCCGGTCAGCAGACCGAAGATCATCGTCACGATCGACGGGACGAAATTGAGTGTTTGATAACCCCCCGCGTTGAATTCATAGGGATGCGGTGCGCCGTTCTTGTCGAATTGGGGAAAGAGATTCAAGAACCGCAAATCGACTGCGGCCGCAAAATTCGTCGCTTTGTTCCAGTGAGCAGCCAGACCCTGATACGCCGGCCAATCGGGCGGTAATCCGACTGTCGCCGGATCGAAGCCTGGTGGCGGCAACGGATGCTGATAGAACGCGTACCAGTAGCCGGTGAGAATAACGATTGCCGCCGCCAATTGCACCACCGTGCCCCGCTTCAACAACAACCAGACAATGGGATATCCCATGCCAATCTGCGTCAGGACATTGGTGAAGACGAAGTTCGTATGCGGCCTGCCTTCCGAAGACAGGAAAATTCCCAGCAGAATCAGGACGAGCGACCGTTTCAACACGTGCAGAAACTGCACGAATCCGCTTTGCCCCAGACTCTCGCGGCTGGCCATGGAATAGGGCAACGCGACCCCCACCATGAACATGAACGAGGGCTGAATCAGGTCCCAGAAACAGCAGCCAGCCCACGGGACGTGATCCGTGTGGAACGCCAACTGGCCGCACAACCAGCGCCAGGCCGTCTTGGCCCCGCTGTTGTCGTACAGTTGCAAGACCTCGGGCTTCGTACACGCCGCGGTCAGCCGGAACCCGGACGACGCCATCGCCAGCATCACGAAACCACGGTACGCATCCAGCGAAACGAGCCGCTCGGGGGGCGCTGCAGGACTCTTGTCCGCCATCATTCAATCTCCGCGAAGGATCCGGTCGGGGCCGTCCTGACACGTCTGACACACATGGCGTCATGATAGCGGCACGCGGAAGTTATTCCACCAGTCGATAGCTGCCGAAATTCTGCTCGGCAAGCGGCTTCATGAACAGAATGAGGTCGGCCGCGTTGCCCCGGTCAGTGACGACGCCGATCGTGTGGACCGACACGCGACGAGTCCGATTCAGGGCGAAGAAGGTATTGAAGATTTGATCCGGTTCGCTGTCTGTCGGCCGGCCATCCGACAGAAAATAGATGGCTTCAGGTTCCAGTTTGAAGGCGGCTTCGATGGCCGCAAACGAGACTGTCCCCTTCCCCATCGTGCGGTTGCGGACCGTGCGGCCGATTTCGTCTTTGGCCTGGGTTGTGGCGGGTAGCAAGCGCGGTTGCCAGACGGTCACGGTCCGGTCGAACATCACCACATCGAAATGCACGGCTTCCGGCAGTTTGTCGACCACTTGCAACAACGCATTCTTGGCAGCGTCCAAGGGCGCACCACGCATGCTGCCCGAAGTATCCAGCACAAACACGATCCGTTTCGCGCAGACGGGAATTCCATAGTAAGTCAACTTGTCACCACCGATCGGCACATCTGCCGCCGGCAGGGCCGCTTTGGGAAACTGAAATTTCGCCTGATTCTCCTTCCACCATTTCAACCATTCGCGATCATTGTCGGCAAATTGCTGAGTGGTCAGCTTCGTCAAATATTGAATGATGTCATGCTGAATGAGTCCGTTTGTTTGAGGAATCAGCAGTATCAGCCAGGTCACGGCCTCCGGATCACGAACCTGGGCCATCGCCTGGACCACGCACCGGCGATACCCGAACTTCGCTTCGAAAGCTTTGGACTTGGAGAAGAAGGTCACCGCACGCAGGGCATCTTGATCGCCCAGCTTCGCGTAGTCATCGATCAAGGTCATCGGCAAGGCGATGTTGCCCTTGGGTGACGCCAGATAGTCATCCAGCAGCTTTAGCAGGGCGGTCTGCACGGCTTCATCTTCAACGGTGGCCAGCGGTCGCAACAGTTCCGCGGCCGATTCCGTCCCCATGGCCTTGCGGAGCGAGCGTTTGAAGTCTTCCACGAGGGCGTCACGAACGTCATTCGCGGCAACCAGCTTGCGCAGGGCAGCCTGAGCCGCCAGTCGGACGAGAGGGTCGTTATCGGTGACCCCTTTCTTGAGTAGCAGGTCCGCGGTTTCGGGCTTCGAAAACTCCACGAACGCACCGATCGCCTCGACGCGATCGGCGGGAGCCTTCTTGCGCATTTGAACCTGGAACTTCTGCTTGGCCTCACGGAACACAGGATCCGTATCAGCTCCCAGACCAGACACTGCACTGAGCACAACAATGAGACTAACCTGCCCGATAGTCCGTAGTTGCATGATCGGCCGCCCCTTTGAAAGATGCCGCCTGCGATAGCCCGCATTATTCACCGTCGACTCAATGAGCAAGCGGAGCGCTGCTCAGGTAACCCGCAGCGTAAGCGAGGGCAACTTGTAACTACGCCCTCGCTTACGCTGCGGGTTACCAGCAAGACGTGAATAATCCGGGATATCGACTCACGCCAACGCTCCGTCCAACAAACCCGCTGGTGACTGCGACTGATGATACCGATTGTACGGATTGCCACACTTCTACCGGGGTGTCCTCGCGAAGGTTCTCGACTGGGGACTTCGCTCTGGTGTGGCAAAAAGTCACCACTGGCGAGCAAATGTTGAGTTACAGGTAACACTGCACGTGGCTCCGAGTGTACGCTCATCCTTCGTTTTGTTCGGCAAACTGTTCCGCAGGAAGAACTTAGCATCAGGATTGACCGCTGTAATCGGAACCTGCATCGAGGGCACAATGCCGCGTTCCGCTTGACAGCC
>CAMAVF010000531.1 GCA_945861445.1 Planctomicrobium piriforme | reverse complement strand
TTCCAGTCCTCGACGTGCGGGTGGTTGTGGCACTGGGCACATTCCAGGTTCACACCCATGAAAATGCGACCGATGTCGCTGGTGATCAAGTTGACTTCGCCGCCGCGATCCAGATAGAACCGCGCGGCAGGGCGCGTTTGCGGGTCGATGCCATCCGCCGAGAGGATCTCGGTGACCAGTTGGTCCCAAGGCCGATTCTCCACACAGGCTTGATGCAAATAGGTCTTCCACTCGGCAATTGTCACATGCTGTTGCGGACGCCGTTGCAACAGCATCACATCCAGCACGCGTGCGAGCTGACGCGAGAATTCGGGACTGGCCAGCAATTGATCAATCAGCTTGGCTCGTTTATCGGGTGCCGCATCGGCCAGGAATTCGCGGGCCTGTTTGGCACTGGGAATGCTGCCGGTCAGGTCGAGGTAGACGCGCCGCAGGAATTCCAGATCCCCGCTGACCGGAGCGGCCAACTTGTCGTAGTCGGGCAGCTTGGCCGCGATCAGCCGATCGATTTGAACTGCCAGCGGTTCGGTCGCGGCGGGAGCCGCAGCCGGAGCGGGGGCGTCGTCGGCACGCACCGCGACACGGAAACTGAGAACCACCAGCAAACTGGCCAGTCCCCAAACGTGCAAGTTCAATCGGCATCGAAACATGGCTGTACCTCATCGGCCAGGGCCAAGGCGTCATCGGACGCGTGCGGGCAGGTTAAAATCAGCGGCGAGCAATTCGGAAGGACGGTTTCGGACTTGCCGGAACGGTGTTATCAGTTCGAGCCCTAACAGCCTGTTGAAAAAGGTGTCTGGAACTCTCCGAACGTCGAAAAAACGCTCGATTCCACGTGGTTGGCAAAGTTCCAGACACCTTTTTCAACAGGCTGCTATGTGTTTATCTCGGAACGACGACTGACCCCGGTCAACTCCAATTCCAAATGTCATGTTACGTAAAGTAGGACGGATTCAAGTGCTGTAACGATCATTTAAGCGATCGTTGACGCGACCGTCAATAACTGACACGCAAAAACAGCCCTTTATCCGTGAGCCGGATTGCCCAAATTGCCAATTTCGCCGATTGCGAGTGAAAGGCGGACAAACGTAGGATCATTTTTGACAGAAAAATGTGACGACAGTAAAGATCAAAGAAGTTCATGGCCAGTTGAATTCACTCGACGCAACGGGAATCCATTTTTCTGTCGTCACATTTTTCTGTCAAAAAGTCTTCTGTCAAAATCGCATCTCTAAAAACCGTCGCTTCACGATCACTATTTCTTCGCCGCAAGTTGCGAATAGTCTGGCCGCTCCGACGATCGGGTCGCGCGGAAGGCGTTGATGATCTGGCCGTTGTGGATCAGGAACGCGCCTGGCAGTTGAAAGATGTCGGCCGTGGGGATGGACGACAGATTACCCCGGAAAATCGATCCGATCGCCGGCAGCACATTGGCGGGACCCATGACTTGCCAGGCTGAGCCACGTTGCAGGTCGAAGGCTTGATAGAGCTTCTGTTCCGGATCGCTGATGCGGGGCACGTCGCCCAACTTGTAACGGATAAACAGGGCCTGCGCTTCGGCATCCGTCTGCATGTGAACCAGCACGATCGCGGTTCCGGATGTTTCAACGGCGGCCCTCTGTTGAGCCACATCGTCCAGTGCCTCGCGGGCAAATGTGCAGCCGCAATGTCGCAAGAAGACGACCAATACGGGTGATTTGCGGGAGAGGTCCCCCAAGGATTCCCCGGTATTGGTCCGCGCGGTGTCCAAAACTTCTGAGGATAAGGTGGCTGTCGTCATGGCATGATCCTGAATCTTTAGCGGAATGCTTCCAGCAAACAGGCTTCCGCGTCGGGGCCGCTGGCGTGGTCGATCAAGACGCTGATCCGAATTTCGCTGGTGCTGATCATCTGCACGTTGATGTTGGCTTCCGCCAGTGCCCGGAACATCTTGTCACCGACACCCGTATGGCTCCGCAGGCCGATGCCCATTACGGAAATCTTGGCAATCTGCGAATCCGATGAGACTTCCGTATTCGCCCAGTCGGCGAGGATCACCTTCAACAGGTCCAGGCACTTTTCCAATTGATCGCGCGGCACGGTGAAGGACAAGCTGGCGATGCCATCGTGGCCGGCATTCTGCACGATGATGTCGACCATCACGCCACCCTGGGCGATCGCCGAGAAAATCTTCCCCGACACGCCGGGCTGATCGGGAATATTTCGCAGCGTAACGCGCGCCTGATCGGGCTCCAGCACCACTTCACTGACGACGATGTCTTCCATGCTGCTCAGCTTCGCCACGACAGAGCTTTCCAGTTCCTCATGCGAAACAGCATGGTCGCCCCGATGTTCCCGGGCCACAGTCCCCACGCTGGGGACGGTGGACACCGCCTGATCGAGTTGAAATCCTTGATGGACGGCTTCGACTGCGGCGAGAGCCTGATCGCGGTCGACCAGCACCGAGATCTTGATGTCGCCGGTGGTGATCAGGCTGATATTGACCCCTGCTGCGGCCAGCGACTGAAACATCTGCGCCGCGACGCCCGAATGCGTTTTCATGCCGGCACCGACGACGGAAATCTTCGACACGTTCGTCCCATGCCGGACCGTTCCGGCATCCAGCTCCTTCGCCGCTTCTTCTGCCGCAGTCAGGGTTTCCGCCAGATCGTCCTGCGGCACGGTAAAGGTGACTTCCGCCAGCCCCTCGGCTCCCACGTCCTGAACGACCATATCGATCGGGATTTTTCGCTGAGCCAGCTTGGCGAAGATCAACCGCATCACACCGGGTCGATCGGGAATGCCGCACAGCGTGACGCGGGCTTCGTTCTTCACCAGGGCCACGCCGGTCACCACGGCCGAAGGATCATCAGACTCGGGGGCAATCAGGGTACCGGCACCGTCCGAGAAGGAGGGTTTGACCCACAGCGGCACGCGGTACTTCTTGGCGAATTCGATCGACCGGGAATGCATGACGCCTGCCCCGAGACTCGCTAATTCCAGCATTTCGTCGTAGGAAATGCGGCCGATCTTGCGCGCTTCTTTTACGATCCGCGGATCGGTGGAATAGACCCCTTCGACATCGGTGTAGATTTCGCAGAAGTCCGCCTGCAACACGGCCGCCAGAGCGACGGCGGTGGTATCGCTGCCGCCGCGGCCGAGGGTCGTGATGTTGAAATCGTCATCGACCCCCTGAAATCCAGCGGCGATGACAATCTTGCCCTGTTCCAGAGCCCGATGCATGCGGTCGGTCGAAATGCTGCGGATCCGGGCTTTGCCATGAGTGGAATCGGTGACGATCCCAATCTGGGCCCCGGTCATGCTGATCGACTGATGCCCCAATTCCTGCACGGCCATCGCCAGCAGCGCGACTGATTCCTGTTCGCCGGTGGACAGCAGCATGTCCATCTCGCGAGCGGGAGGATTTTCACTGATTTCCTTGGCCAGTGCAATGAGTTCGTCCGTTTTATCTCCGCGGGCACTCACCACGACCACGACTTGATGGCCAACGCGCTGGGCTTGGATGGCACGCCGGGCGGCGGCCAGGATCTTTTGAGCGGTGGCCACACTCGAACCACCGAATTTCTGAACGATTAACGACACGTCTCGGTCCTATTCCAGCAAAACAAACAAGTGACGA
>CAMAVF010000530.1 GCA_945861445.1 Planctomicrobium piriforme | reverse complement strand
CAGATCCTCAAGACATCCCATGTTACCGGCATCTTCGGACGCTCAAGGCGTTTGGCTGCACCGACAGCAGTTGCGTTTGGTGCTGCGCAAGCGCTACGCCCGAAGTGTGGTCCCGACGATACTGGTTTGGCTGTTGTCCGCGTTCGAATTGAGCAACGCGTCAGCTCTTGCGCTGCGTGCCGAGTCGCCACTGGATCTTGCTGACGTCAAAAATCAGGTCTTGTCATTCGCAACGCGTGATTCAGTCGGTCACTCCAGCGACATTCAAGCCGGCTGGCTGGCGACCGACATTACCAGTCCGATGCCCCGTAACTCGGCGGTCGGTCCTGCGTCCCGCTGGAAGCCACGAGCAGTTGGCAACTCCTGGCTGGCAGATCATCTGACGCTGGTGGCAGATGATGGGGAGAGTGAACAACCGCAATCGTCCGAACCGGATATTGCCGAGCCCGGTCCGGACATGGGCGACTATCCCAACAGCGCGTTCACGCTGCCGCAGGGGCGGATCTACGTGGAGTTCGCACCGCTGACACTACAGACTTCCAACCCCAACAATCCCGCAACGTACAGTTCGCCGTTCATGCTCCGCTACGGTCTCACGGACGATGTCGAGTTACGATTGATTGGTTCCGGACTGACGAGCGTGTTCAATTCGGGGAACACAGTATCTGGTTTCGCACCGCTGGTCATCGATACCAAGATCCACATGTGGGACGCTGACCTGGAACGACTGATTCCCGCAGCTTCACTGGAAGTTTACATCCAGACCAACCTGGCCAGTGAAGCCTTCCGAGGGGGCGTGCAGCCGTCCCTGAACCTGAATCTGGATTTCCCAGTCTCCGAGAAAACGAATCTTGAAATGACCTTCGGATATTCCGGAGTTCGGGACACGTCACTCAGTCAACTGAACCCGGGCGTTCCCGCTGATGACGTGAACGTCTACCAATTTTCATTTCAATGGGCGGTGGAACAGCAGTTAACCGACAAGTTTCAGGTTTTCGTACACGGTTATTACAACGGCACGGTGTTTCTGCAGAGCGGTCCTGGAGAGGTCATTGGCACTGGCTGGTTCTATCAAGTTTCGAAGCGACTGATGTTGTTCAGCTCTTACGACTTTGGGCTGGACTCGTCGTCACCGCCATTCTTGACGCAACTGGGGATGGCGTTTGCGCTCTGAAGGCACGGGGCTGGAAAACTAGCGGACCTTCAGATTGATGGGACTTATGGAACTAATAGGACTGATGGGACCGCGGTAGATGACGAAAAGGATCTTTGGCGCCGCGGTTTCCGAGGCGCCTCGGGAGACCGTTACTCCGCACCGGCTGACTTCCGTTCCGCCGCGTAGTCCTCGGCTTTTTCGATCTGGGCGGCCATCAATTCGGCGAGCCCGGAAAGCAGGCTGCCCGCGCGTTGGCTGCTTTCGACCAGGACGGGACCGAATGTCCTGAGCACCTTGGGCAAACCCGCTCCCACGGCGACCCCCGCGGCAACTCCCCCGCCAATTAATAGCCATTCTCGCTGTGTCATGTTTTCCGTGTCTCAATCTTCAGGCACCAAGGAATTACCGAGTGTCCGCAAATCTGCGTTCGAATCGTCGTCGCACGAGCCCCACCAGCGAGGCGTCTGGGGCCAGAACCAGTCACTCATCTGGATGATGCAAACACGCACGCGAATTTTCGTGCGGACTCCCGGTTGCCGATCTGATGTTACAGAAATCGACTGTTGCCCGCGTCAAGCATAATTGTGCGCGCCAGCGATAATGCTGCGCGTTTTACAACGACTGAAACGAAATTGCCGAAAACAGCCGTGGCAGGGGGCGCTGACTGTTGGGAAGCATGAGACTTCCCGCAGACGGCGGACGCGGAGGCATTTCCCTTGAGCTACAGCTCGAAGGGAGGAGGATCGGACATCTCCTTCTCGAGTGCCGTTCGCAACAGTTCCAGACCATGATTGATCCATTGCTCCAGATTGGAGTGGATGACTTTCTTTGTGACGATGAATCCGAGCATTCCGCCCGGGGGCAGAAATTGGATGGTATTCGTCAACAGGGTTTGGCCCTGCGGGGCATCGGCGAACGTCAATGTCTGAATCCAGGCCTTAAAGGGCCCCTTGATCTGCTGGACCTCGATTTTGTCCGGGACCAACACGGTAGTCACTTCATGGACAAATTGAATCGAGGTGCCCCACGCTTTCACGTTGAACTCCAAGAGCGAACCCGCTTCCATGACAGGTGGCAGCTTCGCGTTCACATGGCCTGCGGCGTCCCCGGGAAGCATTTTGAGAAAGTTGGCGGGACGACAGAGGTAGTCGAAGGCTGCTTCACGCGAACGGGGTAAGATCACGGACGCCACAAACACTTCCATCGTTTCACTTTCCGACTGCAGACATGACAAAGTTGCGGTCCCGGGCTCTCTGTAACCGGTTGACCGCGAAGTGCTGAAAGTCTAACGAATATCTCGAGATTTTGTCACGCGACGATTGGCTAACAGCCTGTTGAAAAGGGTGTCTGGAACTTTGCCAACCACCCGGAATCGAGCGTTTTTTCAATGTTCGGAGAGTTCCAGACACCTTTTTCAACAGGCTGCTAAACCAGTAGTTCGCCGAGTTTGGAAAGAATCTCCGTTAATGGAATCGTCGTGCCGACCAGGGGGACCATCGGCAACAGAGTGGCCACGGCGAGTACCGTCAGCGCTTTAATATCCAACGGCATCAACCACATCTCGTCAGCATGCTCGTAGGCGGTGGCGATATCCGCCAGGGACTGCATGTCCGCGGATCCCAGGAATTCATCGGAATTCTGGGCCTGCGGTTGTTTGATCCACTTTTCATCGAACTCCCGATCATACCGCCAGACCAGAGCACTGAATTCGAGCAAACCCGAAAAACGACAGCGGGACAGTCTCATACAGTATGACAGCAAGGGCAGGTGCATGATGACCAAGACCACAAGGGCGTACACGATCAAATGGTACTTGAGACTGTCCAGCGACTCGCCCTTGTGAAAGATTTCGTAGGCAAATCCCGCAGATACCACGGTGGACAGACAAAACAAGACGGGGGAGAAGCACGCCAGGCCCCAGCCCATAAACCCCAACCCTCCCGCGTGGTCGGGATGAGTCGACGTCAGTTGCAGGTCCATCCGCGAGACGCGAAACAGGAACCAGCCCCAGAGGAGAAAAATCCCAGCCGCGCGGAGCAGATAAAAGAACAGGACCGGCAGACTGACCAGCATATACCACCAGCCGGCGGGGGTGATGGTTGATCCCTGACGCTCCCACGTCGAGGCTAACTCATCGAAGAAATACAGCTTGATCAACAACGAAATCGCCAATGCGGAAATCCCGAACAGGGCTTCAATCTTGAAGCTCTCGCGAATGCGGATGACTTCAGCTTTGGTCCGGATAAAGCTGGCGTGCTCGGAGGGTGGGATGATGCCCGATTCGAACAGATGCCGCACCTGGGCCGCCAGACTCACGGAAATCAACGCTTCCGCCAGGCTTATACTTCACGCGGTGAGGAATGAGGCCGGGTTGAAGTGTTGGAAGTTGTGGGTCATGAGGGTGGCGAGTTGGGGGCGGTGTTTTGTGGGGATGTTGTCGAGGCAGCCATCGATGGCGTGGCGGAATTCGGTGAAGTTGTCGTAGT
>CAMAVF010000529.1 GCA_945861445.1 Planctomicrobium piriforme | reverse complement strand
GTCGCCGTTGGCTCCGGGTTAAACGATTGAAGGGCAAGTCAACTCGTTTAACCGGGAGCCAACGGCGACGGCCAAACTTCACTGTGGATTGCGACTGGACGGGCCGGGAGACCCGTCCTACGCGACTCCACGACATCAAGAGGCGGAATGGGCCCCATGCCCCGATCAACAAGCAGTCCACTGAGCCGGTCCCGGCGAGCGCCCGAGCGGCGTGCGCGCGCGGTCATCGTCTGGACCGCAGTCTCGTTCTGCTTGACGCAGGTCCTGGTGATGAGCCTGCCGGGCTATCCGTGGCCGTCCGTGACCGAACCGGAGGCGGCGGTCCAGACCGACCGCTTTCAGCGTGGCGGTGGCTGGTTGCGCACGATCCCGACGCTGGAAGAAAGCATCATCCAATGGCAGGTCCATCATCTGCTGACGGCCGTGCCGCCACAGGATGTCCTGTTTGTTGGTGATAGCTCCTGCCTGATGGGTGTGATGCCCGAGGTGATCACTCAAGCCACTGGTCTGAACACCTGGAATCTGGCAACCGTGGGATCACTGTCGACCCAGGGACAAGCCGACATTCTGGAACTCTATTTGAAGAAGCATCCCACGCCGCGGCCCAAACTCGTCGTCTGCTACCTGGCTCCGCCGACGCTGGCCCGTGATCGGGACGAGACTGAGCGGCAGGGTGTCTATAACGGCTTTCGAGAATGGTTATATGGGGCGGATGCGGGCCTCGTGGCACAACTGCCGCTGGCACAGTTGCCGGGGTATCGACTGCGGCGACCACTGTACGAGGCCGCGAATCAGTTGCCGTGGAACAAACACTCCACGCTATTGGTACACCAGCCTCGCGGTCAGATTCCCTCAGACGAAGAAGTGCGACGGACTCTACTGACGCGCCGCGGTTATTTCAGCGAACCGCGCCGGCAGCGTTTGCCGGCGATCGCGTCTGATGGCAACCGATTGCCGCTGACGGCCGACGGGTTGCGGGGGATTGTGCGGATGTTGGAGACTGCTCAGGCCCATTCGATCGATCTGGTCTTCATGTTGACACCGGCACCCGAACGCTATCGCAATCCACAACATGACGCGGCCTATCGAGACCTGGCGGCACACTTTATGACGGCAGCCCGGCCGTATCCCAGGGTCACGATTCAATCTCCTTTGTTGCGCTATTTCGATGACGCGAGCTTTGGTACGGCGCATCATATGACGATGTCCGGAGCCGCTCGCAATTCGGCCGAAATCGCCAGACTGATCACGGCGGTGGTCTCGTAGCAACGGCCGGACTTCAAACCCGTTCCAGCCAGTCCGGCGGCAAAGAATGCAGTCGCCGCGGGTGAACGCGAAGTTCGTTGAGGGGCGACTTTCAGAGAAATATCGCTCTTCGTCTGACAGCGCGAAGTCCTGACATCATGACATCGGACAGAATTATTCGCATGCTGTCTGGGCCATCGCCTGTTATCATGAATCGGTTCGGAAACGCCGAACGGCTCAGTGTGTGTTTGAAACGGGAGGGCGAGGCTCCCGCCGAGCCTAAGACGAGCTTTAGCTCGGTGTCAGCTGGAGGCATTTCGTGAATGGCAGCCTCCGGCGGTCGCCGACCTGCGGTCGTACTAGGCTCGACGGGAGCTTTTGAAGTTGCGCATTTCGCACGGGAATGCAGATGAAGGACTTTTTTGGGGAACACTGATCTACACTAATCTACGCTAATCCAGACAAAGACCAATCGTGGGGCGTCACACTTTCTTGTCTTGATTAGCGTAGATTAGCGTAGATCAGTGTTCCCATAATGTATTCTCAATCCCTCAAGATGAGCAGTCATAGGAATCAACCCTTCCCGGATTTCGTCCAGAGCGCAACTTCAAAAGCGGGAGCCTCGCCCTCCCGAATTTTCCCTTTTCAAATTCGCTCTGAGTGAATCGATCGCCGCGGAAATTCTGTCGAAATACTATGCACATTGATCAACCATTGAAGCGACGTGACATCGTGCGGGCCGGTTCGATCGGCTTGTTGGGGATGTCATTGCCGGGGCTGCTGGCTGGTCAACGAACGGCGACGGCGGCCGAAGCGACCCCGTTACCCGTGCGGGCGAAGGCGACCATTCTGCTCTTCATGTGGGGTGGGCCGGCCCAGCAGGATACGTGGGATTTGAAGGTTCACGCTCCTGCGGAGATTCGTGGTGAATTCAAGCCAATCTCAACGAATGTGCCGGGGATTGAGATTTGTGAGCACTTCCCGCTGCTGGCTCAACGCTGCGACAAGCTCGCGCTGATCCGGTCGATGACGCACGGCGATGTCGATCATACGACAGCCACGCACTACCTGCTGACGGGACAACCGCCGCCGATTGGTGGAGACTTGCGGAAGGACTGGCCGAACATGGGCGCGGTCCTGGCGAAGCTGGGACGTGGCCGGGACCCGTTGCCCCCTTTCGTGCAAATGCGGCCCAGGATGCCCGGCGATGTACCACGGTTTGTGGAGGAGAGTCACGGGCAGTTCGCCGGCTGGCTGGGATCAACCTGGGATCCGCTGACAATCGACGCCCGGCCCGATCTGCCCGACTACCGCGTGGGAGACTTCCTACTGCAGGAGGGTCTCAATGACCAGCGAATGCGCGACCGGCAGTCGCTGCTCGGCAGCATCGAACAGCGACTCGATCGCTTGGATCAAGCCGGGTCGCTCGGTGCGATGAGCCGTCATTACAGCCGGGCGTTCGATCTGTTGTCGTCGGCAGTGGGGAAGGCGGCGTTTGATTTGACTCAGGAACCGGACCACATCCGGGATCGTTATGGCCGGAATCCGCACGGCCAGTCGGTGCTGCAGGCGCGGCGGCTGGTGGAACGAGGCGTTCCGCTGGTCACCGTCTTCTGGCCCAACGACGGGATCAAGAATGTCAGCGTCTACTGGGACACTCACAGCCGGAACTTCATTGATCATCGCGACCGCCTGATGCCGCCGGCCGATCAGGCGTTTTCGACGTTGCTGGACGATCTTTCCGAACGGGGCCTGCTGGATGAGACCTTAATCGTGTGGACCGGTGAGTTTGGCCGGACGCCGCGCATCGGTCAGCGGAACAGTGATGCGGGCGCAGGTGCTGACGGCCGGGATCACTGGCCGAATTGCTTCACGTCGGTGCTGGCAGGCGGCGGCATCAAGGGCGGCCAGGTCTACGGCTCATCGGATCGACATGCCGCGTATCCAAATTCCAATCCGGTAAAACCGGTAGATCTGGCCGCGACGATCTATCATCAGATGGGCGTATCGGCCGGGTTGGAACTCAACGACAACCAGAATCGCCCCATCGTCATCTGCCCCGGGAATCCGATCGCCGAGCTGATTTAGCACGCCTGAGCGACTCCTTGTCGTCGGGCTGGTCGCGTGCCAATGCACCCAATTTTTTGTGGAATGTCTGGATGATTTGTTGACAAGTGCCAACTTTGCGTGAACAATAACGGACAGTTTCCATTAAATACTACTTAAAATCAGTATTGTCGGAATATCGCCGCTCTTGGACGAGAACGGTTCGTGAATAGGGTCGATTTTACGCCTCTCGATGAACTTTTCCGACATGGTCAGATAAGATTACACGTTGGTAATTTTGAATTACTTATCGATTTGACGACCTAATGTCAAACAAATCGTGACTGCTCGCCCGGCTTAGGGCGCGCAAAGAAATAAGTTGCTCAAGTTTTTCGGTT
>CAMAVF010000528.1 GCA_945861445.1 Planctomicrobium piriforme | reverse complement strand
GCAAGGTCGCTGCCATCAGGACCTGTTTGATGAATACAAGCTGGAATCGCAAGATTTGAAGTTTATCAAGCCGATTAGACATTCAAGTCATTTTGCCAGGCGATCAATACGTGCGCCGGGGTCATTCCGCAAGTCAAGCGCAATCGGTCCTCGCCGCGGTAGCGGCGGCACACGGTAGCCCACGGCGCCAACCGTGGGAACGAACGTATCATTTCCCCCAGCCCCGGCAGGGGCGGCACGGGAGCACCGCAGGCCCCGGACCACATTGTCGAGAGGCGCGGTGTATCGCCCCGTCCGGGGCTGGGGGAATTCCGTTATGCCCCCGTTCCCACGGCTCGCGCCGTGGGCTAGCCTCTGTGGCCGCTACCGCGGCCGGCGTGCTCCTTATGTGGCCGGCTGGCGCTTCGAGCTTGTATTTGCGGTCACTTCGTGACCGGACATTGAGTCCAAATACGATTGCTCATTTGGTGCGTTTGTAGGGGCAGGCCGGCGATTTTTCGAGCATTTTTCCTGCGTTTCCAGGACGCTGTTGCACGCATTAGCCGATGCTGATAGATTCTATGGGATGCGATTGAGGACGACGGAAGGATGTGTCGGTCCGCAGATCGACATCAGATGCAAGCGTCACGAACGAGCGTCTGTAAACATATTGTCTAAGGTCGGAAGTAGCTATGCCATCAGGACAACCGATTAATGCTCATTCCCACGGCAGTGCCTTCGGCGATTTTCACGGCCGCACGGCGGAAGGTCTGACCGTTTCCGATCGTCGAGGGATGTTGAAGGCGGGATTTGCCGGGCTGGCGGGATTGACTCTGCCCGGCCTGTTGCAGGCGCGGGCCACAGCCGCCGAATCGGGGCAGTCGATCGCGACCGGCAAGAGTGTCATTCTGTTGTGGATGGCGGGAGGTCCCAGTCATATTGATATGTGGGATCCCAAGCCGGGTCGACCGCTGGAGAATCGCGGACCGTTTGACGTGATTTCGACCAAGCTGCCGGGAGTGCAGTTCTGCGAGCATCTTCCCAAGCAGGCCGCAATGATGGACAAGTTCACCGTCATTCGTTCGGTGGATGCGCGCCACAGCAATCACGAACCGAACACGGTGTTCCAGTCGGCGAATCTGGAAGCGGAACCGCGAACCAATCCGGAAGCCGACAAGTATCCGGCGATCGCGTCCATCGTGGCCAAGATGCATGGGCCCAATCATCCGGCGATGCCGCCGTCGGTGGCCTTTACCAAATCACGATCGCACATCGCGGCGGGGGGATACCTCGGGAAACGCTACGATCCCTTCATGGGATATCAGGCAAGCAAGCTGCCCGTTTACGATTCGATCGGTGGCGATACCGGCCAGATCGCCGGGGCCGACATGTTCCGCTTGCCGGCTGGACTTGATCAATCGCGGCTGTATAGCCGACGCAGCCTGATGCAAGATTTCGACCGCCTGCGCAGCGATCTCGATCAAGGCGGATCCATGTCGGCGCTCGACAGCTATCGCCTGCAAGCGGTGGAAATGGTCATCGGCCGGAAGGCACAGAACGCGTTTGATCTGTCCCAAGAGCCGGAAGCCATCCGGGCCCGCTACGGGAAACATCTCTGGCATCAGCAGGCCCTGCTGGCACGGCGTCTGGTGGAAGCTGGCGTCGCGTTCGTCACGTTGGATCTCAGTTATCACACCGCTTCCGGGACGTGGGATACGCACGGGGACAATATCCCACCGTATGGTGGAATCGAACGCGGATTGAAGCCGTTGCTGCCATTGTTCGACCATCTGGTCACGACGCTGGTCAGCGATCTGGAAGAACGCGGGTTGCTGGATGACGTTCTGGTGATTGGCATGGGCGAATTTGGTCGGACCCCGACGATGGGGACCCAGGAGAGCACAGACGGCCGCAATCACTGGCCGGTGGTCATGTCTATGTGCCTGGCCGGTGGCGGCCTGCGGCACGGTCAGATCATTGGTGCGTCAGAACACGACGGGGGGAACATCAAAGAACGCCCAGTCACTCCCGGCGACCTCGCCGCCACGATCTATCGCCACATGAATGTGCCGTTGACGGCCACCTATCTGGACAACCGCGGCCGACCCCGCAACATCATCGACAGCGCTGGCCAACCAATCGCCGAGTTGTTCTAACACTGTCGCAAGTCACGAAGTGACTGCGAATACAAGCTCGAAGCGCAAGCGAGTGCATTCCTTATCCGTCATCAGGGAATGCACTCGCTTGCGCTTCGAGCTTGTATCTGCGATTCTCAATCGCCCTAAGGCAACTTCCATTCTTCGTTAAAGAAACCCGACTTCAAGACGTTCTCCGTAACGGGCTCCGTTGCGGGACGTTTCGGGTCGATCTGCAAGACGGCCCAGTCTCCCCAACGGGGAAACAACAGGTAGTTGATGGTAGCGAAGTCGATCCCGCGGAAGGTATGCCCGCTGTTTATGACCACGTAACGGCCAGCCCCAGCGGGAAGAGGATTCGGAGCGATGAATGCCGGTAGATGATCGCTCGATGAATATGTTTGATCGCCCCAATTCAAGGTCTCCTTCGTCCACGAAACCGGCAACTGCGGCAGGCACTTGGCGATCCACGAGTTGCTGCCGGGATCTCCGAACAGAATGAGATTCTTGGTCCGCAGATCGTCCGCGGTCACCGCCGTGTCATCCTTAATGGGCACTGTGCCGCGCATGTAATGGTGCCATTCTTCGCTGAATCGCGCCAGGCTGGCATCACTATAAGCTTGCACTCCAGGATTCCAGGCGGTCCCTGTGCCGCGCACACAGAGGAACGGCGAGGTGAAGGCATCGTCAATCGGTCCCTGCAGCCCGGGTCGCTTGCCGGTGAGCTTGGGGGCACCGTTTTCAGTCGTCAACATCCAAGTTGTCTTTTTCGTGGGGGCAGTGTTTCCAGGGAATTCCATGGTTCCCCTCGTCAACACCACAGCGTCTGCTTCCGAGAAGGATTCGATGAGGGGCACATCGACCCCCTTGAGTCGTACAGCATTCACGAGACCGCGTAAACGGCCGGTCTCAATCTTGAAACGCGTCACGTTATTGAGCGCGGTGAACTCCAAGACGCCGTCGTGAATGCGGGCCTGGACCTCCGCCCGGGCGTAGTGCTTCTCCAGCCCTTGCAGTTGCAGCCAATGAGCTTTGCCATACTTGAGCGTCCAAGTCACAAACTTGAGTTCCTTGGGTCTGTGGTTCAGCCCTTTGGCGGAATACTCGGCGATGCGGCGCATTTGCTCGGCATGAGTCACAGGGTCGATCACGTGCCCCGTCCCGGGCGAGATCAAGTTGACCATCTTCAATCCTTCGCGTTCCATGGCGTTCCCCATCAGCACATGCGCGTCGAAGAAGATGTCTTTTTCACCCATGCAGGCGATGGCCGGAACGACTCCCACATTTGCCGCATAATCAATCGAATCGAGCATGTGCAGGCCCAGTTCCTGCTGGTCGGGCAGGGGGCCGATTTTCACGAAATTGGGCAGCGGCGTCAGCGAAAACTGATGCGTATCGACATAGCCACAATAGGGGCCCAGGGCGACGAAGCGGTCGGGATGTTTCAATCCCAGGTGCCAGGTGCCGGACGCCCCCATTGACATGCCGCGCAATACGATTCGGTCGCGATCGATCTTGTAGCGGCGACAAACATCTTCGATTGCTTCAAAGACATCCGCTTCCCCCGCCCAGCGGTAGCAATTCTC
>CAMAVF010000527.1 GCA_945861445.1 Planctomicrobium piriforme | reverse complement strand
GTGGACGAACGGCGCGCAGTGGTCGAAGCCGCTGGCGGCATGGAGGGGCCTCCGCGTTACAGATGGGGAAGGGATGTTTTTGGGGGGAGCAGACGAGATGTGACGAACCAGAAATGAAAGCGGTGAGGAGCGGATGTGTATCCGAAGTTTTTTGGCGTGTCCAGACCAATTGTGTCAAGTTTTGGGGTCAAATCTCCGCAGACGACCAGTGCGTGGTTGATTATCATAGAGAACCTGGAGAACGCAGGCCGACTGCGGATCTCCCATCTTCAATAAGGTCCTTTATGGATATGCCCAGTTCGCCCCCCGCCAAATCCGTCTGTCCTCTCGATTGCCCCGACACCTGTTCGATGGTGGTGACGGTCGAAGGGGACCGCGCCACGGCTTTGGGCGGGAATCCGGATCACTCATACACCCGCGGCTTCTTGTGCCACAAGGTGTCGCACTATCTCGATATCGTCTACCACCAGGACCGCTTGCAGCATCCGTTGCGTCGGGTCGGGCCGAAAGGGGCAGGGCAGTTCGAACGGATTTCGTGGGATGAGGCGCTGAACGAGATCGCGTCGCGCTTCCAGGCGATTGCCAAGGGCCCACACGGTCCGCAGGCCATTCTGCCCTATAGCTACTGTGGCACGATGGGCAAGATACAGTCGCAAGGGATGGACCGGCGGTTTTTCAATCGGTTGGGGGCTTCTCAGCTCGACCGGACAATTTGCGCGACCGCGGGGGCGCTGGGCTATACCTACACGATCGGGCATCGCATCGGGACGCAGGCCGAAGCCTTTGCCGAAAGTCGCTATATCATTAATTGGGGATCGAATACCGCAGTCACGAATTCTCATCTGTGGACCTACATGGTGGCCGCCCGCAAAGCCGGGGCGAAGATTGTCACGATCGACCCCTATCGTTGCGCGACCGCCGCCCGCAGTGACTGGCATCTCGCACCGCGTGTCGGGACGGACGCCGCCCTGGCCCTCGGGTTGATGCATATCATCTTCCGAGACGGTCTCTTCGACAGCGACTACCTTGAGCAGTATTGCCTGGGAGCCGACGGTCTGCGTGAGCGAGTGGCCGAGGAGTATGGTCTGGACCGGGTCAGCAGCATCACAGGCTTGCCGGCTGCCGACATCGAACGGTTGGCTCACGAGTATGCTCGGACTTCGCCGGCGGCGATCCGAGTCAATTACGGGATGCAACGGCATCGTGGCGGGGGGATGGCCGTGCGTACGATCGCCTGCCTGCCAGCGATTATCGGGGCTTGGCGGCACTGGGCGGGGGGCGTCTTGCTCTCCACGAGCGGCCTCTATCCGTTGAACTCCCGCGGCTTGGAACGGCCCGATTTGACTCCGCCCGGAACGCGGACGGTCAATATGGTCCAACTGGCCGAAGCTCTGGAAGGCAAACTCCCCGGCCCGCCCGTGCAGGCGTTGTACGTCTATAACTGCAATCCGGCGGCAGTGGCTCCCGATCAGCAGCGGGTGCTGGAGGGACTGCGACGCGACGACTTGTTTACGGTCGTTCATGATCTGTTGCCGACCGATACGGTCGACTATGCCGACATCGTGTTGCCCGCCACATCGCAGTTGGAGCATTTCGATCTACACACGTCGTACGGTCACAATTGGGTCCAGGTCAATCAACCGGTCATTCCCCCGTTTGCCGAATCCCGTTGCAACAGTCAGGTCTTCCGCGATCTCGCCCAGCGGTTGGGATTTGAGTCCCAGGTCTTCGAAATCACCGACGAGCAACTGGCTCAAGTAGCCTTGTGGGAGGGAACCGAACAGATCCCGCCCGAACTGCAGGGGATTACGGTCGCCAAGCTGATGGCAGACGGGCCGCAACGCTTGAATCTTCCCGAACGACACACGCCGTTTGCCGAGGGGCGGTTTCCGACCCCCAGTGGCAAGTGCGAGTTTTTCAGCCAACGGATGGCCGACGCAGGTCTTGATCCGTTGCCGACTTGGACTCCCCCGGCAGAGAGCATCGAGTCCATGCCCGAGATTGCGGCGTTTTATCCCTTGCAGTTGATCTCGCCGCCCTCACCGCATTTCCTGAATTCCACATTTGTCTCCGTGGAGGCACTGCGGGTTTCGGCCGGGCAACCGGAAGTCGAGATCCATCCGGCAGACGCCGCCGCCCGCGACATCCAATCGGGTCAGCAATTGCGGGTCTTCAATTCGCGGGGCGAGTTTCTCGCCCAAGCCAAAGTGACCGACGCAGTCCGAGAAGGGGTGGTAATGGCGCCGAGCATCTGGTGGAACAAGTATTCGCCCGGAGGCAGTAACGTGAATTCCACCACTCCGACGACCTTGTCGGACATGGGAGGCGGCGCGACGTTTTTCGACAATCTCGTGGAAGTGCAGGTTGCTGGAACTGCCGTCGAGAACGAGGATGTTGACGGCGACGTATGCTATGAATTAGGCGAGCCGGGTGGCGTCAGTCCCCGGATTCTTCCGTAATTTCAGTCAATGATCTGTGTGCAACTGTCCGGGGCCTCACGGCACCCGGCTCACCTTAAACGACAATGAATCCGGAAGTCTATGACCATTGAATTCACCGACATTGAACGTGCCGCTGCCAAACCGTTGTTGACTGTCGCCTTGCGCGAAGACCTCGGGCGCGAGGGCGACATCACGACCCAGGCATTCCTGCCGCCTGGCGAGGTGGGCACCGTGCGGATTGTGTCGCGACAAGCGGGCGTGGTCGCCGGATTGCCGCTGGCGGAAACGGTGTGGAAGTTGCTGAATCCGGATGTGCAGGTCAAAACCCTGTTGCTGGACGGTTCGCCGGTCAGTCCCGGCAGCGTGATCGCCGAAGTGACTGGATCGGTGCCCATTCTGCTGGCTGGAGAACGGGCCGCCTTAAACTTCATGACGCACCTCAGCGGCATCGCATCGCTGACCGCGAAGTTCGTCGCCGCAGTCGCCGGCACGAAAGCGAAGATCCTCGACACGCGCAAGACAATTCCTGGCTGGCGGATCCTTGCCAAGTACGCAGTGCGGGCCGGGGGTGGCTGCAATCATCGCATGGGCCTATTTGATGCGGTTCTGATCAAGGATAATCATCTCGCCGCGTGGCAGGCCGCTGGGGCCGACCACACCGTTGCTTCGGCCGTGCTGGCGGCTCGGGCAAAGGTTGCTGCGGGAGTCGTTGTCGAAGTCGAAGTAGACACGCTGGAACAATTGCGAGACGCGTTGACGGCTCAACCGGATATTGTGTTACTCGACAACATGGGGCCCGAGATGTTGCGCGAAGCCGTGATGATTCGCAACAGTCAGGCCCCGCAGGTGCAGCTGGAGGCGTCGGGCGGGATCAATCTGAGCAATGTTGCAGCAATCGCCGAGACCGGGATTGAGCGTATCAGCATCGGGGCGCTGACTCATTCTGCACCGGCGTTGGATTTGGGACTGGACTGGTAAGGTCTATCGAGTAGGGGTCGGGCCTGCGATTTTTCGAAATTGGCCGCTGCACGGTCCCGTTGCAGTTCAGTATTTGATTCGGCCAATTTCCAAAAATCACAGGCCCGACCTGGTGTGATGAAAAGGGGATGATGCGGCCGTGGTCGGTTCATCCGGATATTGTTTCGGGGGTCGGAGGTGGATTGTAGGCCAACATCCGCAACGCTTGTACTGAAGGCCCGAGAATGTTGCGACACCAGTTCCAGACGGCTTTGGTGGAGATCTTCTCCAGCGCTTCGGCGATGACCTCCGTGGAGGTTTGAGCCACG
>CAMAVF010000526.1 GCA_945861445.1 Planctomicrobium piriforme | reverse complement strand
CTTCGAGGTCTTCAATGAGGGCGGTGAATCCCAGATCAAATTGCGGACACAACACATCCTTCATGCGGGGGTTGTTCTGCGAGTGAGTGTCCCAGAGCGGGTTCCCGGCACTCAGATCACCCGGCTCGCGCGGCCAGGTCACGAACGTCATGCGGACGCCGGCCTCGATCAGCCGCCGAGCCAGCAGGACGGACTGACCCCATTTGCCGCGCCCGTAGCGGTCACGTGTTTTCGAGGATTCCTGTTCCATGGCAAACGCGCCACGCGCCGTTCCCGACAGCAACAGACCAAGTGCTTCCTGGGTCAACCGGTCACGTTCCTGGATGCCCGCAGTCTGGAGAAACCGAGCGGACTGATCGACCTGCTGCAGCAAATTCCGACGCGCGTTCAGCCGCACGGCTGGCACGTCGGCGAGCGAAGAGAAATCGTCAATGCGAAACCCTGGATCGGCAGGATCGCACTTGAAGATCTCGGGATCCCAACGCGCTCCCAGGAACCCGCCGTTTTGTCCCGGTAGAAACACATTGGGATTGGCGACAATGGGCTCGGGCAACATCACGCTGCTGAAGGGCAACGTGGTACTCGGCTTCAGCATCTTGACGATCGACCCCAGCGTGGGCCAGTCATCCGGATTGACCGAGCGCATGTTCGGACCGGTATATTTGTGCCCGGTATGGACCCAATACCCCCCCGATTCGTGATTCGGATCGTCGGTCGCCATGGAGCGCACGATCGCCAGCTTGTCGGCAATCCGAGCTACCCGCGGCAGGAGTTCACAGATATTGATCCCCGGCACATTCGTGGCAATCGGATTGAAAATGCCACGGATTTCCGCGGGGGCGTCTGGTTTCGGGTCGAACGTCTCGTACTGCGAAGGACCCCCTGACATAAACAGCCAGATGATGTTCTTCGCCTGACCAAACAGCGGCCCGTGTGTGGTCTCTGTCGCTGCGGACGCTGGCCTGCTCAACAGGTGTGGCAAACTCAGACCAAGCGTGGAAATACCCCCGATCCGCAGCAACTCGCGCCGCTGGATCTGGCCATTGCGCCTGGACGATTCTTCAATACTCAGCAAGGTCCGCTCCCTGTTGATCGCGGCCAGACAATTGATCTGGTTATTGTATCGAATTCATTTGCTTGACAAATTGAAATCAATCGAATTGGGACCAGATTCGACAGTCTCGGACAGGGTGGATTGTGAATTGAATTTCGCCGGGATGGCCTCTTCCACTTCGTCCACCGTGCCAGTGGGCGAGGTCGCCGGGGGGACGACAGGGATCTGCTTGCCGGTCTTTCTGGTTGACCGAATCTCCACTCGGTGCGAACCGACGACGGCACCCTTTTCGATGGGAATGGTGTACTTGCCATTCTCGATCACGGCACCACTCGTTGGCCCACCGTCCGGTCCGCTGGGAATGAAGGAAATCGATCCGTTCCCGACGGGTTTTCCATCGAGTTCCACCGTTCCACTCACGGCAGCGCGTTCGGGACCCGCAGGCGCGCAGCCACTCCAGGCAGTGATCAACAGCGCCATCAGCAGCGCGCGGACGGCCCGTGGAAAGGCGACTTCCAATCCGGATCGATTCGCGAACACTTTCACTGCATCCTCCATCATTGTTAGAAGTCTCCCAGAATTTCACCGCCGCGAATCGTGCCCAGTGATCGCCAGATTGCGAGGTTGACGTTGTTACTGACGAATCGAATTGCCCCGTCCCCCAGCAGAATATGGGCCCCACCTGTGTGGCGACTGCGTGCCGAACCGGTTTGCGCGGCAATCGTTGTATTGCCGGTTGCCGGCAGGTTCAAATTCGCGTCATTAGTACACCAACTGGCCGGGTTGATGTCATAGCAGACGTCTGCCACGGTGCTATTGGGAGTATTCGTCATGAAGAGTTGGGTGCCAGGCGATTGATCGCTCCAGGCGGAACCGCGACCTTCCGTCGATGTGGCGCCGGTGAGATATTCTGCGACCATGGCCGTATTACTCGCTCCATCGGTAATGTCGCGCAGTTGCGCACCGCGATTCATGCCGAACACTGCACGCTTGGTGCTGTCGCTGTCTGAAGCCGCGGTAATCATGTCGCCAGAATTGAAACCACTGAAGATGCCGACATAGTTACTACGAGACCAGCGTTGACTCGCGCTCACCACGAAGGGGCCTGCCATTCCATCGCTGGGACACAGCAACGCGGGTAAGGCAGCCCCCGTGGCGGCCGTATTGTTGCCATACCAGAGAATCCCTGAGACATTGAAATTGATCAGGTTATAAACATTCGCCTGATCGATGTAGGGCAGAACGTGTACGACAAAACCACCCGTCCGCGGGTTGGCATTTGTCACACCACCTGTCCAGACGGTTCCTGGGGGCAGCGTCCCGAATGTGTCGTGGTAGTTGTGGAGGGCCAGACCGACTTGCTTGAGACTGTTCTTGCACTGCGAGCGGCGAGCCGCCTCGCGGGCCTGCTGCACAGCCGGCAGCAAGAGTGCAATCAGCACGGCAATAATGGCAATCACGACCAACAGTTCGATCAGCGTGAAAGCACGACGGTGGAGTCGAGTGTCCATGAGAATGTCCCCGGAACGAGAAATTAGGAAGAGAAAACGACAGTCCAGCCAGAAACAAATCAGTATATTTTATCGTGTCCACATCCCGAATGGATGAAATGGTTTGCGGCAATGTATTTTATGGCAATCACGTCAGGATCAGGTGAGCCAACCTAGAAATCACTCACCACCTCGCCACCCCGAATCGTAGCCAGTGCTCGCCAATTTGCCAGATTTACGTTGTTGCTGACGAAACGCACTGCCCCATCCGCGAGCAGCACGTGAACCCCTCCTGTATGGCGACTGCGTGCCGCGGCCGTTTGAGCAGCAGAACTGGTATTGGCGGTAGTGGGAAGATTCAGATTCGCGTCATTGGTACACCAACTCGCCGGGCTGACGTCATAACAGACATCGGGGACGGTGGTATTGGGCGTCTGAGCGAAAAAGAGCTGCGTCCCCGGCGATTGATCGCTCCAGGCGAAGCCACGGTATTCATCCGAGGTCGCTCCCGTGAGATATTCTGCGGCGAGCGCTGTGTTGCTGGTCCCGTCAGTGATATCGCGAATCCGCGCGGCACGATTCATTCCAAACACCGCCAGCTTGGTCGAATCGCTGTCGGCGGTCGCCGAGGTGATATCACCCGTGTTAAATCCGCTGAAGACACCCAGGTAGTTGCTTTTGAACCAGCGCTGGGTCGCGTCAACCGCATGCGTGCCCCCCATTCCATCACTGGGACACAGCAGCATGGGAACCGATGCGGCAGTCGCTGCCGAATTGTTGCCCGAAAACCACAGAGTCCCGGAGACATTGAAGTTAATCAAATTGTAGATGGGAGCTTGATCCAGATAGGGAAGGATATGGATCGCATAGCCTCCCGTCCGAGGCCCTGTATTGGCGCCACTCGTCCAGACCGTTCCCGGGGGCAAAATTCCGTGAGTGTCGTGATAATTGTGCAGACCCAGCCCGACTTGCTTCAGGCTGTTTTTACACTGCGACCGCCGGGCCGCCTCCCGGGCCTGCTGCACCGCTGGTAACAGCAAGGCAATCAAGACGGCGATAATCAGGGCCGGCGGCAACTAAGTCGTTGCTGCAGTTAGGATTTCGAGGAGGGCTTCATCGTTCCAACCGCAGCGACGACGGTTCATTGCCACACTTTTCTTATTCTTATGTTGTTTCAAGAGTGACAGTG
>CAMAVF010000525.1 GCA_945861445.1 Planctomicrobium piriforme | reverse complement strand
ACTACGACAACTTCACCGAATTCCGCCACGCCATCGATGGCTGCCTCGACAACATCCCCACAAAACACCGCCCCCAACTCGCCACCCTCATGACCCACAACTTCCAACACTTCAACCCGGCCTCATTCCTCACCGCGTGAAGTATAATTATCGCCGCATATAAGGAAGAAAAGGTCATTCTGCCGCGACTGGTCAATGCCACGCTGCTGGATTACCCGGCCGAAAAACTGGAGATCCTGATCGGTGTCGATGGCAGCGAGGACTGCACCGGGGATCTCGTCCGTGAGTTCGTCGACTCCCGCGTGCGACTGATTCAATATCCGATTCGTCGCGGCAAGGCGTCGGTCCTGAACGATACCGTGCCGGAGGCGCGCGGCGAGATTATTGTATTTTCCGATGCGAATACGATGACTCAACCCAATTCGATTAAGCAGCTAGTTCGTCACTTTGCCGATGAGCAAGTCGGTGCAGTGTGTGGCAAGCTGGAGTTGATCGACCCGGCCAGCGGGCAGAATGTCGACGGTATCTACTGGAAGTACGAGAATTTCTTAAAGGGTTGCGAAGGTCGCATTAATGGACTGCTGGGAGTAAATGGCGGCATCTATGCACTGCGGAAGGAACTCTATGAGCCGATTCCGACGAACGCGATCGTGGACGATTTCTTGATTGGGATGCGGATTCACTTGCGACGTCGGCGGCTCATTTATGATCCGACGGCTGTCGCCCTGGAAGAAACGCCCGATACGATCGGTCAGGAATTTCACCGTCGGTCGCGGATTGGAGCGGGTGGATTTCAAAGCCTGCAATGGTTGTGGCCGTTGCTGAGTCCGACCTATGGTTGGGTGGGATTCACCTTTTGGTCGCACAAGATTTATCGCTGGATGTGCCCGCTGCTGATGGTTGGAGCATTGGCGACAAATATCGCCTTGGCCAGCCAGCCCCTGTATTTGACGTTGTTGCTCGGTCAATTGGCGTTTTATCTGATCGCTGCGATTGGGCTGGGTTGGCTGACCGGGAGTCGATTGCCGCGCGCACTGCGATTGCCGGCGATGTTTGTCAGCATGAATGCCGCCTTGCTGATGGGTTTGTGGCGTTCACTCCGTGGCATCCGAGGTGGTACATGGAAGCGGACTGAGCGGACGCAACCATTGGAGGTGACTTCGAAATGAACGCAACTCTCTGGGGGTTATGTGTCGCAGGCGTTGCCGCGTTGGGAATTGCCGCAACAGCGTACTGGTATGCATTGAAACAACGGCACATGCATTTGTGGCTCGGGGCTTACTATTTTTTGCCACGGCCCAAAGCGATTCGTTTGACGGATGAAACGCCGGTCCATGTTTTCATCGCCGTGTGCGATCACTATGAACCGGAATGGGGACGGCCATCCCGGAGTACCTCGATTGCACGGGTGCAGCGCTGGGTGGATGAGTATCCCCGACTCTTCGAACAGTATCGCGATTCGTCAGGGCGAGCTCCGCAGCACACCTTTTTTTATCCGCAGGATGAGTATCAACCTGAGTATCTTGACCTGTTGGCGGAATTGGTCCACCGGGGCCTGGGAGATGTGGACGTTCATCTGCATCATGATGGGGATACGGCCGATGGATTGCGTCAGAAACTGCATGATTTCAAGCAGACGCTGCATGAGCGACATGGCCTGTTGAGACGCGATCCGGTGACGAATCAGCTCGTCTATGGGTTCATTCATGGCAACTGGGCCTTGTGCAATTCCCGGCCAGACCGGCGTTGGTGCGGAGTCGATCAAGAGCTGACCGTGCTGCTCGAGACAGGTTGCTACGCCGACTTCACGTTACCGTCGGCACCGAGCAATACGCAGACGCGGATCGTCAACAGTATTTATTACGCTCAGGACATTCCCGGTCGTTGCGGGTCGCACAACTGGGGTGTGCCGGCGGTAGTTGGTCAACCGGCTTTGGAAGATCACCTGCTCATGGTTCAAGGGGCGTTGCTTCCAGATTGGCGGAATCGCAAATTCGGCATCCTGCCACGCATTGAAAACAGCGATATCCACGGCGGGCGGCCTGCGACCTGGAAGCGATTTACCGACTGGACGCGGGCGGGAGTGCATGTCGCCGGGCGGCCTGATTGGCTGTTCGTGAAACTGCACACGCATGGCTGCAAGGACGGCAATATCGATACGTGGCTGGGTCCGCAGACGCAGCGCTTTCATCAAGAACTTGCTGAGCAGGCCCAACAGAATCCCCATTTTCAGTATCACTACGTGACTGCCTGGGAAATGGCCCAACTGGTGCATCAAGCCGAACGTGGAGCGACCGTGCCGAGCATCGGCGCACTGTCGTCAAACGTCATTGCCCTGAGATAGATTGAGCTCAACGGGCCGGGATCATCCTCCGGATTGCCGCAACGGAAATTACGAGACTCTCATGTTTGGTTCACAGACAACTCAGCCTTATCCGGGGTATGGAACGGTCCAGCATCCAGTAGCCCCCCGAATGTCCACGGCTGCCAGGTGGGTGACGTGGGTCTCGTGGGGGCACTTTGCGGTGATGTGGGGACTGATTGCACTGATTCACGGTGTGTCAGAGAACTGGTGGTTGGGGACGACTGTGGTCTACTTGCCGCGGGGCCCCTGGGTCATTCCCGCTTTGATTCTGATTCCGACTTCCGTGGGGTGGGGCTGGAAGCCGTTCGTGATCAATCTTGCGGCCGGACTGCTGGCGTTGGGGCCGGTGATGAACTGGCAAAGCGGGGGATTCTTCCGGCCGACGGTCGATCGCGAGGCGTATCGCCTGACAGTCGTCTCCTGCAATGTGCAAAGTTTTCGTCCCAAGTTCGATCTGGTCGTCAACGAACTCAATCGGATCGACCCGGACGTGGTCCTGTTTCAAGAAGCGTTTGAAGATCATGCCTTGCTGGCCACTGTGTTCGATGGGTGGAACGTCCATCGAGTCGACGAGTACATGGTTGCTTCGAAGTTGCCACTGAAGTTCATCAGCACGACCTTCGTACCGGGTTTTGAGCGTGTGACGGCGGTACGCTATGAAGTGGAAACCCCCCTGGGGCCGGTGGCGGTGTTCAACGTGCATCAGACCTCACCGCGGCGTTCGTTGACGCAGTTGAAGCCGTGGTCGCCGATCATCGGATCGGCAATCGAAACGGTCGAGCAGGAGACGACGTTGCGCGACGTGGAGGCGATGAGAACGCGAGTGTTTACCGCGCCGGAGGGGCTAACTCAACCCGTGGTGATCGCCGGTGACTTCAACATGCCGAACGACAGCAGTCTGTTCCGCAAACATTGGGGCAGCCTGCAGGACGCCTATGCGTTGTCGGCTGTCGGATATGGATATACCAGCCCGTGCAGCGAGGGAAAATTGTGGCCCGGCAACACGCCGTGGGCACAGGTGGATCACATTCTGGCGAGCGATGACTGGCAAGTCGAACGCTGCTGGATCGGGAAAAGTGCGGGCTCGGATCACCGGTTGATCGCCGCACAGTTGAGATTGCCGCAGCGGGCGGCTCAGCCTGATATCAAGCGTGTGCAAGCCCCAAGCGGGGCGCCGTGAAGGATTTTGCGTAGCAGAATTCGTGAGAATTCTGACGGGTGCCCCAGCGGTGGCGATGTTCTGGGACTTACAAAGTCGGTCAGCAATCGGCGGAACTCTTACGAGATTCCGCTACGAAATCCTTCACGTAACCCGTTCGGGGTAATTTTTAGAGAGAGACAATGAAACCTGCCGTCTGGGTGATCGACCAATGCCCC
>CAMAVF010000524.1 GCA_945861445.1 Planctomicrobium piriforme | reverse complement strand
CGAAAATCCTTTGCGGTGTTGCCTACCGTGGCTAAAAACTCCTTCTTCGTCCGATCTTGTTGAGAATGAGATCACTTCAATGCCGTTGCTGACTGTCAAAGATTTGTGGGTGTCTTACGGTGCCATTCAGGCGCTGCGGGGGATTTCGCTGCACGTAGAGCCCGGTGAGATTGTCACGCTGATTGGTGGCAATGGGGCTGGCAAGTCGACAACTTTGCGGACGATATCCGGGTTATTGCAGCCTCAGACGGGTGAGATCCAGTTTCAAGGCCAGCCGATTCAAGGCCGGGCTCCGCACCAGATCGTGAGCAGTGGATTGATCCAGGTCCCCGAGGGGCGCGGAATCTTTGCGAACTTGACCGTCGATGAGAACCTGCAACTGGGGGCATTCACTAGGACTGATCGGGTGGCGATTCGGAAGGATCGCGAACGGGCTCTCGACCTGTTTCCCCGAGTACGAGAACGGTTGAAACAACAAGCGGGGACGCTGTCGGGTGGCGAGCAACAAATGCTGGCCATCGCCCGGGCCCTGCTGGCTCGGCCCAAACTGCTGATGCTGGATGAACCGTCTCTGGGGCTGGCGCCGCAGATCGTGCAGACGATTTTTCAGGTCATCCGCGAGATCAATCGCGAAGGGACGACGATCCTGTTGGTCGAGCAAAACGCCAGCATGGCGCTGCAGGTGGCTCATCGCGCCTACGTCATCGAAGTCGGCGAGATGATCATGGACGGCCCCGCGGCAGAATTGGCCGCCAGCGATGAAGTACGTAAGGCGTATCTTGGAGCGCATTGAACTCGTGGGATGGGTCTCCTGACCCGTCCTTGTCCGGCAGCGTCTTTTCCTTTAGCCTCCTTTATCCTATTGTTTGATGGGACGTATAGGACTTATGGGACCAATGGGACATATGAAAAGTCCGATTTCGTCCCGGACCCGACTCAGAGAGTCAGGCTACGCTTAAGCCACTCATCGGACCAGTCCCATCCGTCCTATAAGTCCTATGTGTCCCATCAGTCCCATCAGACTTTGCCTTCTGTAATCAAGCCTACGGTTTGATACAATACAGATTCTCTTCGCCGCGAATCAGCAATTTACCCGCCACCGGGACCGGTGAGGCGATGACACGTTCGCCCATGTCGTTCTCGGACAGCAGTTTGAACTTGTCGGAGATATCGGCCACGAAGATCACACCGTCCTCGCGCGGTGCGTAGAGTTTCCCACCGGCGATCACCGGTGAGGAATAAAACTTGTTGCGATTCTTGGGGAACTTGTCGCTCCACAAAGTCTTGCCGGTAGTGGGATCCAGGCATTCCACTTCGCCCGCATCGCGTACCAGATAGACGCGGCCGTTGTGGATGACGGGAGTGGGGACGAACGATCCGGTATCGTTGCGAGTCCAGAGCCGGTGCGTGTCGGTCACGTCCCCCTGCCCGTCGAGTTTGATTCCCGTGAGACGGCTGCCGCGTCCGTAGGGCACGATCGCGATGTTGCCGTCCACGACGGCCGAGGCGACTGTGACCCAGTTGCGATTTTCTTCGGGATTGAAGCCGCCGCAGGTCCACAACATTCGGCCGTCATCCGCGGCATGAGCGGTCAGGTGTTCCGCACCCCACACCAGAATGATTTGCTGGCCGTTGCGTTCGATGATGTTCGGGGTGGAATAGCTTTGATCACCCTCGGGAGGCGTCGAATAGTCGCGAGCAATTTTCCATTGCAGGTCACCCGTGTCCTTGTCGAATGCGGCCAAGTAGGACTGCCCCGTGTGCATCACCGCCATGATGACCGATTTCTCAGTGAGTGCCGGGGACGTGCCGAGATCCCAATAGAGGGTGTCCTTCGCAAATCGTTCTTGCAGATTGGTCTTCCAGAGGATTTTTCCCTGCAGATCCAATCCGGCAAGCTCGCCGTTTTTGTAATAGACGAAAACATGCTTGCCATCCGTGACAGGCGACGGATTGCAGCCCGATGCATTGCGGTGCTTGCCGGCGATCTCGGGACCGAAGACGGCCTTCCAGGTCAACTTGCCCTGCCAGTCGAATGCCATGAGCGCGTTGTGTCCTGCAATCGGGCACGTCACGAAGATCTGGTTGTCCCAGACGGCCGGCGTGGAGACGCCGATCCCGGGCAGCTTCACTTTCCACTCAATCTGCTTGGGATCCTTCCAGCCGGAAGGATAAACGCCGCCCGTCGCGCTGCCGTTATCCCGAGGCCCCCGCCAGCGGGGCCATTGGCGTTCACCTGCGGGTTCGACCGCCCAGACGATCGTCACACAGGCCACGCAGACGGTTGAGAGTAGGGCAGCTTTCATCGCGGATCCTTTGTGAAAATCTCGGTCGGCTTGTATTAGTCAGGTCAGAGCATTTCAGTTTGAGTGTTCCTGTTGACGAACGGTTTGATCTGAAGGCACCTGAGTGATGTGCCACTGCTTTGCCGCTGTACTCGGCGGTCAAGCGGTGCTTTCGACGGACCAAATGAGCACTGCTTAGCGACTGGGTACAGCCGCGAAGCAGTGGCACACAATCGGAACACTCGACTATCGAAACAGTGAGAGGGTGACGGAGTAGGAGATGGACTCATCAATCTTTCCCCTCATACTCTCACAGTGATACTATCGTCTCTTGGATCTTCTTCGTCAGCTCAGCCGCCTTCTGTTCCGCTTCCTTAACGGGCAGTCCTTTGGCGACTCCGGGGCGCTTATGCCCGGCAGTGCCGACGTAGGAATCTCGTAAGATGCTGACTCGTTGCTTCACCAGCGGCAAGACTTCTGGCGGAAGTGTTTTTGTGCTAAAGAACTCCGCCGGTGTTGCGGCCGCAGTGGCAGACTGGTCGCCGAACCAGGAAATCACTTGTTGTGCGACGGCCCAGTGTCCGGCGGAATTGGGATGGACGCCATCTGGTTGGAACGTGAATTTGGGATCCGCCTGGCGGCGTTTGGCGACTTCCGCGGCCATCGGTCCGTGCAAATCGGCGACCATCCAGCCGGCCCTGCGTTGTCCGACCAACCATTCGCTGTAACGGTCGAGGACTCCGTTATAAGAAAACTTCAGGGGGGCACGCTGATCGTCATAGAATGGCGGCGTGACGATGACCAGCCTGGCCCCGGCTTTTTCCACGGCCGCTTTCAGGCTGCTGATACCCGCCTGATACTTCTTGAAGCGGCCTTCATCGAAGGGCAGATAGATGCCGCAGTTCATGCCATAGCACGCGACGACCAAATCCGGATTGGTGAGGGCGAGAACGCGTTCCAGACGCTCGGCGAGATCGGGGCGCGGGAAGGCTCCGCCCGCGTGACCGTCTTCGCTCAGGCCCGAGACCGTTTCGCTGGGCAGCCCGGCGTCGATGACGACGGGGATCTTTTCCAAGCCTTGCGTCAGGAGCCACGTATCGAAGTAGGCGACGTATTCCCCCGCCGCCGTGATGCTGTCGCCGAGGAAGACGATCCGTTTGGACTGTTTGAGAAGTTCCTGCGGCGTGGGATTCGCGGGAGCCTGGGCGAACACGGTTCCCAGCGGCGCGAGGCAGATCAGAGACAGACCGAGTATCAGTTTAGAGACCATGAGCGCGATTGATCCTGTTGGTTCGAATATCGATCCGCAAACAGCGGTGTTGATGAGCCGCGAGCAGTGTTATACTTCACGCGGTGAGGAATGAGGCCGGGTTGAAGTGTTGGAAGTTGTGGGTCATGAGGGTGGCGAGTTGGGGGCGGTGTTTTGTGGGGATGTTGTCGAGGCAGCCATCGATGGCGTGGCGGAATTCGGTGAAGTTGTCGTAG
>CAMAVF010000523.1 GCA_945861445.1 Planctomicrobium piriforme | reverse complement strand
TTGTATTTCTGTTCGCCATCCAGCCAACTGGGGGTACAGCCCAGATGAGTACACACAGTCGACAGGGCATAGATCAAGTTCTTGCCCTGGTACTTGTCCGTATGCACGATCCAGATACCGAACTGCGCTTTGAATTTCTCGGAAACGGTACCCAGGTCGAAGTCGGCGGGCGGGCCCACTTTGAACTTTGAGGGAGGCTCTGTCAACACATTGGGCAACATGAACCGCAAGCAGGCGAGTCCAAACGCCGCGTTGGCCGCAGCGAATGAGGCCCAGGCCACCCAGAATGGCGACAACGCAGTGGCCAAACCTGCGGAAATGAATCCGCGGCGAGTCGGCGCATCGACCGCCTTCTTCGCTGCGGGCGGAGCCGGCTTCACGGGCATCGGCGGTGCAGGAGCCTTGGCAGTCGCCACGGCGGCAGCAGGGGTCGTAGCGGCAGCGGCCGATTGACCACTTCGCACAGCAGCCAGCATCTCGGCCACCGACGGCTTCGGACCGGTCGCGGCGACGGGCTTGGCTGCAGGAGCAGGGGTCGCAGCGGCCGCTGCTGGCGCGGCCGCTGGAGCAGCTCCGCCGGCCTTGGCAGCACGGGCCGCAGCCAGAATATCCGCAGTCGATTTGGGTTTCGCAGCCGCGTCGGCTGCTGCCGGAGCAGCAGCGGCTGGTGCAGCACCAGCTTTGGCCGCACGTGCGGCAGCCAGAATTTCGGCGGTTGACTTGGGAGCCCCTGCAGCCGCTGGGGCCGGGGCTGCCGGTGCAGCAGGCGCTGGGGCCGGCGCGGCGGCTTCCACTGGCGCAGCCGGAGCTTCCGAGGCTGCGGCTGCGGCTGCGGCCTTTTCGGCACGTGCTTTCGCGAGGATTTCCGCCGTCGTCAGCTTTTTCTGTGGAGCACCACCGCCGGAGTCAGTCGACATGGCAAACCCGCTCTTACGACCATCGAATCCGTCTCGGCGGATGCCGGACGCTGGAAAACTTACAACACCACAAGCCAGGCAAACAACATCGGACTGTCACTCGCCGCAAACACGCGGCAAAGGAAGCATTTCATTGAAACCAGTCATTGGTGATTCAAAGAGAATATCCGAACGGAGTCTGTCCGCCCTACGATCCTTCGGAATTGTGTCATCCCTTCGGCGAACTGACAACCTTCAAGTGAATTTCTCCAGTCGATTTCCCACAACCAAGAAGTCACTCCAGAAGGGTTCCCACACATGAGAACTTTGGCCTCAAAGGGGTGGACTTAACCTGTTGTGGCGGGTGTGACTTGTGAGATTCCTTGAAGTTGAACTAACAATCCTGCAAGTTTGTGGGGCCATCATTGCCAAGGTTTTTCGCGCGAGTTATTCTTAGCGGCTTGTGCGTTGTTGACTGAATGATTTTCCTGGGATTTGCTTGATCATGACTGCCCCCATTCGTGTTGCAATCACCGGCTCGGCCGGACAAATTGGTTACGCCATGATTTTCCGTCTGGCGTCGGGTGAAATCTTCGGGCCCAACCAGCCCGTGATTCTGCACCTCGTCGAAGTTCCGCCCGTCATGGCGGCCCTGGACGGAGTACACATGGAACTGGATGACTGCGCGTTTCCCACCCTGCACGGCGTTGTGAAAGCGGACAGCGATCACCTGGATGTCGGGTTCAAGGATTGCAATTTCATCATTTGCGTCGGCAGCGTGCCGCGTAAGGCAGGAATGGAACGTGCCGACCTGATTCGCATCAACGGCCCGATCTTCACCAACACCGGCAAGGCCATTCAGGCCGTGGCGGCGGACGATGTGCGCGTCCTGGTCGTGGGCAATCCTTGTAACACGAATTGCTTGATCGCCATGCGCAACGCGCCCAAGGTTCCCTCCGAGCGCTGGTTCGCCATGACCCGTCTCGACGAAAACCGAGCCGTCTCGCAACTGGCTCAGAAGGCCGGAGTTCCCAACGCCGCGGTGCAGCATGTCGGGATCTGGGGCAATCACAGCGCGACGCAGTACCCCGATTTCTACAACGCCAAGATCAATGGCCGCCCGGCGACTCAGGTGATCACCGACGAAGCGTGGCTGAAGGGCGACTTCATCGCTACGGTTCAACAGCGTGGTGCGGCGGTGATCAAGGCTCGCGGAGCGAGCAGTGCCGCTTCGGCCGCGAATGCGGCCCTGGACACCGTCAAGAGCATCGTGCGTCCCACTCCAGTCGGTCACTGCTTCAGCGCCGCCGTGTGCAGCGACGGCAGTTACGGCATTGATGAAGGCTTGATCTGCGGGTTCCCACTGACGACCGACGGCCTGAAGTGGAAGATCGTGCCGAACCTGGAAATCAACGAATTCGCTCGTGAGAAGATCAACATCACCGTGAACGAATTGAAGACCGAACGCGATACGGTGAAGGATCTGCTGGCTTAGCTCGTGGTACTCCGATTTGGCCAAGAAGAAGAAAACTCGCGTTCAATTCCGCAAGAATCGCGGTCATGCACCGTCGACGCCCGACCTGACGCATCAAGTGCGCACGCGGGGCCTGGAATCCAACGATGCCCCCACCAGCGAGCGGGTTTCCGGCAAGGGTGAGTTATCTCGTTACCGCACGATTGTCGGCGTCGAAGAAGATGCCGACGGCCACCTGATGCGGGACGTCGATGCCGCGACGACGCTGGAAGGCCGGGTCGTCGCCAATCGCGGGACCAGTTTTCTGGTCCAGGTCACCGACCGCCGCCGCTTCGATTGCGGAGTCCGCCGGGTCGTGAAGACGTTGGCACGCGAAGAACGCAACGTCGTGGTGGTCGGGGATCGAGTGCTGATCACCCCGGGAGTGGAATCGCAAGGGGTCATCGAACGGGTCAACAGCCGGCAGGGTTCGCTCTCTCGCAAGACGCGGCGTGGAGAACACCTGCTGGTGGCGAATGTCGATCAGGTATTGATCGTCGTCGCAGCGGCTGATCCGCAATTCAAGCCGAATCTCATTGACCGCTATTTGATCAGTGCGGAACTGGGGGGCATTCGACCCGTCATTTGCGTCAACAAGATTGACTTGGTCAACCCGGTCGGACTGCAGACATTCGTCGGACTCTATAGCCAACTGGGTTACGACATGCTCCTTTGCAGTGTGCCGACCGATCAGGGAATTCGACGTCTCCGGAGGCTGTTGCGCGATCGGGAAACGGTGGTCGCCGGCCAGAGCGGCGTCGGCAAATCGACGCTGTTGAATTCCGTGCAACCGGGCCTCAGGCTGGCCACCGGCGAGATCACCGAAGAGTCGCGCAAGGGTCGACATACCACCACCAATGCGACGTTATTGGAACTCGACTTCGGCGGCTGGGTTGTCGACACACCCGGGGTGCGCCAATTCGAACTCTGCGACATCAACCGCGATGATGTCGCCGGTTACTTTCGCGAGTTCCGGCCGTACCTCTCGAGCTGCAAATTTCCGAGTTGCTCGCATACGCACGAAACCGGATGCCGCGTCAAGCAGGCAGTGGATAACGATCTCATTGCGATCACGCGTTATGAAAGCTATTTGAAGCTGTGGATGGGCGATCCGGCCTAACTTGCGTGCGGGGGTCGGGCCCACGATTTTTCGATTTTGGCCGGAGCGACCTGACATTCCAGATCCACATCGGGTCGGCCAATTTCGAAAAATCGTAGGCCCGACCTGGTGTGATGAAAAGGGGATGATGCGGCCGTGGTCGGTTCATCCGGATTTTGTTTCGGGGGTCGGAGGTGGATTGTAGGCCAACATCCGCAACGCTTGTACTGAAGGCCCGAGAATGTTGCGACACCAGTTCCAGACGGCTTTG
>CAMAVF010000522.1 GCA_945861445.1 Planctomicrobium piriforme | reverse complement strand
TCGAATCGGAAGTACGAAACCGTAGATGATTTGTTTGATGCAGCCGAAACGGCCTGGCGAGCCACCTGCCTCGATACCGACATCGTCCGCACCGTCTGTCACGCTCCCTACGCAGAAACGCGCTGGTAATTATTGGGAATGGTATGAGTGGTTCAGCGGCAATTCTGCCGATGGGGGGAAGCAGCTCGCGCATCCAGTCGGGATCAAACAGGCCAATCCGTTCGGACTGTTTGACATGCACGCCAACGTCCAAGAATGGTGCGAAGACGCGTTTTCAGAAAAGGTGCCAGGCGGGACAGATCCCCTGGTGGAATCGAGCAATTATCCCAGCTCGATGGTCTGCCGTGGCGGCTACCATATTGGAGGCCCATTCTTCTGCCGGTCGGCAATGCGGAATACCGGCTCACCCTTCCGCGGCGAAAGTGCGATTATCGGCTTTCGCGTGGTGAAGGTCCCATAGTTAGTCCTTGGTCATTTGTCCTTGGTTGAGAATGACTTTGCAGCCCCTTTGACTTTGGGGACTTCGACGTTATTGCGTCTTATTTGTCCCGCTTGAATGGGGACGGCCGGGGCGGCCATCCTACAATTCTGCCCGACTCTGGAGAGTCGGGCTACGGGGATTAGACCAACGCTCCGCAGACGGCGTTTGATAAGCGCGACAGGTAGCGGCCGTGCGGTTCTTGAGGTTGGGTGGTCAGGAAGACGCAGCAGGCGTTGCGGGTGGGGTCGATCCAGAGGGCGGTGCCGGTGGCTCCCCAATGGCCGTAGGCGGTGGGGCTGAGGAAATCGCCGAAGTTGGCGCTGTGGGCTCCCCAGTTCAGCCGCCAGCCCAGGCCCCACGGTCGGCAGCGTCGGTCGTCGGCGGGGATGTCTTTCATTTGCTCGAGCTGGTTCCGCGTGGCGGCTTCGACTGTTGCCGGGCTGAGGTAGCGGCTGCCGTTCAGTTCGCCTTTTTGGAGCCACATCTGGGCGTACTTGGAAAGGTCCGCGGGGGTCGTCAGCAGACCGCCCCAGGGGGCTCCCAGTTGTCGCCAGTAACGGCTGTGCCAGTTCCAGGTTTTTTCGGTAAGGTGCTCGGCATTGAGGTTCAGGCCGGCGATGCGGTCGATGCGCGGATTGGCTCCGGCGTACCAACTGTCGGGAGCTCCCAGGGCTGTATCTTGCATGCCCATGGGGGCGAAGAATTCGTCGTGCAGGAACTGGGGTGCGGTCTTCCCGGCGACCTGATGGATGATCTCGCCGAGAATGGCGAAGCCGGTGCTTTGATACTGCACGCCGCGGCCGGGGGGGAAGTCGGGAGTGATGCCGTAGATGGCGCTGACGAATGCTGAGAGTGGCGCATTGGCCACTCGCAGGTCGCGGTTCTGCGGCAGCATGTCGGGCAGCCCCGACGTGTGCGTCAGCAGGTTGCGGAGCGTGACGGCGTGTTTGGAATGTTTGCCGAAATCGGGCAGGTATTCTTCGACCCGTTCGTCCAGCGCGAGCAGTCCACGTTCAGCGAGCAGCAGGATGCCGGCACCGACCATCGGTTTGGTGATGGAGGCAATCAGAAAGATGGCGTCCGGCCGGATCGGGGGGGCGTTGGTCTCGGCAGCCTGGCGGCCGATCAGTTGGGGGCCGGTGGTTTTGTCGCCGCGCACGATCTGCAATCCGGCGCCGGGGATTTCATTCTTGCGGCACCAGTGGGAGACTAGATCCAGGACACCCTGCCACCGTTGTGGATCGAGGCCCATGTCCTGAGGGGCGACGGTGTGGAGCATAATTGACCTCTGAAAGGTGGCAGTAAGTCGTCAATCCGTGAGAGAGAGGATTGAGTATGAATGTTCCGACGGGTGTTATACAAGATCGAAGCGCAAGTTTTGAAGTTGCATGGTTTTGGAGGGTATCCACAGATTTCGCAGATAAGAATCCCATCTGCGTCATCTGCGAAATCTGTGGATATCAACGACGCTTAGTTGCACTTCTGGCTGAAACGCTGAACTTCAAAAGGCACAAGCGAGTGCATTTCCAGGATTGAGGGAATGCACTCGCTTGCGTTTCGAGCTTGTATGAGTGAGGGCCGGTCACGCTTTGACGTGCAGGACTTCCAAGACCTGGTCCAGATGGGTCACCTGGAGGACGTCGGTGACGTCTTCGGACGGGTTGTAGATCTGGATCTTGACCCCGTGATTTCTCAAGGAGGCCAGCAGGCCCAGCAGGCCGCTGGGGACCAGCTTGACTCCGGTCAGGTCAAACGCCAGGACTTCGGTCTTGTTTGCCTGCACCAGTTGCAGGATTTCATGACGGCAGGCCGCAATGTTGACCTGGTCCAGCACTTCTTGTCCGCCAAAGCCGACAACGGTCAGGGGGCCAGTCTTGTATACGCTGAGCAGTTGCGGTTCGGCTGTCATGATCCTCGCCTTGATACTTAGAATCCCTAACAAAACCGGTTGTGGGAATTTCAGAACCGCGACATTTCCCGCGATTCTGAAATGACGCAGAGTTTTTTTTAGAGTTTATCAGAATTTCGGATCACCGTTGGAATACAGCGCCCGCAATTGAGTCCCAAACGGCTACTTTTACCGCACTGGAAGTCAAATGGCTAGTCCGCTGAGTGAAGTCAAGTCGCTTGAGCCGGTGGACGGAACGCGAGTTCTTGTTAGGGAGGGTGGAAAGGCTGGTGATCGTGTTCGTTAAGAATGGGACTTATGGGACGGATGGGACACATGGGACTGATGGCATCAGTTTTGTTGTGGCCCATTCGGTTCGGGACGTTGCTTGCGGTGTTGTAAGCGGGCGCGGGTCATTCGTTCGCGGAGGCCGCCTTCTTTGACGAAGTCCTGTTCCAGGCGTTTGAGCTGTTGATCCAGCAGGAAGTTCGCCTGGTGAAGTAAGCAGATTGCTATGTTGGCCACAACTTCCGCAGGCCGGTTTTCGCAAAACTCGCGATAGGATTCGAATGTTGTTGGAGTCTTGCTGGCCAGCTTTCTTACGAATTTCGCTTCCTTGGAATCTTTATCCCATAACCTCAAATCCCGCACTCGCAGGAAGTCGTGGTAATCGACCAATAGTTCTTCCAAGCTGGCGCGAGCCACATTGGTCAACTTGATTTCAGTTTCCTTCGATGTCCCTGATGCCTTGCTGCCTTCTGCGATGTTTTGCTTTCCCGAACGGGCCGCCTGAATCATTTGATCGACGGTACGATCCCCCTTGTTCAGAAAACGCTGGCAGAACCGAAATGTTACATCAAAAACGACTTCGGCCTTCTGGTAGGAATGCAGTTCACGGAAGCTGCCGTGATGGGGAATGAAACCATTCGGGTTGGTCATAGTATCGGACCAATGAAAATTGAACAGCGGGGCACATGGCACCTATGACATCATTACAGATGCCCATCTACAATCCCATAAGTCCCATTGGTCCCATGTGTCCTATAAGTCCCATTCCTATCGACGCTGCTAATCCCTCACAGATCGGCATTCCCCCCATCCCCCCCCAAAAAAAAAGCAAGATAGGGCTGGGACTATGGCACTCTTTGCAAATGCCGCGGCCCCAACCCTATCCTGATATTTCATCCAACCTGCCGCAGGCCGGGGAGTTGGTCCTCAGACCAACTCCCCGCCGCGATTGATCACCCTGAGATTACACGATTCCCACATGGATCAGCACGCTGACGTCATCAGATCCGGCGTTCGCGACGATCAAGTCGAGCGCACCATCATTGTTGAAGTCACCGACCGCGATCGAGACTGGTTCACGGAAGATCGTGTTGCCCGTCTTGAAGTCGACGCGGTTGTTGAACGAGCC
>CAMAVF010000521.1 GCA_945861445.1 Planctomicrobium piriforme | reverse complement strand
CCGCCGACCCCGCCGCGGCTTCTACCGCAGGAATCATCGGCACCGATCTGGTGATTACTGATGCCGCCGGCCGCCGGTTCGTGTATCAGCGACGGCCTGATCTCGATACCCCTGACGGCCTGTTTCAAGGCTTCTTTTCGGCTGCAGCGACGCAGTATCTGCGTTGGCCCGTCAGCGGCACTGGCAGCATGCAAGTCGGCCGGATCGCGGGTGGGACCGTGACCTGGAGCCTCAGCCGAATGCAGATCCGCACCGCAGCCGGCGGACCACTGGCGGGCGGGACATTCATCCCCGGCGGTCCATTGCATGTCGGGACCTTGCCGCTGGGAAAGAACACCCTCTGTGCAGCCCAGATCGATTCCGCAGGGCAACTGCAGTTCTTCATCGGACATGGTGAACGGTGGCGGCATTTTCCGTCCGAACAGCCTCCGGGAATCTTCGTGCCGGGCGCGCCGGTTCAACTGGCACCGCAACCGGGGGGACCGCTGCCGCGCGTCTTCACCGTGGGAGCGAATGGCAAGTTCCTGCAAGTCACTGGCGGTCGCGAAGTCAACGAAGTTCCTGGCCCGCCAGGAATCAAGTTTGTCCCCGGCAGCCAGTTCGCGCTGACTCAAACGGCAACCGGCAGCGGGCTGTTTGTCGCCGATCGCCACGGCCGGTTGTGGCGGATTGATCTAACTGGAGGTCCTCATCAATCGATCGAAGGCCATCTGGGGGTCTTGGAGCCGGGGACTCCGATTACCGTCATGCGCGATGGTACGGAACTATTTATGACCGATCGCAAGGGAGCCCTCGTCGTCTATTCGGTCGACCCGATGGGAGTGTGGCACGGCCCCGAGATTGTCGCGGGAGGATTTACTTCGGCGGGGTCCGTGACGGCCTGGATGCGGCCGGGATCACCCGACATTGAAGTGGCAGCCGTGGACCATAAGGGTCATCTGCAAGTGCTGCGGTACGTCGGTGGAATGTGGGCGAAAGATGTTGTGCCCGGCGTCAAGTTGCCTTCTGGATCCCCGGTCACTGCATTTGAAACGACCACCGGATTGAGTCTGACCGCAGTGCTGGCGGATGGTCGCTGGTTGGAGATGTTCGAAACCGGCGGCAAGTGGCAAGTACGCGTGATCGCGGACGGCTTTCCCCCGCGCGCCCCGCTGGCGTTCAGCAGCTTCGGGCCCATGCTGTTCGCTTCGGACGTCACCGGCCGATTGATCTCGGCCATCTGGACGGGGAGCGAATGGCGCACTGTGATCTGCGTCCCGACTGATTTCCCTCCCGGTGAGATAGGTTTTGCTCCGCGATTGATCTCGCGCAAGACGATCGTGAATCGACGGATCGATCCCGTGACTGTGGAATTGCAGAACACAACGCCCGAGGAACTGGTGGTTCGGGTGCTGGATGCTCGTATTCCCGGCAAAGTCCAGGAACTGGTACTGCCGCCGAATGGAACGGTATCAATGTCCGCAGACCGCGATTTCGGGGGCACATTGGAAGAGGTCTATCTGGTTCCGGGGCCAGGCGGGCCAGTCCAGCAGGTCCGGCAATTTCCCTTGCCGCCGCAGAAATTCTACGACGTCATGGTCTATACGAAGCGGGTGACGTACCAGTACATCGACCGGCGGAAACAGAAGGGGCCGGTCCCCAATTTCAATGAATCTTCACTGGTGAGTCTCGGCGCATTTCCGCTACCCCCGGGACCTGACCTGCCGAACGGAACCCGGTTGGATGTCTATGCGATTGCCACAGCGACGCGCAATCCCGGCGCAGCGGCCGTGTTGGATCCGATGCCACCGCAACCGTGAACCAGGCTCTCGACAAGTCCCTTTTGTGACGGCGGGGCACAATGCTATGATACCCTTGCGAAGTTTGACGGTCCATCATCCCCAGGTTTTCGAGACATCATGCCGGTTGATCCCCAGGTGGCCGCGTTCCTGCAACGCGTCGCCGAATTGAACGCCCCCCCGGTCTACTCGTTGACTCCCGAGCAGGCGCGCCGGGCCGTGCCACAACTGCCGCTGCCCTATGAGCCGGTGGCGACGGTGGAAAACCGACGTATTACCGGTCCGAACGGCGAAATTCCCATACGCATCTACACCCCCTTGTCTGCGGTGCAGCGAGCGGGACACGGGCCGGTTCCGCTGCTGGTGTTTTATCATGGCGGGGGCTGGATCGTGGGCGACCTCGACAGCTATGAGCATCTCTCACGCACGTTTGCCAATGCGTTGGACTGCATCGTGGTTTCCGTGGACTATCGGCTGGCTCCCGAACACAAGTTTCCGCAAGGAGTGGAAGACTGCTACGCGGCGACCGTTTGGGCCTCCGAACACGCACGCTCCCTGGGCGCGGATCCTCAGCGGCTCATCGTTTCCGGCGACAGTGCCGGCGGAAACCTGGCCGCTGCCGTCAGCCTGATGGCTCGCGACCGTCAAGGTCCGCCGATCGCCTTTCAATTGTTGATCTACCCCGTTATCGACTGCAATTTCGAGACTGACTCGTACCAGCGAAATGCAACCGGATACATGCTGACTCAAGCGGCGATGCGCTGGTTTTGGGACTCCTATCTGCCCGAACCGACCCAGACCAAGAATCCCTATGCGGCCCCTATCCAGGCGAGCAATCTGGCTGGGCTACCTGCCGCGCACATCATCACGGCAGAATACGACCCATTGCGCGACGAGGGCGAAGCGTATGCCGAGCGACTGCAAGCCGCCGGCGTGCCCGCGACACTGAAGAGGTACGCCGGCATGATTCACGGATTCGCTCGGAGGACCGATTTATATGATGTGGCTCGGCAGGCGATTCTGGAGATGGCAGTGGAAACGAAGCGCGTGCTGGCCGCAACCGGATAATTCAGAGGAGTTTTTGCCACGGATGAACACGGATGGAACACGGATTGGATCATCGTGTGTGAAGCCGATCTTGATATGCAAACTTGATCGTTCGTGTCACTTTCTTACACGAACAGATTCCTATTTCTCCTGTCTTTATCCGTGTTTCATCCGTGTCAATCTGTGGCTAGAAATCTTCTGAAATTGACCCCCAAGCCTTGTTAGTATTTCTTAGAAATCTACGATGGATCAAAAGGCGTGTGTTCTGGGTAGCGGCGCGATGGGAATCGCCTGCTCCTTCCTGTTGTCGCAACACCCCGGCCAGCGGGTGACGCTGTGGGGGCGCGATGCTACGCATGTCGCGGACTTGGTGGGAACCCGGGAAAACTCACGGCTGTTGCCCGGGGTCAAGATCCCTGCCAGCATCGATCTGACGGCAGACATCCAGCAGGCCGTGGCCGGTGCCGACCTGCTGGTGGTCGCAATCCCGTCCGCTTATCTGCGAGAGACGCTCACGCGATTGGCGCAGCACATTCCGCGTGGAGCCTCCGTGGTCAGCGTCGTGAAGGGGATGGAGAATTCGACGCAGTACCGGCCCAGTCAAATCATCTCCGAAGTTTTGGGGACTGAGTCCGTGGCGGTGCTGGCCGGTCCCAGTCATTCCGAGGAAATCTGTCGCCGCTTGCCGGCCAGCGTCGTCGTCGCGAGTGTCGATCAAGCACTGGCCAGGCGCGTGCAGGGGTTGTTTACGACCGACCGGTTCCGAGTCTATACGAATCGCGATCTGGTCGGAGTCGAGCTGGCAGGTGCTTTGAAAAATGTGGTCGCCATTGCAGCCGGAATCAGCGATGGACTGGGTTTTGGCGACAACGCCAAGGCGGCCCTGGTGACCCGGGCCCTGGTCGAGATGACGCGGTTCGGAGTCCTGTGCGGTGCGGATGCCAGCACGTTTTCTGGCCTGGCCGGCTTGGGCGACTTGATCACCA
>CAMAVF010000520.1 GCA_945861445.1 Planctomicrobium piriforme | reverse complement strand
CTTCGACCCGATGGGCGTGCATACCGGTGACTCGATCACCGTGGCCCCCATTCAGACGCTGACCGACAAAGAGTATCAGCGGATGCGCGACGCGACGATCGCCGTCATGCGCGAAATCGGTGTCGAAACGGGCGGCTCGAACGTGCAGTTTGCAATTAATCCCGACGACGGCCGGATGGTGGTCATCGAGATGAACCCGCGCGTCAGCCGCTCCAGCGCGCTGGCCTCCAAGGCGACCGGTTTTCCCATCGCCAAGATTGCAGCCAAGCTGGCGGTCGGGTACCGGCTGGATGAGATCCACAACGACATTACCCGTGAGACATTGGCCTGCTTCGAGCCGACCATTGATTACGTCGTCACCAAAATCCCGCGCTGGACGTTCGAAAAATTCCCCGATGCTGACGCAACATTGACCGTGCAAATGAAGTCGGTCGGTGAGACGATGGCGATCGGCCGGACGTTCAAAGAGTCGCTACAAAAGGCCCTGCGCGGCCTGGAAATCGGTCACTTTGGACTCGGTGGAGGGAAGAAGGACCTGTGGGGGACTATCGCCCAGCCCAGCATCGACGAAATCGAACAAAAACTGGCGACGCCGAATTGCGACCGGATTTTTTATGTGCGGTACGCACTAAAGGCCGGCCTGAGCGTCGCCGACATCCATCGGCTGTCCGATATCGATCCGTGGTTCCTCGATCAGATCAGCCAACTCTGCGAAACCGAAGTCGAGATTCGGAAGATCTCTCGCCTGCAGGATGCCAATGTCGACTTCCTGCGGCAGATCAAGCGGCAGGGGTATTCGGACAAGCAACTGTCGTTCTGGTGGGATGCTTCCGAGACGGACGTTCGCAAGTACCGCAAGGGTCTGGGTGTGGCCGCCGTCTTCAAGTCGGTCGATACGTGTGCCGCTGAGTTCGAAGCTTACACCCCTTACTACTATTCCACCTACGAAGACGAGGACGAAGCGCCCCGTCCGCGGTCGGACAAGCGGCGGATTATGATTCTGGGTGGCGGTCCGAACCGGATCGGGCAGGGGATTGAGTTCGACTATTGCTGTTGCCAGGCGTCGTATGCCTTGCGCGAATTGGGGATCGAGACCATCATGGTCAACTCGAACCCCGAAACGGTCTCCACCGACTACGATACTTCCGACTTATTGTTCTTCGAACCGCTGACTACCGAAGACGTGCTGAATATCTGCGATCGCTTGCAGCCCGAAGGAGTCATCGTGCAGTTCGGCGGTCAAACTCCGTTGAATTTGGCGCGTGGTTTGGAAGCAGCCGGCGTGAAGATTCTGGGGACCACCACCGATTCGATCGACATCGCCGAAGATCGCAAGCGGTTCCAGGCGCTGCTGGAACGACTGGGCCTGCATCAACCCCCCAATGGCACCGCAACGGAATTGAGCGAAGGCTGTCACATCGCCGACCAGATCGGTTATCCGGTGCTGGTCCGTCCCAGTTACGTGCTGGGCGGACGGGCCATGGAGATCTGCTACGACGAAGTGTCACTCGCCAAATTCATGCAGGCCGCGATGGACGTCGCTCCTGACCTGCCCGTGCTGATCGACAAGTTCCTGGAAGACGCGATCGAAGTGGATGTCGACGCGGTGGCGGATGGCGAGTTGGTGATTGTCGGTGGCGTGATGGAACACATCGAAGAAGCGGGGATCCATTCAGGCGATTCGGCCTGTGCCATACCACCGTTCTCGTTGCCCGCGGCCGTCATCGAAGAGATCAAGCAGGCCACCTACGCGATGGCTCGCAGCCTGAATGTGCGCGGCCTGATGAACGTGCAATTTGCCGTCAAATCGGTGGACGGCAAGCATGTCGTCTATGTTTTGGAAGTGAACCCGCGCGCCAGTCGGACGTCGCCGTTCGTCTCGAAGGCGACCAACGTGCCGCTCGCCAAAATCGCCGCCAAGGTCATGGCCGGCGTGTCGTTGCGGACGCAAGGGGTCACCGAAGAAGTCGTCCCCACGCACTACTCGGTTAAGGAAAGCGTGTTTCCGTTCAACCGTTTCGCCGGCGTCGACATCATCCTGGGCCCGGAAATGCGATCCACGGGCGAAGTCATGGGGATCCATGCTGAATTCCCCATCGCCTTCGCCAAGAGCCAGGTCGCGGCCGGGAATCAGTTGCCCCGTGAAGGAACTGTCTTCATCAGCATGGCCGGGCGTCACAAAGAAGCATTGATCGAACCCGCTCGCCGCCTGCAGCAACTCGGCTACAAGCTGATCGGAACCAGCGGCACCTCGCGGATCCTGCAAGGTGCCGGGATCAATATTGAAGTCGTCCGTAAATTGCAGGAAGGCCGGCCGAACCTGTTGGACTACATGGCCAACGGGCAAGTGCAGTTGATCTTCAATACCCCCAGCGGCAAGGGCGCGCGGACCGACGAAGGCCGCATTCGTTCGGCCGCCGTCATGTATGGCGTCCCCTGCGTCACGACAGTCGCCGGTTGCCAGGCGGTCGTGCGAGCACTGGAAGCACTGGCAAAAAATCCCGTGCCGCACATTAAGGCCTTGCAGGATTGGTTCTTGCTGGAACCCTGCAAAGTGTAGTAACGTGCTGATCCCATTGGTCCCATAGGTCCCATCAGTCCCATCAGTCCCATTGAACAATTCATGGGACGGATGGGACTTATGGGACGGATGGGACTTATGGGATTCGCGATTTGGATGTCCACATACGGATATTCCTGCGATGGGTCCCGCGACTTCCGATTTTCTGGCTGCATTGCGGACCGGTTGCGAAGCCTGTCATGTGTCGCGAACCCGTGTGCTGGTGGCGGTCTCGGGTGGTGCGGATAGTGTCTCGCTGTTGCTGGGTTTGTGGCTGCTGCGAGATGAGCTGCAAATCACGTTGCAGGCCGCTCATTTGAACCATCAACTACGCGGTGCGGACTCCGCTGCCGATGCGGCCTGGGTGGAGGGCTTCTGCCGTCAGAAATCGATCCCCTGCCACATTGGATCGGAATCGATGACCGCGTCACCGCAACTCGCCAAGCTGGGTTTAGAGGGAACCGCCCGGTTGGTCCGCCGCCGTTTTCTACAACGCGTGGCAAGCGAGCAAGCGTGTTCGGGAATTGCCGTCGCGCACACCGCAGACGATCAGGCGGAAACGATTCTGCATCATATCCTTCGTGGAACCGGACTGGCCGGACTCCGCGGAATGCATGCGGATGAAGTCATGGCGACAGCAACCACCGACACCAATACAGATACCGATACCGGAAGTATCCCTCACGAAGGATTTCCGGCGATCCCGCTGATTCGTCCGCTGCTGCAAGAGGAGCGTCAACTGCTGGTCCGATTCCTGGATGAACAAGGTCAGTCGTATCGGACCGATGCGACGAATACCGACACCACGTTGACCCGCAACCGCATTCGTCACGAGTTACTGCCGTTGCTCGCCCGGGAGTTCAACCCGCAGATCAAGCAGGCATTGTTGCGTCTCGGGCAGCAGGCTCAGGAAGTCTATGCGGACGAAGCGGCGCTGGCTGAAGGACTGCTGCGCGAGTCGTTGCTGGAGGCGTCGCCGGACCATTGCCGCTTGAAATGCGGGCCGTTGCGAGGCCAGCCACCGCAACGGATCCGGGAGTGCTTCGTCCTCTTGTGGCGACAGCTCGCCTGGCCGCGTCGGCAGATGGGGTTTGCCGACTGGCAGCGACTGGTCGATGTCGTGGAATCGAACCATCCGACGATCACGCTGCCGGGCAAGATCACGGCCCAGCGGCGGGAAGATCTGCTGATGCTGACCCGTGCTGAGTGATCGCTCCGCGATCGACGCTCTTCGTAGGCGAGCGTCCGGCGTAAGCCGGATGGTTGTTAGACGG
>CAMAVF010000519.1 GCA_945861445.1 Planctomicrobium piriforme | reverse complement strand
GATTTTGACGAAGCCTACGGCGCGGGCCGCGAGGCCGTGCAACGTGCGATCGCCGGACGCAACGGCGAGATGGTGACCTTTGAACGAGCCAGCAACGATCCATATCGCATTACCTTCGGATCAGCTCCCTTGGCGAGTGTCGCGAATCACGAGCGACCACTACCCGACGAGTTCATCGCAGCCGACGGCATGGGTGTGACACCAGCCTTTCATGAGTATTTGAAACCGTTGGTCGGGCCGTTACCGGAATACGCGAACCTGGTGATTCCACAGTTCGGCAAGTAAAGTCGCCTTGTTGAGTATTTCAGTCGATTACCCGATCGACGCTGCCATACAGGAAATTGCCCAGGTGAGCCGGAGGCCGTAAGGCCCCGGACGAATCGCACAGGCGAGCGTCCGGCGTAAGCCCAATACCGTTGAATTAGTGTGATCGAAGGAGCGATGCGTCGCCGTAAGTCCTTATTTTGCGTTCGCCAAACACCGTTCGAACCGTTCTTGTAACCCTTAATTCAACGGTATTGGGCGTAAGCCGGATGGTTGTTACACGGTCGCGAGATATCCCAAATCTCCAGTTTTTTTGACTCCAGGCGAGCCGAGTGGCGTAAGCCCTCGGATTCTTAATGTGGAACGATTGGTGGAATTATGAGGCACCCTAAACAAGTCAAGTGATTACCTCGATAATATGCCGGATAACAACCATCCGGCTTACGCCGGACGCTCGCCTACGAAGAACGTGATACGACTGTCGGCTAATCGTCGCCGAATTCGCCTTCTTGCGGTTCCGGCAGCCAGAAGCAGGCGATGCTGCCCACCAGATAGGTGAAGAACGCAATTCCCGCGGCGACATAGGCCATCTTGGTCGGGTGAAATGCCATCTGGTCAGGCGGCACATATGCCAATTTACTGGCAATAAAGGCGAATGACGTCCCGATAATTCGGCCGCCCACGTTCGCCGCAAAGCTTTCACCCGTTCCACGCAAGTGGACCGGGTAGACTCGAGGCAGGTAGTTGCCCCAGAAGCTGAACTGAGCCACCGTGAAGAAGCCCGCCAGGAAAATTAGGATTCCCAGGTACGACAGCTTCACCTCATGGAAGACCTTGGACCAACTCATGTCAAACGAGAAGAACGTGTAGTTGTCCCCCTGGGCGAAGGCCAGGAAGATCAGCGGCATCAGAATGAGCCCCGGGATCTGGAAGACGCGCATCAGCTTGCGACGCCCGACAATGAGGACCGCCAGCCAGGCCAAGGCAAACCGGCCCGCCAAACCGCCAACTTCCTGGGCCTTGGTGTAATCGGTCGTTGTCTTGCCTTCGATTTCCTTCTTTTTGGGAACGGGCTTACCTGCCGTCAACGCTTTCACATCCTTCACCCCGGGAACGATGAATTGGAGTTGTTGAATGGCACCGAAGGCGGCACCGTAGCTGCACGCAAACATGATCGTGGTGACGATTGTCGTGCGCCGAAGTTGAGGTGAGAAGATCTCGGCAATGCTGGGGCGACGCAGCTTTCCGCTGGCTCGCTTCTCGGCCCAGACGGGGCTTTCCGGCAGGAATGGCCGAATCAAAATCAGTGGAATCGCAGGGATCACGCCGGACATCAACGTATAGCGCCAGGCTTCGTGCTGGTGCAGCGCGTCGATCTGCCCGATTAATCCGGTCAGAAATCCGGGAATGACCACCGCCGGCAGATCCTTCGCATATTCGAAGGCCAACGTACTGGCCAGGGCCACCAGAATGCCGCCGATCGAGGAAAATGCCTGGGTATATCCCAACACCTTTTCCCGCTGAACGGGATCGGGAAACAGCTCGGCCAGCCACGCGACGGCAGCCACGAATTCAATGCAGACCCCGACGAACGTCAGCGTGCGAAAGACCAGCAGCATCCAGATACTGGTCGAATAACCTGCTGCGAAGGCGGAAAATGCATACAGCAGAATGCTCCACGTCAGCACAAAGCGACGTCCCAGGCGATCTGTCAGATAGCCCCCGATCAAACCGACAATTCCGCCGATGAAGGCCGGGACGAAGAACAGGTAACCGACCCAATCTTGAAAAGCAGGTGTCCCCGGCTTCAATCCGGTGAGTTCTTCGATTGCAAACCGCGCAATCAGCGGCAGCATCAGGAGCTCGTAGATATCGAAGGCAAAACCAATCGCGGCAATGACGCAGATCAGCCATTGCACGGACGTCAGGGACGGGGCTCCGGAGGGACGGGCTGCAGACATCGTGGCGGGATCCTCTTGGAAGGAATGTGGTTCAACGGGCGGTCATGTCTGACACTGGGCGTCTTTCGTCGCAACGCAGTGAGAACCGTATCACACTTGGGCGATGGAGACAATCGTCCGGACAACTATTGGAGGGGTGTCCTTGGTCCTTTGTCATTTGTCCTTGGTCATTCTTCGATAGAGGTGACTTCATGGGCTCACTGGATACAATGAGGGTTCGGCGCTGGGCTCTTTACGTTCATGCGACCTGTTCCTGTCTCGGGCGCGCCGGCTTCGTCGGGCAGATGGTCCTATTTCAATGAGGCACAACATGGCAGAAGTTCGAGGTCAGAGTGTGACGCGCCGTGAGTTTTTGCGAGCGGGTTCGGCAGGGGTCGCGGCACTTGGTCTGGGGATGTCGACCAAGCTGTTCGCCGCGCCGGCCGATGCTTATCACGGATTCAAGATGGGGCTGCAAAGCTACACGCTGCGCGGCTTTCCCGTCGAGAAAGCCCTGGAAGCAACGAAAGCCCTGGGGCTGCATTTCTGGGAGGCCTTCCCAGGTCACATTCCCTCCACGACTGTTCCGGGCACGATCGAGGCCCAGAAGAAGTTGCTCGATGGTTCGGGGGTCAAGCTGCTGGCGTATGGCGTCTTGAACTTCGACACGAACGAAACGATGGCCCGACAGTTCTTTGACTACGCGAAGGCGATCGGCATTGAGACCTTGAGTGCTAACCCAAAAAAGGACAAGGGCACCTTCGATCTCCTGGATAAGCTGGTTGAGGAATACGGCATCAATATCGCGATCCACAACCACGGACCCGGTGCGCTGTACGACAAGATCGATGACGTCGTCCAGATCGTCAAAGGCCGCCACAAACGGATCGGCGCCTGCGTCGATACCGGGCACTATCTTAAGAGCAAAGAGAATCCCGTCGAAGCCATTGAGAAACTCAGCGGTCGCGTGTTCGGCGTCCATCTGAAGGACGTGAAGGATGCCAAGATCTTCACCATCGCGGGTGAGGGAGACTTGGATATCCTGGGCTGCTTGAAGGCACTCAAGGCCCAGGATTACAAGCACGGGCTGTCGCTGGAGTACGAAGAAAATCCCAAGAATCCAGTGGCCGATCTGGAAGTGTGTTTGAAGAATGTGCGAGCGGCATTTGAGAAATTGGGCTAATCACGGACAATATCTCTCTCCCCCTGCCCGGTAAAAAACAACCGGGCGGGGAGAGAGATTGGGAGGGCGTGGAAGCACATGCTCGCAGCTCAATTCATCAAGACACAGCTGGCAACAACACATACATCTGCGTTATCGACAAGAGCCCTTCCGCGACAAACGCGAGAATGGCGGTGCGCTTGGGGACTCGCCCTTGCGCCCAAGCGGCCGTGAGTATCGCGGGACATGCTGGCCACGCAAGAAGTGCCGGCGCCAACAGGAACTCGAACGTATCTTCGACGAACTTCGAGTTTCCAGGTCCTAAAAACAAGCTTCGATCTGCTATACTTCGCGCGGCAAGGAATGAGGTCTTGGCGAGGCGTTGGTTTTTTGGGATGATGGGTGTTGGTGTCTGATGGGGAATGGGCAGGATGAGTGAGGGGTCAAGGATGACTCGACTGACGTTTTCTGAGGAAGATCGGCTGCGGT
>CAMAVF010000518.1 GCA_945861445.1 Planctomicrobium piriforme | reverse complement strand
GACGAGGTCGGCAAACGCATTCATCCCGAGTACCTGCTGAAATACCTGGCGAATCCGCATGGAACCAAGCCCGGTACGCTGATGCCCGATTTATTGACCGCTCTCACTCCGGCCGAGCGTCAAGCCGCGGCACTCGCACTGACAAACCTATTGGTCGGCACGGGCACCGTCCCACAATTGACGAGCGACCTGCAAGCGGGTCAGCGCGGCCAGAAGTTGTTTAAGGAAATCGGCTGCCTCGCCTGTCATGCGGCACCCGACGATCCAAAGACGGCGAGCAAAACCGCCATCCCGCTGGGAAATCTCACCGAGAAATACAGCATTCCCAGCCTGGCCGAATTCCTGCAGGAGCCCCACAAAACACGCCCCGCCGGACGCATGCCGAATCTCATTCAAGAAAACAAGGAAGCGGCGGACCTCGCGACCTATCTCATCGGCAACGTCGAATTCAAACCGAAGAATCCGAATCTGAAGTTCTCGGCCTACCACGGAAGCTGGGAGAAAGTCCCCAAGTTTGAAGACCTGAAGCCGGTCAAACAGGGCGAAGCAGCGGGCTTCGATCTCCTACTCGCGGGACGCGCGAATGATTTCGGGATGCGTTTCGAGGGCTTTCTGAAGATTGATCAGGATGGCGACTATACGTTTCATCTCGGCTCAGACGACGGCAGCCTGCTGTTCATCGACGGCAAGAAGGTGGCGGATGCGGATGGCGTGCATCCGCATACTGTCCAATCGGGAACGGCGAAATTGACAAAGGGCATGCATGCCTTGCGCGTCGACTTGACTCAGGGGGGAGGTGGGTCATCGTTGACCCTGGAGTATGAGGGGGCCGGGATGCCTCGGCAGGACATCCATCGCGTCGTGTTTCTGACCGAGAAAGGTCCGCCACCCAAGTCGGCGACGGATGAGGTACCCGGATTTCAATTCGACCCCGCTCTGGCCGAAAAGGGACGAGTCCTCTTTACCTCGCTCGGCTGTGCCAACTGCCATCAGTTGAAACACAATGGCGAGGCTCTCAAGTCTCTCGTCGCAGCGCCCGCACTCAAACAACTGAAGCCTGGCCAGGGGTGCCTGACTGAACGAGGTGTTTCCGCCGCAGTGGCCAAGAATGGAAAGGGCTCGGCAGCCGATCTGCTGGATGCCGCAACAAAATCCTCGGCTCCGGTCCCTCAGTTCGATCTCAATTCCAATCAGCGTGTGGCCGTGACCGCGGCCTTATCCGCTCCCGTACCCATGGCTGCGTTGACGCCCAAAGAGTTCATCGCTCAATCGATGACCGCTTTCAATTGCTATGGATGTCATGCTCGGGATGGAGTCGGGGGGCCGGCGCGCGACCGCAATCCGCTGTTCCTCACGACCATACCGGAAATGGGTGACGAAGGTCGGGTGCCGCCGCCGCTGGATGGAGTTGGCGATAAATTGAATCCGCAATGGCTGCAGCATGTCCTGCAGAATGGTGCGAAGGATCGCCCCTACATGCTGACCCGCATGCCGAAGTTTGGTTTGCCGAAGTTGAATGAACTGACGGCCGCGTTGATCTCTGAAGACCGTCGCGAAGGGGCTCCGCCCCCGAAGCTGCCGGAAGCCGAGCATCGCGTGAAGGCGACCGGACGGCAACTGGTCGGCGATAAGGCACTGGCCTGTATCAAGTGTCATAACTTCGGCCAGCACAAGGCGACTGGGATCCAAGCGATCAATCTGCAAACGATGACGCAGCGGGTCCGTGAGGATTGGTTCCTGCGTTACATGCTGGATCCTCTGGCCTATCGCCCGGGAACGCGCATGCCGACCGGCTTTCCCGAGGGCAAAGCCACAATTCGCGATGTGTACGAAGGCAATCCGGCACAGCAATTGTCCGCGATCTGGACCTTCTTGAAAGACGGGGCCAAAGCCGGCATCCCCGAAGGTCTGATTGCCAACGTGATCGAGTTGAAGCCCGAGGGCAAACCGATCCTCTATCGCAATTTCATCGACGGCCTGACGCCGCGGGGGATTGCGGTCGGCTATCCCGAACACGGTCACCTCGCCTGGGATGCCAACAAGCTGTGCCTGACCTTGATCTGGCATGGCCGGTTCATCGACGCCGGAAAACACTGGGAAGGCCGCGGCCCGGGTTCACAGGGGCCGCTAGGCGACAACATTATGAAGCTGGAAGAAACGGTTCCGCTGGCCGTGCTGGAATCCGCCACGGCGGAATGGCCGAAGCAACCGCCACGCGAACTGGGCTATCGCTTTAAGGGCTATGACTTGGACAAGGACGGACGGCCGCATTTTCATTACTCGACTTCCGGATTCAACGTGCGCGATTTCCCGAAACCGGTGCCTCATGGCAAAGATGCCAATTTCGAACGTCGCATCTCAATCACCGCACCGAATCCCGTCAGTTCACTCTACTTCCGAGCCGCAGCCGGCAAGATCGAACCCCAGGCCGACGGTTGGTATACGTTGAACGGCGACATTCGAATTCGAGTCCCCGGATCGACACCCGTCCTACGTGAGTCGGTCGGCCGCCAGGAACTGTTGATACCCATAGTTTTCGTCAAGGGCAAAGCAGAACTTGTTCAAGAAATCGCGTGGTAAACCGCGGGAAACTGCTGGTAACGCGCTACACTGAAAGCTTCGAGGACTTCCTCATGTTCCGAATGTCGATTTGCTTGATTGCGGGATGCTTGTTGGCTCAGTCGCTGGCACCCTGCCACGGACAGGAGAAGCCGCCCACGGAAAGTGACTTCTACAAGATCACGACCTTTCAGACGCCGAAGGACGTGGTCCTCGAAGCATCGTCCTTTCAGCTCATGCCGAATGGAAAAATGGCCGTAGCCTCGCGGCGCGGCGAGGTCTGGATGATCACGGATCCCTTCGCTCCGGAAGTGAAGCCGCAGCAAATGCAGCGGTTTGCGCACGGACTGCACGAAGTGCTCAGTCTGGCCGAGCGAGACGGTTGGTTGTATCTCGTGCAGCGTACCGATGTGTCGCGGATCAAGGATACGGACAATGATGGTGTCGCTGATCTGTTCGAGATCGTGAATGACGAATGGGAGGTCAGCGGCGACTATCACGAGTACGCTTTCGGATCGAAGTTCGACAAGGATGGCAACCTGTGGGTCACCTTGTGCCTGACCGGTTCGTTCAACAGTGATGTGAAGTATCGCGGCTGGTGCGTGCGGATCACTCCCGACGGTAAACTGATCCCCACCTGCAGCGGGATCCGTTCGCCGGGCGGCATGGGGATGAACCTGGCTGGCGAAATGTTCTACACCGATAACCAGGGACCGTGGAACGGCACCTGCAATCTCAAGCATCTGATCCCCGGCAAATTCGTCGGACATCCCGGCGGCTTCAAGTGGTACGACCTGGCGTCGTCGGTCATGGGACCGCGGCCCAAGGAGCCTGTCAGTGGCAGCCGTTTCATGGTTGAGGCTGGCAAAATTCCGGAGTTCGAACCGCCGTCAATTCTGTTCCCGTACGCCAAAATGGGGAATTCGGCGAGTGGTATTGCGGCCGACAGCAGCGGGGGAAAGTTCGGACCGTTTGCCGGGCAGATGTTTGTCGGCGATCAATCCGCCAGCACGGTCATGCGGTGCTTTATGGAGATCATCGACGGACATTACCAGGGGGTTTGCTTCCCGTTCCGCGAAGGCTTTGCGTCGGGTACGCTGGGACTGGAGATGACCGCACGCGGCAGCCTGTTTGTCGGCGGCACCAACCGCGGCTGGGGTTCGCGCGGGAACAAACCCTTCTCCGTCGAACGCCTCGACTGGACCGGAAAGATTCCGTTCGAAATCCACGAAATGCGCGCTCGCCCGGATGGCTTCGAGCTGACGTTCACCGAACCCGTGGATCCTGCCACGGCAGGC
>CAMAVF010000517.1 GCA_945861445.1 Planctomicrobium piriforme | reverse complement strand
CTCGCCTCCATACTCCGAAGATCCATGATCCATGCCCGATTGGCTGGATCGTATGGAGTCTGGGTAGATGGCGCAAGTCAGGGTAGTGGCGCGCGACTAATTTTTGTGGTTGGTATTAGTTGTTTCGCCGTGGTTGAATGTGAGCGTTCCGTTGGTGCTGGTGTAGTCGGCTCCCGCCCACGCCGTCTGGCTGGATGAGATTCCGCTGGCTCCGTCGAGCGTCCGGTACTGGACACTGACCGTTCCGTCGCTGCCGCCGACGCGGTTCACGGTCACGTTCAGCGAGCCGCCGTCTTCGCTGACCGAATAGGTCGCGGCTGACAGTTGCAGCTTGCCGGGGTTGGCGGCGACATCGTCATCGACGATATACGACGTCCAGCTCCAGCTCCCCTGGCTCGCACCCACGACATTCGACATGTTGACGGGGAATGATTCCATTGTTTCCATGATTGAATCATTGATGATCGGGACTTCGATGGTCTTGGTGGTCTCACCCGGTGCGAAGACCAGGTTGACATTGACCGGTATGAAATCCACGTTGGGCAGGGCCGAGCCCCATTCACCGGTGCTGATTTGCACGGATGCCGTCGTTGTGGTCGAACCTTGTCGAACAACCGTCACGGGCAGTTTGCCAGTCCCTTCCACGGCACTGAAGGTGTATCCATTATCCGGAGCCTTGAAGTAGAAGGTCGATTCGTTGTCCTGGATCGTGACGAACGTCTTCGCCTGGGCACCCACGGTTGCATCGTTGGTGGGACTGTAAAGCTGGATCGAGAAGACCTCGTCGATTTCCGTGCTGCTGTCGTCGATGATGGGAATGGTGATGGTCTTGGACATCTCACCGGGGGCGAACGTCAGCATGTAGGGCAGGAAGCCATAGTCGGCACCCGCCCACGCGGAGGCCGTCGTCGACCCGTTTCCAGCCCCAGTGTCATAGAGCCTGACACTGGCCTCGACGTTGCCGCCGTTGGTGCGGTTCACAGTCACCGTGACCGAGGGCGTCCCTTCCACAACCGTGTAGGTCGGCGAGCCAAACTGGAACGTGCCCGCCTGCTTCACATCATCACTCTCGATCCGCACTTTCAGTTGCGATTGCTTGCCCAGCAAGGCGCCATTCGTTGGATCGCTTAGGCGGAGCATGAAGGCTTCACCTTGCTCATACCAGGCGTCGTTGACGATGGGAATCGTGACCGTCTTCGAGACTTCTCCGTCCGCAAACGTGACCGATCCCAGTTGCGCGAGGTAGTCAGCACCTACAGTTGCCGGTGTATCACGGTCGGTGGGATAGAGCAGATCCGTATGCCGCTTGATCCAGGTGGCTTGCTTGGGAGGTGTGAACGCGTCGGTCGCAAAGTTGACCGTCGCAGTGCCGTTGCTGCCGCCGGTGCGGTGAATGGTGATCGTGGCGGTGCCGTTGGCTTCATTCACCGTGACGCCACTGGAATCAAACTGGAAGGTTCCCGGTTTCCAGGCATCATCACTGACGAGGTGCATGGTTGCCGAATCGGTGTAAGTGATCGAGGCTGGGTCGCTGCCGTCAGTGATGGGGAACAGCCCGGTCGGATCTCCGACTTGACCGTTCAGCCCCAATGCGGCCGGGTCACCGACGATTCGCAACTGGAAGTCAACCGTTTCATTCGATTCGATCTCCGAGTCATCGGCGACGAAGGCCCGGAACGTGGCTCGCGTTTGGCCGGGTTGGAAGATCAAGTAGCCGCGTGTCGCCTGATAGTCGGAATTGCCTGCCGTTCCATTCGCGTAAGTAACTTCGACCGCCAACGCGCCCTCAGTGGAACCGGTTCTCGTCACTACAATTTCGGACATTCCGATGAACTCGTACCCGATGACGTTGTCTGATTCAAACTGCACTTCTGGTTGAAAACTTCCCGCCTCGAACGCACCGATGTCGACTCCCGCACCGGTCGGCCGATGGTGCTGGTAGATGTCAACGGCCGGAGCATGGAATGGATCGCCTACATCAATGGCGGGGCTGTTGGCCTTCAAATGGAAGTCACCCCCGGCGGAATTCACGAACAGGGCATCCAGAGCGGCAGCGATATCCGCCTGAGAATAGACGATCGAATGGGCGTCCTGCCCCCCTGAGAACGCCTGCCATTGCGCGAAAGATCCGTTCGTGCCATTGTTTTGGAATAGATTCTGGACGACGTTGTGATCTGACAAGGCGGGCAGGCTGCCAGCTTCCACTGTCATGCTGCCGCGCGTCGGGTTCAGGTTCAGCAGGATATTATTGACGATCGTGTTGCCGGAACTGCCATCGGTCATCAACAGAGCCCAGCGAGCGTCTGCCGCCATGATCACGGTGTTGTTCTCGACCAGATTATTAGTCGACGAATCCGCCGCATAGCCCACATATAACACGATTCCGGTCGAATGGTTGTTGTAAAGCAGATTGTTGCGGACGATGCTGTCCTGGAAGCCATCGAAGTTCAGGGCCGCTCCACCGCCGACTCCGTTGTTGTAGACGACGTTGCCTTCGACGAGATTGTGGGAGTGGACACCATCGCCGGGCAAGTAGCGATCTGCATTGAACTGAATTCCGCTGTCGTGGTTGCCCCAGACAATGTTGTTGCGAACGATGGCCCCGTCGGCCGAGTTGCTGATATAGATGCCGTGTTCCACCTGCGACCGAGATACCACGTTGTTTTCGACGATGATGTTCTCGGCCCAGCCGGTCAGAATGCCCCACATCGTGTTATGATCCGAGACATTACTGCGGAAAATTGCCCCGTCATTATTGACCGACCGCAGACCGGCACGTGGCATATCGGCGACCGAGAAGCCTTCGACCGTGACATAGTCGGCGCCTTCCAGATTGATGCCATCCAGGTGATTTTCCGGATTCGGCTCGTCGATGAACACTCCGGGCATCGCATGGAAGGTAATCCGGGCGTCGGGCTTCCCGTCCGTGGTCATGTTCATGCCCCAGTAGTTGCCGGGCTTCACGATGACATAGTCGCCCGGACCGACATTGTCCGCCGCGAACTGCAGCGATTTCCACGGATTCGCCTCGGTTCCGTCGCCGTTCACATCGCTGCCGTCATTGCTGACCCATTTTGTCGCATAGGTCACGGTGAGGGGCGTATCTTCGTCGTCGATGGTCATCGATGCGGACGACTGATGGCCCAGCCGGACCGGTGCGACACCATCCGTCACGGGATTGCTGAGAGTGAACAGGAAGTGCTCATCCCCTTCTGCGAGACTGTCCGCTGTCAACGTGACAGTGACGAATTTCTCGGTCTCACCCGGAGCGAACACCAGTGTCCCCAGGACATGATCAAAGTCAGCCGGATTGGGGTCCTGAGGCGATCGTCCGACGGCGCTGCCATTCAATGTTGAATAGTGAACGGTGATGGTGTCAGTGGTCGAACCGTGCCTCACGATTTTCACCACGATCGAGCTCCCCTCGTAGTCGTGATATCCCTTCTGTGCGATCTCAATGGAGGGAGCACCGAACGCGGCGGGCGGTGTGGCCAGGTTCAGTCCCGCGTTGAATTCGTCGGCCCCCAGGTCGGGGGACCCATCGCTGCGGAGATTCCCATCAAAGTCATTGGTCAGGCCCGCGAGGCTGATGGCCTGACCAATCGCCGGGCTGCCGGACAACAGGTGCCAATCGGCCCCCAATTGCGCATTTGCAAGAATGCTGTGCGTGTCGTAACCGTAGTTGGCCTGCCATTGCGATAGGGTTTGCTCGGGAGTTCCATCACCCGTCAGATTGCGATCGATAAACAGAATTCCGCGAGTGCTGGAACCATAGTACAGATTGTGATCGAGCGTCAGGGGTGCGGCGGGATCGATGCTCCCTTCGCGAATGTCGATCATCCGCGTATCGTTGCTGGGGTCGGTCGTAATGATGTT
>CAMAVF010000516.1 GCA_945861445.1 Planctomicrobium piriforme | reverse complement strand
AAAAGGTCGTCCAGTGAGAAGATCCCGACTAGTGGCAAGAAGTCCGGGGCAATTCGGCGTCTATCTGGACGACGGGGGCCAGTCCGTGACGGACCGCCGAATGTGGACGCATCAAGTTGTCTGACACGTTCGCTCGACGTGAATTCCCGGGATTGCTGATACCCGGTTACGCCGGCGAAAAGCTACTCCCGCCAAATTTGTAGAAGTGCAGACGGGACTGTTCTACGTTGGAGACCACCGGATAATGCCACTCCGGCAGCTGTACCTGCCAGCCGGTGGCGGTCTCGGAAAACAGCATCGCTGTGCCGAACACGGCTGGCGGCAAGTTCGACCTGGCACAGGCCAGTTCGATGGCGGCGGGATCACGGACCTGAGTCTCAATCGTGACGATGTGCGACATGCGGAGTGACTCCTGAAAGGGGCTGTAGGCCGGCGCAGGAGAGCGATTGACGAATCGCTGAGGTTAGCCACCTACACTCTATATTGCCGCATTTTACGGGAGTATTAAGCTGCTCAAACAGTAGAATCCTCGGTGAGTTGAGGGTTCCCGAACTTCAGCTTGGCATTTTCGCGGAGCGTGCCTCATTCAGCGTTTGCGGTGGCGTAATCCCGGAAACTGTCGCCACATCGCGCCCCCTGGTCGACCGCTATCGTCACGCTTGGGGATCGATTTCAATGGTCAACGTGAGGACCTGTTAACCGCTAGTGGTCTACCAATTTTCATTTGATAGGCTCAAGTACTGGATGTAGTCTTTCCAGCTTGACCCGTGCATCCGCAGTTGTGAACTGCCACTTGATTCGAGTCGGCTGAGCATTTCGATCACGAGTCCACGCGGCCACTTCCGCCGTGAGCGTTTCCAAGTCAGGGATGCGTTGATCGAGGCATTGACGACCAAGAACACTCAGTTCGATTTCCGCCATATTGAGCCAGCTGCCATGTTTGGGGGTGTAATGATACTCCAGTTTGTCGAGGATGCGGCGAGCTTCCTCAGGTGGAAACGCCTCGTAAAGCGAGGCGGGCTTGTGGGTATTCAGATTGTCATGGACCAACACGATCTTGGTGGCCTGGGGACACATCTCGTCAACCAGATAGCGAATGGCTTTGGCATAGTCGATTGCCGTGCGCTGTTCGGTTACCAGAACGCTACGGCGACCGGCCAACGGTTCCGTCAGCATAAACAGATTGCCGGTTCCATTCCGTTCGTACTCGTAATCAATGATTTCCAGTTGTCCGGGCTGTGGAGGAATTGGCTCTCGAACGTGTTTGACGAGTTGCTTGGTGGCTTCATCAAAACACACCACCGGTTGTTGTGCATCGTAAGGACGTTGATAAACATTGAGAGTCTCTTCCATCTGACAGACGAACTCTGCGCTGCAGTCGGGCGGGATCACCCATTGGTCCTTTCGCCACGGTTTAAGTTCGTTTTTTTAGCGTGAGGCGGACCGTTTCATCGCAAACCGTGTCCACGACTTTCAATTCCACCAGCTTGTCGGCCAAAAGTTGCATGGTCCAGCAACCGCGCCCCTCGGGCTTTGGTCCACAAACCAATGCAATTAATCGCGCCTCGGCGGCGCCATCGAGCTTGCGAGGTTTGGTGCCTGAGGGTTTGCTACGAACCAATGCGACATCCAATCCCTCCCACACACACCGCTGTCTCAGGCGAGAAACCGTCAACGGACTCACATTAAATTCTGTCGCAATCTGAGAATCAGGCCAACCGGGGCCGTCCGCGTCCGCCTTCAGCAACATTCGATCCTTCCCGGACTTGGGATGGGAAATGACGCCCTCCAACTGAAAACGCTCCGCCACTGTCAGTCGCACCACAACCTTGGCATCCGTGCCCATAACTGTCTCCTGAAACAGAGTCTTGGTCCGTCAAGACCACATCATCTCTGAAATCAGAAAACGCATCAAATGGAAATTGGCAGACCACTAGATGTCGATCCGCTAAACAGTTTGGGATGATGGGTTGTGTTGGTGTAGATTCTGCACTTTACCCGTTGTGAGGTGTCAACAGCAGATCGCGATTATTTTGTGAGGGGTTGGCCAGTGAAAGTCCACCGATAGGGCTTGGCCATGGTCCGGTTGAAGTAGTCAATGAAATCAACGAGTCGTTGCCGGAGGGCCTCCACCGACACAAAGTGACCCCGCTGGATGACTCGGCGGACGACGACACTGAACCAGATCTCCACTTGATTCAACCACGAGCTGTGTTTCGGGACATAGATGAATCGAATGTGTCGTTCGGGGGCCGTGAGAAACGCCTGTCGAGACGCCTGGTTTTTCAAAATTCCGGACTCGCCTTTCACTCCCAACTCGTCCGCTGGCAGGGTCAGGTTTTCCATCGCGACGACCCACGACACGAGGCTGGCGGACCAGTGGGTATTCAGTTGATCGACGACGATGCGCCACTTCGATTCGGGGTGCAAAGCGACCGTCCGTTTACAGTGTTCCAGAAAGTCTTCTTCGGTACGAGTCGGCCCCATGGTCGGGGCCACTGACTGTCCCGTCACGACATCGAAGCTGGCGATGAGACACAGCGTGCCATGCCGAATGTATTCGTGTTCGATTCGCTCTTCATTCCCGGGCCTCATCTTTTTGGGGGCGCAATCCGTTCCAGCGCCTGAACGCTGGTCATTTCATCCATGCAGACGGTCTGCGTATCGAACTGAGCCCGCAGTTGGGGAGCCTCATGGTAGCAGGCGCACACAGTTTCCATTTGTCGCTGGAAGACTTGGGGATCCTTCTCCTTAGTATTCAGCCAGTAACGCGACTTGTGTGGCTGCAACTGAGCTTCGGATAGCAGAGTGCTCATGTGGCTGGTCGAAATGGAGTCCACGATTCCGCGTTTGATCACTTCGTCGATGATCTCACGCTGTGTCCACCGAGCCACGGGACGGCCCGATTCTTCCACAGCCTCGCAGGCCACGGCAAAGATCATCGTCAGTTGTTCGGCGGTGAATGTCGGCGGACGGCCAGCGCGTTGCTCATCGGACAGCAGATCCTCGATTGCCCGCCGCAGTTCGATGGGCTCGGCCATCCCTTCCATCAGCGTGAGCCGTTCAAACGACTCTTGCCAGCGTCGCCGCCAGCGTCCGACCTGATCCGTTCCTAACTGTACGGTCGCCGCAATGTCCCGATTGAGCTGTTTTTCAAAGGCGAGTAAGATCACCTGTGCCCGCTGCCGCAGCCGAAAGGCCACGGTTGCCGATCGACTCAACTGCTGCAGAACGGTCTGCTGCCGCTCAGAAATCACAACGCTCGCTGCTTGACCAGACATCTGAGACCTCCTTGCCTCAATGAGAATGCTCATCCGACAAGGAGTCTGCTCGAAATCCGTAATTCATGCCACGGCAATTAACGGATCGGCATCTAGGTCATAGGTTCGAGTCCCGCTCGGGGAGATGAGATTCGTGACACGGAGAAAGGAGAAACGTCGGCGTTTCCAGGTGCGAATCGACTTAGAGAAGCTGCCAAACAACCGGGTAAACAGTAGCAAATGTTAAGCCACGAATTCTGATGCCAATTGGAAGCAGACCATCGCCGCCGCCAGCGTCGCACAGGCATTAATTGCCGTCTGGCTGCGATCGTAGCGGAATCGCATCCGGCGAAGACCTTTGATCCAACTAATCGTACGTTCCACGACCCAGCGAACTCGACCGAGGTGGCTGCCGTGCTCGCCTGTTTTGTGCCGAATATGAGGTGTAATTCCCAAAAACCTGAGGATCTGTCGGGTGGCCTCGCTGTCATATCCCGCATCCGCATAAGCGTCATCAGGATGCTCCTTCCGCGGTCCTGGCTTGCCTCCTATCTCGGGAATGTCGAGTACGGTTGGAATGATTTCATTCTGGTCGCTTTTGTTGGCTGGTGCGACTCGAATCACTAACGGGACTCCATGAC
>CAMAVF010000515.1 GCA_945861445.1 Planctomicrobium piriforme | reverse complement strand
AGGGTTATTCAGTCTGGCAATGGCCCATGCCTGTGAAAGTCAATCTTGTTACAAGTAACAATCGACTGGAGAGCCGGATGCGGGAGATCCGCCAGTCCGGTTCGGCGGGAGGGGAGGTTCAAATCAATGAACCTTCCCTACCCCTATCACCCGCCGCACTTCCCAATACTCCGACATCCGATTGGCGACTACCTGAAAGCTGCGAAACTGATCGACTGAGCCACAATACTCGCCCGGCAATCCGATCTGAAATCCACTCACCGACTCTGTCGCGTGCTCGTCCAACGACGCCATCATATTCAAACGAAAACTCAACTCGGCTGACGCCCAGCCGCCCGCCTTTCTGACAACTGCCAACTGACGACTGCCAACTATTCCCCCTCCGCCTCTTCGAACAGCGACTTCTGGACAATCGCGAGCGAGCGTTCATTCGACTTGTCTGCTTCACCCATGGCACCTGATCCCATTGATACAGACGGCGAATTTCTTCACAGACAGCCTTCACCGTTTGAGCCATACCCAATTCGGCAAAAGCGTCTATTTTAGACTTAGCGATTTCTGCGGCGGCCATTCGTACTCCTTTGAAAATCTTCTTCCAATTGTTGTTCTTCGGCGGTGAGCTCAATCCCCAAGTGCTGTTTCACCAGATTGCCGGTCAGCGTGACGTTGACGCTCCGCTTTGACAAACGGCCAGCATTCATCGCCCGTCTTTCCCATTGATTCGCGTTTGAACGACTCCAGTCAATGGAAGACAACTTCTTTAGCCTCGGCTTCCAAGCCCGCGAGCTGTCGCGGAGAAGCGCATTCCCCACACGAGCGAGTGCAGCGAGTGCGAGCGTATGAGCGTGTAAGAAATCCCGCCTTAGATCCGCAGCAGTAACCTTGCGATCACGCGCCAGCTGCCAATCCGGAATCAATCTGGCGACCTCAATCCAAAACTCCACCGCGGCTTCCTGCCGAGCATCTACGGTCTTCAGCTCCAGTCCCTGCAGCAGTGCTTGATTCGCGTGGTAAATTCCACTCAAAGTAAACAACTTGATTGAGCGATTAGAGATTGTGCTCCGTTCCATTTCCGTTAGACCGTTGAAGATCGGTACTCGGTCGATAACCGCCTTGGCAACTTGCGCGTCTTCTTCGCGATGATCGTAGAGCAGCCCAAGAGATGTCGTCGGTCGGACCGCAAATCGATTCAAATCAGAAAACATTTGTTGGCAGCGTTTCAGGCCAACATCCAGAAAGAACACGACAGAAATTGTCTCGTCACCCAGATCCGGATTTTCCTGCAACGCAGCTTCAATCGCCGCCCGACGATGCTGACCATCATTGATGACGAACCGGCAATTCATCGGAATTCGCAAACGACCGATATTGCGGTTATCTTCGCCCTCGGACGTTGGCTCAAACTTCACCTTTCCATCGATGGAAGCAGTCAAGGCAGAGAATGTATAACCGCGAGGATTATTCAGCATGTACCGAGCCATCTCGGGAATTCGCTGACGATTCAGAGTCCTCTGTGCTCGCAGTTCCGGTTTCAGCTCTCCCTCATCGAACAGAAAAATCTTTGGAATCAGATGAATCGGACACATCGAAATGTAATACTCACGCCCAGCCTGAATTCCGCGGATTGGCGGAAAGATGTATTCGAAGCCCGCCACCGGACAGCCCTCTCAATTTGGAAGTCATCTAGTTCACTTCCAAGTATAATCAGTACACTTCCACGCATTCCACCGAACCGGTAAACTGAATTCCGGTTTTCTGAAAATTGCGTTCGACTTGTCCCCTGTTCTGTCCCCTCTCCCCCGTCAAGCGACTCACCACGCCAACAACCCTGCCAACGGGGGAGAGGGCTAGGGTGAGGGGGGCAGTTCTTTTCGCAAACAACGATACATCGGATCGCGTCAAGCCCCCTCATCCGGCCTTCGGCCACCTTCTCCCCCGATCTCGGGGGAGAAGGGACATTTTGAATTTTGAATCCTGATTCCTGCCATGCTCCCCGTCTATCTTGACTACAACGCCACGACGCCGATGGACCCGCGCGTGCTGGAGATCATGACACCGTGGTTTCTGACGCCGTCGAATGCCGGCAACCGGTCCATGAAATCGCGGAACTGATCGACAACAAAGTGCCCCGACACTCCGTGGTGGGTTCCGTCGCACTCAAGACACTCTTTCATACGGACGCCGCACAAACGTTCGGCAAAGAAGTTGAAGCACTGAAGACGCTGTCCTGCGATATGATCTCAATCAGCGGACATAAGATTTACGGACCACAGGGAATCGGAGCCTTGTACGTCCGTCGTCATGGAATTCAGAAGCGACCGGTAGAACCACTGTTCTACGGCGGAGGCCAGGAACGGGGTTTGCTACCGGGAACAGTGCCGGTTGCGCTGGCAGTGGGCCTTGGCGAAGCCACTCGGCTCGCGGGATTGGAATGGAAGCAGCGTCGAACGGCTGCAGAAAAGACACGAGCGGAATTGTTGCGGGCGCTTGAAAATGTGGAACATTTCATCAATGGTGACGCAACGCGAAGTCAGCCGCATGTGCTGAATGTATGTTTTCCGGGAATCGACAGTGAAGCCCTGATGATGTCGTTGCGAGACCAGATGGCCATCAGCAACGGCTCCGCCTGCACAAGCAGCAGCTATACGGCGAGTCATGTACTGATCGCCATGTTCTCACATCACTATCGAATCGAATGGTCGATTCGAATATCATTTGGGCCACAGCGTCGGTATGACTGGCTTCGCGAACTGAAAAACGCAGTTGAATTGTTTTCCTGGTCGCAATCTGGCGAAACAGCGACGAGGAGTTTTGCTCGATGAGCGCTTTTGAATTTTTGCTTCCGGCCGTTCGGGGCTTTCAATCTGGACGTCCGTGCTATGGCGCGATGTGCCCATTGCGGCATTTGCCGAAGTTGTTCCCGACCAATCTGTCCGCTGCCGTGAGTGACGAGTACGCATTTCGAAAGGCCGCCCCGAAGCGTGTTCGAGAGATTGCGCGTCACTTTGCAGCAAATGCTGCTGATGTCACGCTCTCGGCCGTAACAATTTCGGTCGAAAGTAGATTGCGGTTTGTGTCAACCGGAACCGCTCGTCGTAATACCCCAGCAATCGGTGAACTCCAGATCCCGCTCGATGCCCGTCTGGTCGTGCAAGATGGAATTCACCGCATCTACGGCCTTCAAGGTGCGTTGCGCATTAACTCCGCACTTGCGGAGTTTTGCCTGCCGCTGATATTGATTGAAGACCCCGACGGGAGCCGTCGCGGGCAGATCTTTAGTGATGTAAAGCGGCATGAGCGTTCGTCACCACAATCACTGAGAATTGGCCTGGACGATCGAGATGACATTGCCAGGCTCACACGGGACATGATCCCATCAGTCGAGGCGTTTGTAGATTCGATCGAAATGGACAAGACGGCGATCTCAAACCGCACTCGCAAATTATTCACTTTGAGCGGGCTTTATCAGGCGAATCAGACACTGCTGTCGGGGCACAAAGACGAACCATATGGAGATCAACTCAAGCTGGCGATCGAGTTTTGGACGATTGTGGCAGCTCTCTTTCCACAATGGTCAGAACTCGTATTCGGTCCCCGTTCCAGCGCTGAAATCAGGCAGTCATACGTCCATGTTCATGGCATCGGACTTGCGGCAATCGCGCGAGCTGGACGGGAGTTACTGCGGCTCTCGCCTCGCCGATGGAAGGTCGAGCTCCGAAAACTCGCCAAATTGGACTTTTCACGGGACAACCGCATTCTGTGGGAAGGCCGCGCTATGATCGGTGGAAAACTCTCAAAGTCGAGCAGTGCGGTCGCCGCAACTGCTGACGTCCTCATCACACATCTTGGGCTGAAAGATTAGAAGTTATGTTGCCGACGGTGAGCCGCAAGGTATTTCGGAAGCGGC
>CAMAVF010000514.1 GCA_945861445.1 Planctomicrobium piriforme | reverse complement strand
AAACACCGCCCCCAACTCGCCACCCTCATGACCCACAACTTCCAACACTTCAACCCGGCCTCATTCCTCACCGCGTGAAGTATAAGTCCCATTCGTCCCATAAGTCCCATCCGTCCCATGTATTTCTAAGAACGGAATGGCCCCCACCTACCTGCGTTTGTTAGCCGCCTTTCGCAACTTTTTGGGTTTGCTGCCAAGCGTGGGCACCGGCTTGGCATTGGCGGCCGTAACAACGACCGCCGTCTGCGCGGTGACTCCTGGTGCTTCGGCAGCAACGGCGGGTTCAGTGGCGGGCGGCTGGCCATAGAGCAGCAGTTCTTCCTTATAAATCCTCAACAGGGCATACAGGCACGACGCCAGCACTGGGCCGACAAACACCCCCCAGATGCCGACCCATTGAATGCCACCCATCACGCTCACGAAGGCGATCAACGGATGCAGTTTGACGTCGCTGTTCAACACGTACGCACGCACCAGATTGTCGACCGTGGCCACAACAATCATGTTGTACAACACGAACAAAATGACCGCATAGGACGACGCTTCCGCATGCCAGAGCCAGATCGCACACGGGATCCACACCAGCGATGTCCCGGCGATCGGCACGATGGCCACGATGCCCGCAATCACCGTGAGCAGCACGACACGATCAACTCCGACGAAGTACAGCCCCACGCCTGTCGTCAGGGCCTGCGCGATGGCCGCAGCGAAGGTTCCCATCACAACGGCACGCGTCACCCGCGCGAATTGATCAAGTAGCCGCTCCTGATGCTCCTGCTCCAGCGGCAGCAAGTCCCGGCTCACAGCCAGCAACATCGGGCCATCGGCGAGAAAGAAGTAGAGTGCAATGACAAAAATCGCGGTCGTCAAGCCAAACTCGAAGAGCAGTCCGACCAGCCCGAACGTCGACGCCGCCAGACCCATCGTTCGCGACGACACCTCCTCCAACAGCTTGGGCAGGTTTTGCTCAACCGCCGTGGTGACTTTCAGTTCCCACTTTTCAGGCTCGGTGGAACGATCAAAATACGGCTGCACGCGATGCACCAGCTTGCCAATCTGCATCTCATTGTAGATTCGTTCCAGGACCTCGCGCGAGTGGGGTGAGGAATAGAATTCGCTCGACCAACTGGCGAGTTGCGCGGTGCCCAGAATGATTCCAACCAACATGGGGAGCAGCACGCTGCCCAATGTTCCCACGGTGGTCAGTGCCGCCGCCAGTTTCCGTCGATTGCCCGTTCTTGTCAGCACATATCGCAAAACGGGCTGCAAGAGCATCGCGGCGACGGCCGCCAGCAACAGTGTCAGTAAAAACGGCCGCATAACCTGCAAAAATGCCAGGCCCAGGCACGCGATCAATCCAGTCAGGACCATCAACGAAACGGATCGAGGCATCATGTCAGCGGGGTCCAGCGACAGTGTGGGAGAGATTGCAAGACCCCGCACACCGAACAGCGTGCCGGATCAATGTCGCCAGTGTAACGAAATCGCAGCGGTTACGGATCAGTCCCGCCCGGAACGTGTTTGAAAAATACAAGTTCGAAGCGCAAGCGAGTGCATCCCGTCATCGACGAGCAACAAGAATGCACTCGCTTGCGATTCGAGCTTGTATTTGCGGTCGCTTAGTTCTGCGCTGGTTTGGGATAGGGCATCTCGGACAACGGGACCAGTTGCGACTTATTGATGGGATTGATGCCGTTCCGTCGCAGGTCGTCCAGGGTGCGGATCTTCTTGGGGCGAAGACTGGCATGCGACGGGGGTGGCGCGACGCCTTCCATGAATCTGAGGAAATTCGCTTCCAGGAGCACCAGATCCCCGCCGAATGCGCGTTCGAAGTCGGCTAGTCGCTGCTTGTCGTCATAGGCCTCGCTGGCCGGCCGCGCGGCAATCGTGTGGAGCAAACGGGAGTATTCCCGGGGCCTGGTTTCCACGAGGAAATAGGTCAACGCCCACGCCTGGGAATAGCCGTCGATCACATTGGCCGCAAACGTCTGATCACTTTGGACGAACAACGCCAGTGATTTGGGCTGCCGCCGGACCTTCACGAACTCTTGAAAATCGTGCAACCGCATCTGATTGAGTTTCGCGCCGGGAGTTTTCGCCAGGCTGGAGCTGCGCATTCCCGGCGCTTCAAACACCGTTGCGAGACCTTCCAAAATCCAGCGTGGATTCGATTGTCCAATTCGCGAATGAATTCCGATATTGAAGGCGACTTGATGCGTGGCCTCATGAATCACGGTGGCCTGAAGCCGGGTGTCGAGACTCGCCCAGTGATCCAACCGCGGTTGTTCCGGGACGTTGATCCACGGTGGCAGCACGGCGCGGTTGCCGGAAACCGCACTTGGATCGAGCAGAAAAGGGATGCGGACACCGGGGGAGACATCGCTGGTCTCGGCACTCGGAGCGTCGCGGTACAAAGCGATGCGGTTCGTGGATTGGACGTAGTATCCCTTCAGTCCACCTTTGACTTCAATCTTGTCTTTAGCAGCATATTTGGTAAACGATTTGGCATCAGGAAAGATGATCGCGATCAGTGGAAACTCAGGCTCGTGAATGTTGACCCCGCGAACGGAGAAGTAGCTGTAAAAGGCCCGGTACTGATCTTCGAACAGTTCCGCATAATCGCCGACAAGTGCGGGGGGACCAGCCACCAGATAATGCCCGGTGCCGATGACGTCCATCCGCTCGCCCACCAATTCACGCCGCAACTGATCGCGCACGTGCCCGGCGCTCAGGGGTGAAAACTGGTCCGCCAGCTTGCGGAAGGTCTCGATCTTGTCGACGTCCAGAGTACGCAGGCGGCCATCGCGCTCCATCAACCAGACCTTCTGGTCATTCCGGGCAACAACCTTTCCCTCGTAGGCTTTCCCCTCGGCGACCAATTCGACGAACTTGGGTTCAGCGGCGGACACGAGCGTGCTGCTCAATGCCAGCCAAGTGGCGAAAGTGAAGAAGAGATGACGCATGAGAGAACAGCTCCGTGCCGGGTCCGCAGTCAGCCACTGACGAGACGATTGCAACCATCACTGGCAGAGGAAACCTAGCTTATCTCCATCAGGAAATTGGGCAGCGAAGCGGAAGACGTGTCGCGAGTTGGGTAACACGTTTCCGGTCTGTGACGAATCTGTCGATTATCCGGCTGCGGGTAGGGCGAAGTTCCGGCGTCATGGGAGGGTGAGGCTCCTGCCGAACCGTAGCCCGACTCTCTGAGTCGGGCTACAGCCCGTCCGCCGCTTCCAAGGAACTCACCGCCCCGACGTGTAATTTTACCAGAAAGACCAGGTGAGCCCCGTGCCGTGAGGCCGGGGGTAGAGTAGAGACTCCCGTTGCTGAAACCAGCTTCGAGTGACATCGATCGGCAATCAAAGTCGCTACCCCACCCCGGGCCTCACGGCACCGGGCTCACCAAGAAGATTTCTGATGTTCCTCTTTCACCACACTTTGCAACCAGCAAATAAGAACGCTCGGCAGGAACCTCGCCCTCCCATTAATCCGACCCCCAAAGAAAACGATCGGCCCGGTGCAGTACCGGGCCGATCAACAATCTCTTGATGTGCGAAATAGTTCCCAGCCAACCCATGACGCCTAATGGGTTTTCAAGGATCATCCGTCAGCGTCGCACGCTTACTTTCTGGCCAACGGATGCTTCAATGGCAGCCAGGCACCGTCCTGCTGACTGCTGGCCACGCATTGCTGAATGAAGTACATCCCTTCGGTCCCGTCGCCGACGTTCGGGTAAATCGTATCCCTCTTTTCGAAGGATTGACCCAGGGCCCGCTTGGCCATGTCATCGTAGGCCGAACGATAGACGTTGGCGAAGGCTTCGAAGAATGCTTCCGGGTGCCCCGACGGCAACCGGCAGCCTCCCTTGCCCGCATCATTCATGTAGGGGGCATTCGGATCGCGCGTGTAGTG
>CAMAVF010000513.1 GCA_945861445.1 Planctomicrobium piriforme | reverse complement strand
GGCGTTCACACTTACCGCATTCCGGCCCTGGCCACATCGACCAGGGGGACGCTGCTGTGCGTGTACGATATGCGACGCAGAATGGGGCGTGATCTTCAGGAAGACATCGACATCGGACTCAGTCGCAGTACCGATGGGGGACAATCCTGGGGACCGGTCCGCGTGATCATGGATATGGGCGAGTACGGCGGGCTGCCGCAGGAGCAGAACGGATGCAGCGATCCGGGCCTGATCGTTGATCAACAGACCGGAGAGATCTTCTGCTTTGCCGTGTGGATGAACGGCAAACCGGGCAAGCATCAGTGGAACGACGACGGCTCCGAACCTGGCTTTGAGATTGGCAAGAGCGCTCAATTCATGATGGTTCGTTCGCAGGACGACGGTCTCACATGGTCCAAGCCGGAGAACCTCACCCGACGGCTCAAACAGGAGGCCTGGTGGCTGCTCGCCCCATCACCTCAACAGGGGATCAACCTGCCCGATGGCACGCTGGTGATGCCGGTTGAAGGTCGCGACGGCAGAGACGCGTTGGCCACATTCGCGACCATTATGATCAGTCGCGACCACGGGGCGACATGGACGGTCGCCAAGCCGGCTTTCAGGGGAGGCAACGAGTGCCAGGCGGCCCAAATCGGCGATGGCTCGATCATGCTCAACATGCGCAACGACCATGAGCGTTTCCGTGCCGTGTTCGTCACCAAAGATCTGGGGCAAACCTGGCAACCGCATCAAACCAACCGCAACACGCTGATCGAACCCAACTGCAACGGCAGTCTGTTGCGAGTCGATTATGAAGCCGACGGCGCGAAGCGGCATGTGTTGCTGTTTGCCAATCCACACACCCAGAAGGGTCGGACTCACCACACGATTCAAGTCAGTTTTGACGACGGCCAGTCCTGGCCGAAGACGCACCACCTGCTGCTGGATGAAGGCCGCGGGGCGGGTTACCCGAGCTTGACCCGTGTGGATGATCGGCATGTTGGCATTGTCTACGAAGGCAGCCAGTCCCACCTGGTCTTCGAGAAATTCAAGCTCGACGAACTGCTGCATCCGCCCCTGGCGAAAAGCACATCCAACAGCAACAAGCGTACGGCTTTGTGATGCGCGCTGCCGTAGTCCCTTACGAATCGCGAGTCCAATTAGAGAAGGACATGGCACGGCACCTGCAGGACTTGGGAATTCGTGCCGCACAGTAATCAAGTCGAACCCAGCTTGCGACGGAATGAGCTCCCTATCAGCCTGTTGAAAAAGGTGTCTGGAGCTTTGCCAACCACACCGAATCGAGCGTGTTTTCGACGTTAGGAGAGTTCCAGACACCCTTTTCAACAGGCTGCTATCCCGCAGATCAAGTTCTGGCAGAGTCCTAATCAACCTGCCCCACGATGATCCAGCCGTTGGACCTCAACCCGCCGCACAACCAGGGTGACGGCAATGGGCCGGAAGCCGTGGCATTCAAGGGTTGCCATAGTTCGATTGAGAAACCGGCAGCCGTCAGCAGTTGTTGGATCTCGCCGCGTGAGAAAACGTGCATTTGAAAATTGGGAATGCCGCGGTCGTGGACTACGCGGTCTCCACCCGGCTGGCCGCGTAACCAGTATTGCCAGCGGTCCTTCCATAGCCAGGCTCGACCTTGCGCGTCAAACAGATTGAACCACAAATTGTGGACGTGCAGCGCGAATCGTCCACCCGGTTTCAAGAGCCGGCGCGTGTGACTCAGGAGGCGTGCCCGATCTTCCGCTGCGGGGATCATTCCCAGGGTCGCGTACATCAAGATGGCATAGTCGAAGGACGCGTCGGGCAGCCCCTCCAGATCGCACAGATTGGCTTGCAACGTGGCCACAGTCACACCGGTGGCGCGTGACTTGGCCTGCAGTTGAATCAGCATCTCGCGAGAGAGATCAACTCCCAGGACGTCGAAGCCCCGCGTGGCAAATTCCAACGCGTGCCGACCCGTCCCACAGCCCAGATCGATCAGCCGGCCCGGTTCGACGAATTGTTGCAGCAGGACCTGCATGTCGTAGCGCGACAACGCGGAATTCGCGATGGACTGGTCGTAACCGGTCGCGATATGAGGTTGCTGGGTATACTCCCACAACGCCCGAGACACCCCACGCGGCAATTGCCAGTCAGGCCGCGTCATGGGTTGATCCGCAGCGAATAGAAACCAATTAGAAGTTCGTTAATAGCCTGTCTTTTCATAATTCCCATTAATCCCATTCTTCCCATGAATTTGATGGGAATTATGGGAAGAATGGGAATTATGACACACACGGCGGCAACTACCTGTCAGCGCTCTCTACGGCACCTGCCAGGTGCCGCCAGGACCGGCTGGTGGCCGATCTTCGGGAGGCTTCGGTTGCTGATTCTGTTGAGCCCGCTGCACGTATTGCTCGTAGGAACGACTCAGCGAATCAAACAACTGTGTGACGTGGGGCACGGCCAGGTAAACGCGCGCCGAAACGGCGGATTTCGGATAAAAACTGGTCACGAAATCAAAGCAGAATTCTGCGGGCGAATGGACGATCATGACGGCATTCGCGTAGGTACCGCTCATGATCTCTTCGGGCAGCTTTAACTGCTCGTACACTTCCGAAATGGGGGGCGGCTTCATCCCGGGCGGGGGTGGTGGCAGCGTGGCGGGGGGGCCGAAATTCTGCTTGTATTTGTCGAGATTCTCTTTGAGAGCCCGCAAGAAAAGTCCAACCACGTTCGGCGCCATCACGACGCGTTGAGCAATCCGGTGCGGTGGCGACATACGCAGCACGAAATCGAGCACGAACTCATGCGGCCCGGTGAGCACGATGGCCCCCGTGCAGAAGGTGCCCATGCCGACCGCTTCAGGAACCCGGGCGGCCACCATTGAATGCTGCAGTTCCTGATGAAACGTCCCGCCCCCCGCTTGCCGGGGCTCGCCCTCTTTGGGCTTTTCGGGCTGATCCGGATCGGGCTCTTCAGGCTTGTACTCGTTTTCGTCGTCATCGTGCATATTGGTGCATCCATACCGAAATTTACTACGCTGGCGACAACGCCGGCGGCGGCGTGACCATCGACGGCGGGGTCAACAACTTGTCTGCGTCATTGGCCACGATGACGCCATAATTCACCGCTCCCAGCCAGCCCGACATGATGATGCCGACCGACCCTGCATGAAACAAACCATGGACTTGCTCGGGCAGCGCGCGACTGACTCCCAAGCCTTCGAATTTGGTGCCGAACGACGCACCCTGCTGGTGCCGCGTGTAATGCTCGAAGGTCTTGGGCGTGGACGCTTCCACATGGTCCAGTTTGGCTCGAATATCGGGAATGTAGCGTTGTTCCAGACACTGCAGAGTCGATTCGATCAAGTCGTTCTTGGAGGCTTCGTAATCAGGTTCCGAGAGCGGTCCCCAGTCCTTATAGTGGGCGTTGGTCGACGAGACGATCATGTAGCGGTCACTGCCGGGACGTGTTCGCGGATAATAGAACGAAAACGTCCGGCTGCTGATGTGCCGACTGCAAAGTGCCTCCGCATCGAACCCACGATGTTCGGAATGGAACAGCAAATCGCCCAGATCGTCGAACTCGAGGCCCGGCTTCAAGGCCATGTAGACCTGGCAACTGCTGTTGTTGAGCCGCACCGCCTGTGAGTCTTCAATGAACTTGCGATCGAAGTGCTGTTCGCCCGCCAGTTGGAAGATTGTGGTCTTCAAGTTGGCGTTGGAAATCACGGTCCGGCAGCCGATCCGCTTGCCATTGACCACCACGCCGGTCACTTTGCGATCGGGACTGATTTCGATTTTCTCGACCAGCGAACGGATGCGGATGTCGACGCCGTTCTTCTCCATCTCGGCCTTCATCAGCGTGACGAGGTGATCGGTCCCCCCCTCAAACGTGAAGACCCCTTTGCTCATGAAGTTCGAGAAGACGATGCCGTAGGTAATGGCGGGATCATCGAGCGTCGA
>CAMAVF010000512.1 GCA_945861445.1 Planctomicrobium piriforme | reverse complement strand
GCACCGGAGTTGAAGGCGAATAGCGACGAGATCAAGTTGTCGATTGAAGATTAGACGGTGACAGATTGCCGGTCGATGAGCGATCGGCTTTCGTAGTCGAGAGCGGATTGCAACAGGGTCGCGCGTTAGCAATCTAGTTGCCGCTCCGCGGAGAAATCATCTCCCCTCGCCCGGATAATTCACTGCTTTGGGGGTGCCAATTGGTCAAACGGTTGAGCAGGTCTCTGGATTCGGCTTCTCTGAGCATTGCGTGCCGCGACCAAGGAATTCGGACAGCTCGGTCGTCAGTTGCAAGACCTGTTGTTCCAGCTCCTGATAGACATCCGCGGCTGGCTCCAGCTTTTTCGCGCGTCCCAGTTGTTCCAGCCGGGCGGCCGATTCGGAAGCGACTGTACTGCCGAAGTAGCCCGTTGAACCTTTCAACAGATGAGCCGAGGCGACCAGAGCTGCCGAGTCTCCGGTGGCGATCGCTTGCGAGATTTGTGAAATGAGGGTGGGACAATCCTGCAGGAACAGGTCGGCGATTTCCTGCAATGTCGTGGCGTCGCCAGCGACCATTTCCAGGGCGAGGGTTTTATTAAAGGCAGCGGGTGACGCGGCAACCGTGGTGGTCGCGGCAGCAGCAGGCTCCGGAGTCGCCACGGCAGTCCACTTGTTCAACGCGACAAACAGATCGCTGAACTTAATGGGCTTGGTTAAGTAGTCATCCATACCGGCTTCCAGGCACCGTTCCTGATCGCCCTTCATGGCATGGGCCGTCATTGCAATGATGGGAATATGACGTGTACCGAGGTGGCGTTCACGCTGTCGGATGGATCGGGTGGCCGTCAGCCCGTCCATCTCGGGCATTTGCACGTCCATCAGGATCACATCAAACTCGCCGGTCGCCGAAGCATCCACGGCAATCCGTCCATTGACGGCCAATTGGATGTGGTGGCCGCGTTTCTCGAGGGTGCGCACGACGACTTTTTGATTCACTGGATTGTCTTCGGCCAACAGAATCTTCAAGGCCCGCTCCGGACCACTGTGTTCATCAACCTGCAATGTCGATTCCAGTTGCACTGGGAGGTCGCAGCGCCCCACGCCTTCCAGGGCATTGACGATCGCCAATTGCAATTCCGACTGCTTGATCGGCTTCAACAGCGTGGCTTGAATCCCGAGTTCGCGGCAGCGTTCGTGAGCTCCCTTGCGCACTCCGGAAGTCAACATCATGATTGTCGCCCCGGACAATTCGGGATCGGCATGAATCAGTTCCGACAGGGTGAATCCATCCATCCCGGGCATGTGACAGTCGGTCAATACCAGCGGGAAGACGTCACCGGCCTGTTTGGCCCGTTGCATTTCGACGATGGCTTCTGGTCCGCTGGCCACCAGCACCGGCCGCATCTGCCATTGCCGCAGCACTTCGAACAGGATTTGACGGTTGGTCGCATTGTCGTCCACAACCAGGACTGGGATATTCCGCAGGCACTCAATGTCCAGCGGGGGCGGAGTCTTGGCCACTTCCGTGGAGACCCCCAGCTTCACTGTGAAATGGAAGGTGCTGCCGCGGCCGACTTCGCTGTCCACCCAGATCTGACCATCCATCAGCTTCACGAGCTGCGAAGAAATCGACAGCCCCAGACCGGTGCCGCCATAGGTTCGCGTGGTCGATGCATCGACCTGCGTGAACGCATCGAAAATCGTATCGCGTTTGTTTTCTGGAATGCCAATTCCCGTGTCAGCCACGGTGAAGTGCAGGACAGCCGAATCGCGGCTGACCCCGTCCACCATGACCCGCACAATGATTTCTCCGGACTGGGTGAACTTGATCGCATTGCCGGTCAAGTTGACCAGGATCTGGCGGATGCGACCGGGATCTCCGATGACGAACTCGGGAACATTGGAGGCCGCCTGCCAGGCCAGTTCCAATTGTTTCTCGTCGGCCCGGACGCCCATCGTCTTCAGCGTGTCACCCAGATGTTCGCGGAGCGAGAACGGAATGTGCTCGAGCTCCACCATTCCCGCTTCCACTTTGGAGAAATCGAGAATGTCATTGATGATGCGCAATAACGAATCGGCCGAGTTCCGGACCGTTTCCAGGTAGTCACGTTGTTCAGGAATGAGGGGCGTGTTGAGTGCCAGTTCGGTCATGCCGATGATGCCGTTCATCGGCGTGCGAATCTCGTGGCTCATGTTGGCCAGGAATTCACTCTTGGCCTGGGCGGCGGCTTCCGCACGAACCTGTGTGGCCTGCAGTTCGGTATTGCGCTGCTCCAGTTCGCGGGTCCGTTGTACAACTTCAGATTCCACCCGTTCGGTCCAGGTTTCCAACTCGGCCTGGCGTTCAGCGATGCCATGCATTTCGCTGTTACTAAGCTGGCAGGATCGGATCAGAAAAATGCATTCGAAGACAACCCAACTGGTGTGTTCCAGCCAGCGCCAGGGATTGACCGAGGCGACTCCATAGATCGATTGCGGCCAGATATAGCCGCGCAGCACATGATCCACCGCTGCCACAGTGGCGGCCGTCACGATGACTCGCCAGTCGCGATAAAAGGCGAGAAACGCCAGCGAGCCGAAAACGTGAAAATGGGTCTCGATGCGGCCGCCAGACAGATGAATCAACAGTGCCGATTCCAGCATCTGCGCCACGGCAATCACCTGGCGGGTGATCACCCTGCCCGGATACCGGATCGCGAGAAAAATCGGCAGCGTAACAATCGCGCCCCCCAGGGTCAGGGCCGACCAGACATGCGGATACGTATAAGGCAGCGTGCCATTCCAACTCCAGGGTGATACGACCCGCGCGGCGATAAATCCCGCAATGAACTCCAGGGCCAGCAGACCCGCAAACAACCGGTCCGTCTGCCGATAGACACGTTGTTTATGCTCTTGAAATAAAACTTCGGATCGAGACTGCATGAAGGAGATTCTCCCAGTCGAAGCACGAATCAAAACACTCTGTGCAGACGAGATTCCGGCTCGCAATTCAAAAGCTGATCACCAACGACACATGCCGGTAATCAGAATTTCGACGAAGCCCATCGCACGCCGGTCGGTGGGCATGCCAGGACGTTCATGTGCCCAGCGAAGACCACTGATACCGACATAATTTCATAGCGTAGGGGTTTACGGCGGCAGGCAAGTTTTGGACCTCCGTTGTCTTTCGGCAACAGATTCCCGGTCGACTTTGCCGATTATGTCGCGCGGCGCGGACCTGCCGTGAGTTCAGACTTGCAGTCATGTCGACCGGGAAAAGGGAGTCGGTGAACATCAGGCGAGATGCGTTTCACGGATCGGCCACAGCGTCCGAAGTCGTTGCTTGGTTGTCAGATGCGCCATGACGTCGCGTCGCTACGTGGAACGCACAGTTCACTGCCATCTTGCAAGATGTCAAGCTCCATATTAGGCTAACCCAGCTGGAAGACTTGGCATTGGTTGTCAGGTCACCATCGATTAAAGGTGCCGACGAATAAGAGTTGATACTCATTGAAATAGCTCCAAGGACGCAGTTTTCCGTTACCCCCGAACGGCGAAAACGCCATGCTCTCCGGCAACCCTTTCGACTATTACCGTTACTTTTCGATTTCGGCTCGTGATCGAGATTGGGGTCTGTATCTCACCGGTGCGGGTCGCCAGACTCAGGCCCCGGGCGTGGTACGCGACACGCATCCTGTGGGCTACGAGTACACCTGGGAAAGCGGCCGGGTCTTCGAGGATACGTACTCAGCCTTGCTGTTCGTCGAAGGCACGCGAGTTCAATTCGAGTCTGAAGTCGCGGGGCAAATTGAAGTCTCGAAGGGCGACATGGTGCTGCTGTGCCCTCATGTCTGGCACCGTTACCGAGCCCATCCCGATGTTCGCACGACTCAATTGTGGTTCGCATTTGGTGGCAGCCAGGTCAAGTCCTGGCAGGATCACCAGCTCTTTTCACCACAGCACCCGGTGCTGTCCATTGGC
>CAMAVF010000511.1 GCA_945861445.1 Planctomicrobium piriforme | reverse complement strand
CACTACGACAACTTCACCGAATTCCGCCACGCCATCGATGGCTGCCTCGACAACATCCCCACAAAACACCGCCCCCAACTCGCCACCCTCATGACCCACAACTTCCAACACTTCAACCCGGCCTCATTCCTCACCGCGTGAAGTATATCGTAGAGATGTCACAGAAATTAAAGGACAGGCCTATCGACTGGCCAGCAACGCTGATTACGACTTAATGTCTATATTTGTCTGCGGTTCAAATATATGCCTGTCCTTTCTTTTATGCCTGTCCTTTCTTTGAAAATGGTAATGGTGAATGGAATGGGGGAAGTGAGGAAAGAACCTGAAATTGGTTACGGTGTCGTCAGGTCTCTGAACTTGATCTGGACATGTTTTCTACGGGCCGCTATTAATCGACCCGCGAGTCAATTAATTCTGCCGGTAACAGTGAGGACACCTCCCCCATGGAATCGACTGATATCAAACGGAAGCCAGGTCGGCCTCGTGAAGAGGGACTGGCGGTTAGACGGAAGGAAGAGATACTGGATGCCGCGACGGCTTGCTTCGCTCAATTGGGGTATCGACTGACGGACATTCAGATCATCGCCAACCAGCTCGATGTCGCCAAAGGGACCATCTACCACTACTTTCCCAGCAAGGAACAGCTCTTTCTGGCAGCCGTCGATCGCGGAATGCGGCAACTCTCAGCAGCCGTAGACGGCGGCCTGCGCGAGATCACCGAACCACTCGACCGCATCCGCTGTGCCATCCGTGAATATCTGCGTTTCTTCAGCGAACATCCCCAGATCGTCGTCCTGTTCATGCACGAGCGAACCGAGTTTCGCGATCGCAAACGCTTGACCTACTTTGAACATCAAAACCGCAGAATGGCCGCCTGGCAGCAGTTGCTGGCCAACTTGATCAGCGAACGCCGCTGCCGTGAAATTCCTGTCGAACGCATCGTGAATGTCGTCAACGATGTGTTGTACGGAACGATCTTTACCAACTACTTCACAGGCCGGACCACGTCTTTCGAACGCCAGGCCGAAGACGTCCTCGACATTGTCTTTCACGGCATTCTGACCGACGAAGAACGGGCGCGGCGGGCAATACCGGCTCCCTGACCACGATGTAGTCGATGGCAACGAACATCCTGCATTCGATTCACGGTTATTTTTCGAGTTCACGGCGATCAATGACTACAAAACTGTTGCCTTCGCGAGATCCGACGAACAACAGATCGGCGCGGGCGGCGATGCCGTAAGTTTTCTTCAAAACTGGATGAGAAAATGTGGTAACAAAACGGGGCTCAATCGGATTCGACAGATCGACAATCGAGATTCCCCCGCCCTGCACCATCGGCAGGTAGGCGCGATCGCCGACGATTTCGCAGCGATTGGGTTTTCCCAGACGTTCGTCGACCAGCTTGCCTTCCAGGCGGGGCTTCGTCACGTCGGCGAGATTCACGACCAGAAAGGAATTGCGATCCCAGCAGACCGCGAAGTAGCGATCCCCAATAATTTTGCCGCTGACCTGGCACACATCCGGACCCAGCAGGGCACCGACTAACCGCGGCTGGAGGGGATCCTGGATATTGACCACCGCCAGCCGGTTGTTGCGACCGAACAGGGTGCCCACCAGGGCGTGCTGGTCGCGCAGCATCACGCTGAATGGCCCGTCGTTGTCCGTGGTGACGACCACGTCACTGACGACTTTCGGTTGAGTTTTGTCGCGGACATCCACCACGTACAGCCGCTTCGCCTGCTGCAGGGCCACGTAGCAGTAACCATTTCGATAAGCCACTTTGTATAACCACTTGGGACCATCCGCTGGGCCGATGATCACCTTCCCGAGCAGTTTCATGTTCGCCGAATCCGTGACATCGAGCACCAACAGTTGATGATTTTCGTTTGATGCCAGATAGGCTGTATTGCCATCCAAGGCAAAGCCCGCGGCCTGGTCCAGGTCAGGGTGAGTAAACGTCCCGAGAATCCGTGGCTGAGTCGGGTCCTTGACTGAGCACACGGTCAACCGTTGACCTTCGCGACACGGCAGAAACGCTCGATCACCATCCAGGTAAACGTCCTCGATGCCGCGTAGCTGAATGGGATCCACCAACTGGCTGACGAAGGGTGGCTCAGCGAACAGCGACGTGAGTGGCACGCTCATCAAGCCCAGGAAGACTGCCATCAGCCGGCTGGTGCGAGTCATGGAAATTCACCTTGAGTTGGAGAGCCAAGTCCTCGGTCAACGGCCGCAACTGGATCATCACACCTGGGTCATCAACTTCTGCGAGGCATGTCGACAGATGATACCGCAAGGCTGCAGCTATAGCCGAATTGACGACTGACGGCCACTCCACACCACCGTCCAATAGACACGGGTGTAGCCGCTAAATCGTGGGGTTCCGCGAGTACAGGCCGAAATCCGCCCGGCAGGCATCGTGAATCGGAGCGCAGCGACCTGCACTCCCCCCCTTTATAAGGGGGGGAGTCACGCTTCGCTTCGCTCAGTTTGGCAAACGCCCCACCTATTAGCGACTACACCCAATAGACACCGCTGGAGACTGCGACTGATGACAGTGACTGCGAGGGTTGAAGCACTTTTACCGATTGTCCCCGGGAGTGACGCTCCGGTTCAGGACCTCGCGTTGGTGTGGCAAAAGTCATCATTGCCGAGCAAATGTTGAGTTACTGGTAGCATTGCTCGTGATGCCAACCACCCTCCTAGCCCGGATTATTCATGGGACGATCTGGATCTTGCACAACTATCGGCGCCACAAAGGAGTTGGGACCATCTTGCCCAAAACACCGCGCAAATCAGCCGGAACGCGCTAGCGTCCGGTTCGTTTGGAAATTCGAGTCGATTGTTGCCCGAACCGTGGGCTAGCGCCCAGCGGCTGATGAATAATCCCGCCGAGCTTTCGATTTGTTCGGCAAACTGTTCCGCAGGAAGAACTTAGCATCAGGATTGACCGCTGTAATCGGAACCTGCATCGCGGCGACAATGCCGCGTTCCGCTTGACAGCCATACCTTTACCGTGCAGAGTTATAGGGATACGACGCATTTGATATAAAACTGCGACCTGTCTGCCTACGCTTCGCGCTATAATTCTTGTCTCGACTTTTCGAAACGGATTCAGAAGTTGAGTCTCGAACCCTGTTCGACCATCGCAAATCGTGAATCCAGCGTAGAAACTGGGAACTTCAGACGAATGCGTAGCGACAAATCCGGCAGCTGTTCGCGGTATATCAGACGGTGTGCGCGACCCACGACCTGTGGAAGGCTTTCATAGATGCTGGCTCAACTGATTCCCCAAGATGGCGGACAACCGATCACAATCGATCGGGATCTGACGCTTGTGGGTCGTAATCGCCATGTCTGTGATCTGCATCTCAACCATAGCAGCGTTTCCAAAATCCATTGCCTGATCGTCAAGACCGATGGATTGCTGTTCATTCGGGATCTCGGCAGCAGCAACGGCACGCGCGTCAACGGGCAACGAGTCACGCGGGGAGCACTGTTGCCGGGAGATCAGTTGGCGTTTGCCAATCTGAAATTCAAGATCTATCTCGGCCCAGATAAACCCCTGCGCCGCAGTGATCAGACGGAAGTCATTCCAGCGGCCGACAGGCTGCTGAAAAAGAAGGCGCCGCCGAAGGGTGGCAGCCAATCGTCCATCAGCCGGCCGTCCCGCAAGCCCGTTCGAGCCCCCGCTCCGGCTCAGGTGGAAAGCGAAAGCGACGTCCGCATGCTGACCGAGTCCGAAGATGACATCGAGATCATCGAGTAACTCAGGTGGTGGGTCTTCCGGCCCATGCCACTGTCATTTGACCAAACCTGGATTACTCATCAGCCGCTGGGCGCTAGCCCGGATTATTCACCATTGTTCAACAAAAATGGCCTCGTGTGGCGTATAAGTTGTTAACCACAACAAACTTCAACGCACGCACGGAGGCCAGCTATGAGTTTACAGTCTGTCACGGGATTGTCATTCG
>CAMAVF010000510.1 GCA_945861445.1 Planctomicrobium piriforme | reverse complement strand
TACGCTCCGGTTTACGGTGTGTGTCGGGACGATATGGCTTGTGGATTGCAGTGGTCAGTTGCGGATCAGCGCATCCCAGATTTATGATGCGATCGAAATTGAATATGTTTTATTTCATCCAGCGCCGCTCGAAGAAGTGTCTTTCGGTTTGGCGTCGCATCAATTGAAACTAACCTGTGACGTTAGCTTCGATGTCTCCCATCGCCCTGTGAACGGATTATGACTTCAGACCAGGAACTCAGCCAACGGCTACTTAAGAACGATCGAGCGGCGTTTGAAGCCATCGTTCAAAAGTATCAGCGTGGCGTTTTTGCCTATTTGCGGTCGCGCATTCTGGCCGTCAGCGACGCGGAAGATCTCACTCAAGAGGTCTTTCTGCGGTTCTATCAGGCTCGCGAGCGATTCGACACGAGCAGTCTGATTCGCCCCTGGCTGCTGGGCATTGCCCGCAATCTGTTGAAAGAGCACCTGCGAAAACTGAAACGCCGCAAGGAAGTCGCCTGGACCGAACTGTGTCTGGAACTGGAAGACATCGTCCATCTGCGTCCCGGTGAGACGAACGAAGATTTTCTGGCTCATCTCCCGCACTGCATCGGCGAACTCGGGCAAAGTGCCCGCGAAGCGATCCAGTTGCGTTATTCGGGCAGCTTGTCGTTGCTGGATATTGGTCAACGACTCAAACGCAGCGAAGGGGCAATCAAGCTCCTCATGTTTCGGGCTCGTCAAGCCTTGAAGTATTGTCTGGATAATAAGACGCGGAACCCCCATTTATGAGCCAGCTCAGCGATCAAGAGCTGATACAGCTCGTTCAAGAGAAGACTCCTGAAGAACTGAGCGAGACGGAACTCGACCAACTGCGGGAGCGCCTGCGCGTCTCGGCTGAGTTGCGGGATACGTTGATCGAACAGTTGCACTTCGAAGCCTATCTGAATGAAGCTCTCGGCAAATTCGAAGTCTCAATCGACGAGATCGTCGCGGTCGGTGGACCGCAAACTCGCAATCGCATCAGCGGCTACTGGGGCTGGACGGCGGTCTTCCTGCTGGGGCTGCTGGGTTCGCTGTTGATCGCGATTGCCAACCTGCCCAAAGATCCGGCAGCCAAACGGCAGGTAGCAGACAAGGAAGCGATCAAAAAGGCCGAAGAGGAACTGGCTGCCGCGAAGAAAATGGCTGACGCCGAGAAAGTGGTGGAATCCACGAAACCGGAAAAAGTCGATCCGAAACAGCCGACCGTGGTCGTGGCCACTCCCGTCAATTCAGTCGATCCCGCAGCTGTCAAACCAGTCCAGCCGGCGATTGATCCGGCCCAAATTTGGCGGAAGGAATTCGAAGCGGAAAGTTTCGCCCGCGGCAACATCAAGATCGACTCGAAGAACATGGGCGTCGGGATTGGCGTCATTTACGCCGATGATGCCAAGCCGGTGTTTGCGGAATATGACGTGGCCATTCCCCAGGCCGGCAAGTACCGCGTTGATCTGCGTTACGCCGCGAAGGTCCAGCGTCCGATCAAGATTCTGGTGAATGGCCAGGCCGTGCTGCTGGGTGTCGCGCGGTCGACCACGAAGGATTGGAAGCCGCAGTCTCAAGGCTGGTTCCCGGCCGGCGAGATCGAAATTCCCGCGGGGGTGACTGTCCTCCGACTGGAAGCCGATCCCCCCGCCAAGCAGCCAAGGCTCGGGCAGTTCCCGGCGCTTGATAAGTTCTCGCTGACGTCGTCGTTTGGCGTGACCGTGCCGATCGTCCCCGCCGAGACGGTGTCACCGAATGCCCCCTGGGCGCAGTTGGTCAATCGCGAGACCCCGCCGCTGCCGGCATTGGATGCCAGCTACAAACCGCAGGGCGACCAGTGGGGACTGCGGCGCGAACGGCTGCAGCAATGGCTGGAACCGGTCCCCAATGTTCCGCACCAGTTCCATGAAGCGCAGCATGGCGAAATGCCGCTGGCCAGCTTTGACGGACTGTTGAAGTTGAAAGCACCGTGGCCGGGTGATGCCGTGTTGCGGCTGGCGCCTTACGATCATTACGGGCTGCGGTTGCATTTCTGGAACGGGACTCAGGGGGTGACGTTTCAATTCAGCGATCGGCCGGCACCGTGGTGGGGAGCCTACGCGACAACACGCCCGGGGGGCGGACCCAAGCCGGAAACGCGGGCGTTGATCGGGAGTGCCGAAGGCCGCATGGATCCGACATTGCACGGCCAGATCGAATTTCGCCATCAAGCTGGGACCCTGGTCTTCAGCCGGGGCGACATTCGCCTGATGACCGTCCCGTTCGCGCAGCCACCCGGCGAAGTCTATTTCGAAGGCAAAGCGGGATTCAGTGGTTTCGCCATGTACCGCGGCACACCGCTGCCCGACGAAAGTTTTCCCATCCGACAGTATTCCATTCGTACTGAAAAACCAGCCCAACTGGCGACTCAGCCCAAGCTGGGACAGGGTGCGATTCTGAGTGCCCTGCCGGAAGGGACGCTCGAGTTGACCTCAGAAAAGACCAAAGACGGATCGCTGGTTGGCATTCCGCTGGAATCGACGGAATTGCAGGAAATCATTCTGCAGGTTGAAGCCACACCTGGCACGGGCGTGTATATCGGGACCGGGGCCGGTCAGCCGATTCACCGACTGGGATTCTGCCGTGAGACCACCACGAAAGCGACGTGCCTCGCCTGGATTCTTCCCACTCAACCGCTCGTGGATTTTCCCTACGATATTCAAAATCAAATTGTCCCCTTCACCGCGAAGAAGCAATGGTTGCGGCTGGTGATGGGGGTCGGTTCGCTGAAGTGCTGGACGAGTGCTGACGGGATCCATTGGGGCCGCGCACTGGATCCATTGCGAGCCATTCGCGGTGGTTGCGTCGAGTTTGGTTTGTATGCCCTGCCCGGTGAAGAGAAACGCAGCATTACCCTGCGACGCGTGGAAGTCCGCGGGTTGAATGCCCTGACGTCGATCGTCCCGGATGATCTCCTCAACCGCACGCCCAACCTGCCGGGTGATCTGGATGTCGAGGCCTGGCTGGAAAATGTAATGGAAAGCCAGCCGCCGGGGATCGATTCCCTCCAATGGCGGCAAGCGTGTGCGCTGAAAACATTGGGCCTGGGAACGGCGGGAGAACTCGGCAAGACGTTGCTGGCCGGGTTGATTGCCGATGTCATCGTGCGGCCGGTGTCGCCTGCCGATCGACTGCAATTCCTAAACGATGCCGCACTGATCGCCGACACGTGGGATCAAGCCGATGGACTCAGCTTTGCCGAGCACTACGAGCGTCTGGGCGAACGTCTCATTCATGAGGGGCACGCGGGTTCCAGCCGACTGACGGTGAACGGGTTGTTGCAATGCCCGTTGTGGACGATGGCGCCGGTCAAAGTTCCGGCCGAATCGGTGGCTCGGTATGACTTATTGCGCGCCATCTATAAGGACGATTGGGAAGACGTGGCCCGGCTGTGCCGCTGGTTGCGGTTCTGGAACAAGCCCAGTCACCCCCATTATCAGGCCTTCCACGGTCGCGACACTTTGCGGAGCCTGGTGGAACTGGCCGAGGCGGGAGTGCATCGGTTTGCTCCCGAACACAAACCCGTCCTGGGGTCTCCCTTCCCGAATCAGGAAGTCGTGACGTGGCGGCATCCGCTGATCGAACAGTTGAGCAAAGAGGGCTACAACGTCCTGGCGGAATTCGAGGCGGCACTGTCGGGAGATTCCTTCAAGGATGCCTGCCAGATCGTTGCCGCCGCGAGTGCTTCCGGTGCATTGGGGCTGTTGCCCGATGCCCGCGACCGCCGCTTGCTGGTGTCTCTGTCGCGCGCCGTCTCGTTGGCGATGCGCGAGCATCCTCAATTGCAGAAGACGATGATCACGCAGTTCGGACCGACCGGACGCGTACGCGTCCGGCAGGCGATGTCCGAGGGGAACACGGCCGGCGTGCTCTCGGCGACGTTGCAGTTCACCGGGACAGAAGCCGCCGCCGAGGCGCATTCCTGGCTGGGCGATCGCG
>CAMAVF010000509.1 GCA_945861445.1 Planctomicrobium piriforme | reverse complement strand
CACAACGGGCACCTGAAGTTTATGCCTTGGCCCCGTACCCTTCAAAAATCCCTGGAAATTCGATAGTGATCTGTAAAAAAATAGCGCAACTTCAAAAGCGGGAGCCTCGCCCTCCCATCGACTCGAACCACGAATTGCCCCATTTATCCCGAATAAGCTGCTGCCGAAACTCCTTCATCACGTTGCCCCCGTGGGGCTCAATTCATCGTTCCAGCAAAATTGCCAGGAATTGCGTATGATGGGGAAGTCCCGTGGACAGCGCCTCATCCCGCTCAACCCGCGGGTCAGATCTCGTTCCAATTCAAGGACGTTCGTAATGTCGCACAGGTCTGCCCCTCAACAGTAAGGAACGCAACGGCATGGCGCGCTGCTTGGTCACCGGAGGAGCGGGTTTCATTGGAAGCCACCTCACCGAACGTCTGCTCGAACAAGGTCATTCCGTCACTGTGCTGGATGACATGTCTACCGGTCAGCGAGACAACCTGCAGGGGGTGCTCGACCATCCCCAGTTCCGACTGCGAATCGGCTCGATCACCGATCCCGTCATGCTGGCAGATGTGGTCCGTGGAGTGGATGTCATCTATCACCTGGCGGCTGCAGTGGGAGTGAAACTGGTCGCCGACGATCCCGTCCGGACGATCGAAACCAACATCTATCCCACGGAAGTCTTGCTGCGACTGGCGATTCAAGGGGGCCAGAAGTTCTTCCTGGCCTCCACCAGCGAGGTCTACGGCAAGAATTTCAAGGAACAATGGACCGAAGAGGACGATCTGCAATTCGGGGCCACGACCCGTCCGCGCTGGGCCTATGGTTGCTCGAAAGCGATCGACGAGTTTCTCGCACTGGCCTACTTCCGCAAGTACGGATTGAAGGTCGCCATCGGCCGCTTTTTCAACGTCGTCGGACCGCGGCAGGTGGGGCACTATGGCATGGTGATCCCCCGCTTCGTCGACCAGGCCCTCGCCGGTGGTCCTGTGGTGGTCTATGACGACGGCGGCCAGGTCCGGTGCTTTGGCCACGTTCACGAAATCGTTGACGTCGTGATGCGTCTGACCCAAACCGAATCCGCCTACGGCCAGGTCTTCAACATTGGCAGCGACCAGCCGGTATCGATCAAGGAACTGGCGGAAGCGGTGATTGCCCGCGTCGACCCGGCGGTCAAAATCGAATACCTGCCCTACAGCCGAGCCTACGGCGACGACTTCGAAGACATCCGCCGCCGCGTCCCCGATCTCACCAAACTCAAGGCGACATTGGGCGGGGCTCCGCATCTGCCGCTGGGGTCGATTCTCGATGAGATCATCGCTTGGAAGCGCGCCGGAAAATGAACGTACTCGAACATAACCTCGGCGTTAGCTCAAAATCGCGTGATATATCGTAGTCCTGAACTTCCCACAACCGGTTTTGTCAGGGCTTCTTGCAGAGAAGCCTGTCAGCCTGCGATCTCTGAGACGATTCTATTGCTGTCAGCAAACGTCTCGGTCTTCACGTCCATTTTCTGCGCCATCAGCAGCAAGAGATTGCTCAAGTGAGCCTTGCTGTTCACCGGGTTGAAACAAATGGCGTAGTGCTTGGTGGGATTGTCCAGGTCATACGCATAGCCTGCGGGCTTCGCCGGGGCGTTGTAGTCGAGATGCCGTCCGTGCTTGATCCCCAACGCGCTGCCCCCCGCGAGGATCAGCGGCAGGTTCGCGTTGCCGTGGCTGTGGCCGAAGGCCATCCCGCTGCCATAGAGGGCCATCGTCGAATCGAGCAAGGGGCCATCGGCGTCTTTCACCTGGCTCAGCCGGTCCAGGAAGTAGCTGAACTGCTGGATGTTGAACGTGTCGCTCGCCGTCAGTTCCTGCATCAGCTTGGGATTGGCGTTATGGTGCGAGAGTGAATGCCGATCCTGCTTCACGCCGATTTCAGGGACAGCCGGGCCGTTCCCCTCGTTGCCTGTGCTGAAGGTCGCCACACGGGTCATATCCGTCTGGAAGGCCAGGACGATGATGTCGTACATCGTGCGGAGATAATCGCCGAGCCGATCGAGCGAGATGTCTCGATTCAGTTGGGCCTGCACGGCCGGGTCCACCGGTTGCCGTGGCGTATCAAGCCACTTGTCGGCACGCTCGGTGCGAACCTCCACTTCACGGACCGACGTGAGATACTGCTCCAAACGTCCGCGATCGTCTTGCCCCAGTTGATCGCCGAGTTTCCGTGCTTCGCCGAGGATTGCATCGAGAATGCTGCCGCGACGCCGCAGGCCACGACGCTGCTTGGCGGTCCCCCCTTGCGGTTCTGTGAACATTTCTCGAAACACGACGCCAGGATTTCCCTGAGCGGGCAGCCCAATCCCATCCGCGGTATAGGCGAGCGAGTGCCCCTGGTTGCTCATTTCGATCGACGAGTAGCGTGTGATCGGCGCGGTCACTTGCGCCATGAGTTGATCGACTGAAATGGTATTCCGTTCCGACGGACCGATCTTGCCGCCGGTCAACCAGATGCTGCTGCAATTGTGATGATGCCCCAAGCCATGCGGATGATGCAGTCCGCTGATCGGCGTGATGTTCGCACGGTGTTTTTCCAGCGGCAACAGCGACTTCGAAAACTTGTAGTCCGCGCCCGCCTGAGTGATCTGGAAGTCGATCGTGTTCACACCGTTGGGCAGGTAGATAAACACGCTCCGTTTGGCACGCGACTTGGTCTCCGCCGCTCCCAGCGGACGCATGCAATCGAGCAGCGGCAGGGTCAGCGACACGCCGAGACCTTGCAGAGCGTGCCGCCGGTTGAGAAGCCAATGCTGCGAGAGGAAATGAGCCATGAAAGTTCCCTGTGAGAAATTCGTATGCGTCAGGTAACCATGGGTCGGGTCTCCCGGCCCGACCGTCATTTGACTTCGATCTGCAAGTCGGGACGAGCCTGGCGAAGTCGATCAACACCTGACGGAGTGACTGTCTTGATGCCGCTGAGGAAGACTTTTTTCAGAGACTTGATCGTCGCCAGCACTTGAATTCCATCATCCGTCACCTGGGCACTGCCCAGTTTGAATTCTTCCAACTGCGGCAATTGCGCCAGCAGCTTCAGCGAGTCATCGCCCACGCTCGGGGCATGCGACGCATCCAATCGGCGGAGCGTGACGATCTTCGCGGCATGAACGAGGCCGCCGGGGGTCGCCTGGTTATCGAGTAGAGAGAGGTCTTCCAGTGGAAGTTTTTCGAGTGCCGCCACAGCTTCCCCCGAGCTCGCCTTTTCCATGCTGCCAATGCCGCAGCGTTTCAGCTGTTTCAAGGCGGCCAGGCTGGCAGCTCCCGCGTCGGTGAAGTGTGTGTGAGCGAACCACAGGCGGCCAGAAATGGGGACCTGCGAAATCGCTCGCAGCCCCGCATCGTTCAGCGGTGTGAAATGGAAGTTGACGCTTTCCAGTTTCCGCAACGCCTGAAAATGGGCGAAACCGGTGCCGGTACATTGGGTCGAAGCCAGCCCCAGGATGCGGAGCTCGGTCAATCCCCCGAGATGCTTCAGACCGTCGTCGTTGACTGGTGTCAGCGTCAAGTTGAGTTCTTGCAGGCTGGTCAGGGTGCCGACGTGCCGCAAGCCATCCCCTTTCACCGCACAGTTGGCGAGATCCAGTCTGCGCAGCGTGGTCATTCCCACGAGCCGTTTCAGCCAATCGTCGGTGACACGTTCGTTGCGTCCCCCCTGGCCTTTCAGCGGGTTGTTGCCGTTGTAGAGGTCAATGGCGGCCGGCACATCAAACAGGGCCATCCCCGTATCACCGATCGCCAGAGACAGCCACTGCGGTCCACTCGGTGTGCAAATCAATTTCCCGCCGAGTTCCTTGATTTCGGCTTCCAGCTTCAGGGTGCTGCGTCGCATCTGGGCGGCCCGTTCGATCTCCGGCGAGATGGCCGTCAGCTTGGATTGCAAGCTCTTGTCCGACACCTTCGCGATGAGTTCTGCGCGCTTCACAGAATCGTCACCCATCAGAATCAGGGCTAGCAACGCCTGGTCGGCGGGCG
>CAMAVF010000508.1 GCA_945861445.1 Planctomicrobium piriforme | reverse complement strand
AGCCGCCCCAGGCGTGCCAGGACCGTCCCTTGATTCACCAACGCTGCCACTAACTGCGGGTCCGATTTGAGTGACAGTTCATACTGCTCCAGGGACTCGTCCAGACGCCCCATTTCGCTCAATAGATCCCCCAACCCACGGTGCGCGGCAGCATGTTCCGGATCCGATTCCACCGCCTGCTGATAGCGTGAGAGGGCCTCAACAGCACGGCCCCGGTGCAGACTGAGGCCGGCCAGGGCGTACCACGCGTCGGCCGAGTCGGGTTCAATCTGCAACGCCTGCTGCAGCGACTCCTCGGCTTCTTTTATCCGATTCTGTGCCTTGCGGGCCGCCGCCAGGTTCAACAGCGCGCTCATGTCATCCGGATCATGGGTCAACACTTTCTGATAGCACCCGACCGCCTCGTCAAATCGACCCTGCTCCGCCAGGCACAGCCCCAGATTGCCCCAGGCGACGTAGAAATCGGGGACCGCTCCGACGACTTGCCGCAACAGTTTCTCGGCTGCGGTCAAGTGACCACCGGCCAACAGGTGGAGCGCATCCTCGAGACGGTTCTGGTGGACGAGCATCTGCTTGATATCGGCCCGCGGCTGATCAGACGCCGGGCGCGGTGTCGCCTGGCCGGCGGTATAACTCAGCGTGGCCAGCATCCGTTTCTCCTTCGCCGTCAACGCCACCTGCTCAGTTCCGCGCTGGACCAGTCGCTGCTCAACATCAGCCAGTTCCCCTCTGAGCAACTCCCGTTGGCGCGGCTCGGACTGGGCCAGGTTGCGGAGTTCGCCGGGGTCGTCGGTCAGTCGGTACAGCTCGGGAATCGTAGTATTTATGAACTTCCACTCAGGGGTGATGAACGACCGCAATCCAGACCAGCCACGATCGAGCAACGGATCGTCAGTCTCTGCGTAACACGGGGAGGGAGTGAGCGGTTGCCCGAAAAATGCGGGCTTCAGGCTGCGTCCCGTCATGCCGATCGGCTGAGCGATATGCAGACATTCCAGGACGGTCGGCGTCAAATCAACCAGCGAGACGGGTGCCCGCACGACGGTTCCGGCCGGCAACTGGCCGGGCCACGAGAACATCCACGGGATACGCAAGGTCGACTCATACAGCATATACCCATGCGTCCGTTCCTGGTGTTCCCCCAGACCCTCGCCATGATCCCCGGCGACAATCACCAGCGTCTGCGAGGACCTTCCGCCCGAGGTCATGAAATTGACGAGTCGCTGCACCTGCCGATCCACGAAGGCGATCTCGCCGTCGTAGGGCTGCTTGTCGAACCGGCGCGCCAGATCCTCGGCCTGCGGCTCGTAGGGAAAGTGGGGATCATAGAGGTGGACCCAGCAGAACACGGGGGCACCTGAATTCTGTCCCAGCCAACTGAGGGCCTTGTCGACGACCAGATTCCCGGGCCGTTCGCGGTGCAGTTCATCATGCGGACGAGCCATTCCGGACAAGTCGTCGTCGTAGGTCTCGAAACCCTGGTCGAGCCCGAACCGGGAATCCAGCACGAAGGACCCGACGAAGGCGCCGGTGCGATAGCCCTGCTTCTGCAGGGTCCGGGCCAGCGTGGGCACGTCGGCGGCCAACCGTCCCTTCCCGTTCGTTCGCAAGCCGTGCTCGGGCGGATAGAGTCCCGTCATCATCGTCGCATGCGAGGGCAGCGTGAGGGGCGCCGTGGCGTAGGCACGTTCCAGTCGCACCCCCGATCTGGCCAGGGCGTCCAGCGTCGGGGTCAATGCCGCCGCATGTCCATAACTGCCCAGGTGATCGGCGCGGGTGGTGTCGAGCGTGATCAACAACACATTGGGCCGGGCAGGCCAGAATCGTTGCCAGCACACAACTCCCACCACGCACGCCGCGATTCCCAGAGCAACAGCAGTCCGGCGCCATGCGATCCCTGGAAATCGGACCATAATTCTCGATTCAACCGCGTCATGAAATGGATGATCACCCCATCATATCTCAGCCACCGCGGAGATTGTAGATTCGCCGTCGGCGAATCGAAGAGTTGAGGGGTGAAGGCAGACCGCAGCATCTTCGACATCTTCGACACCTTCGAATTCTCCAGCCGAGAGGCCCCTACGCAACCTCAATCTTCCCAGGTGAGCCAGAGGCCGTAAGTTCCCTGACCGTGGGGGGAAAGCCCTCGCGCCGCTCAAACGGCGGCCACCGACAACCGACAACTCTTCGACTTCTTTGACACCTTTAATTTCTTCGTTCTGTCTTAAATCGACTCTCCACTTTCACCCATCAACTCTCTCGCCGACATCTTTGCCACCTTCGACATCTTCGACTTCTTTGATCCATGCGTGCTCTTTGATCTTTTTGTCATTTGTCCTTGGTCATTTGTCATTGGTGATTCATGCGACATTCGGGTTTCGACATTCGAGATTTCGTCAGCCACCAGACTGCGTACGCACTTTGAAATCTGAACTCTTTGATTTCTTCAATCTGTCTTGAGTCTACTCTCTACTCACTCCCACCAACTCTCTCGCCGCAGGCGCACCATCGGCGCCCCCGAACTGGAGTCAGCTCAAACCTACCGCCCCTTCGGTCCACCAAACCTCAGCGGCCTCCCCAACACGCTGACCCGAGCCCCGGCAAGTCCCCGCGAATTCAGTTTCGAGCCCCAATTTCCCAACATTCCGCCCGCTGCCCTCCCCAGCCGATCCACTTTAGAACAAAGTACCCCTCGATCATACAACGAGGCATCAAACCCACCAAAATGGTACGCCCCTCGTGCAAGCACCACGGATGAATCCGGGGTCGGGTGTTCAACGCTTCAGCCTGCCAGTTCGCCACCCGGGCCAATTTTGAAATTTGAGGACCCGACTTGGTGTGATCTGGCTAGCAATGGCGAGCCACCGTGGCCGACGATGGCAGCGTCGGTGGTCATCTGGCGTGACGCGGCATTGTGGATGAGGAGGATACAGACGCTGGCAGCGTCTGCCACGAGGCGCAACCCTTGCAAGGTAGAGTTCAAGATTGATTGGAGACCCAGGGTAGCCCGCTGACGCGGGCAACCCTGGGCTACGAGACGTATCCCCTTCGGGGAATTTGTCCAATGAACGCGATAACGTGTAACAAGAGCCGAACGAACACTTTCGTTCGGTCTGGTCCCTTTTCATCACCCCACACCCGACCTCAATTTCGCGGATTTCTCGCTTCTTGGCGAATTGGTCGAGGCTTCCTACCTTCTGTGCAATGCGTGGAGATCAGCGACGACATTCGGAGATTTGTCCTGGAAGAGATCGCGAGCTGCTGTGTTGATGGTGTCGTCATCGTGTGGGTCCCATCGTCGATAGACTCCGGCCAGCCAGAGATACCTGTCTAACTCAGCGATACTGCACGTGAAGCCCGCCAGTTCCCTCAGACGCCGAATGTTTTCTATGAATGCCAAATACGGCGCCGTTTCATTCTTGACACAGTTTGCTTTGCCCAAATGATATGACACCATTTCAACCGCGTACCTGTCCAAGATTGGATAGCGATCGGCGTTGATGAAGAAGTGCGAAAACTTTGAAGCAAAGCTGACGAATCGTCTACTCTTTTTCTGATCTGCTGCCGGTGGCAGACTCGCCAATCGCTCAACCAGTTCAGTGGCCTGACGGTTTAGATTGGTCTCGCGAAGTGTCTTGCTGACATGTTCCGCCATACGGACTTGTGCGTACAGTTTCGTCGCATAGAGCGCGTTAATTGCGGCAACCTTAAGAAGACATTCTTCCTCACTGAATCCCGGACAGCGTTCTGCCAGTAGCTTGAGCGCGGCGTCAGACATCTTCCACTGGTTAAGGTGTCGGTACAACCGGCCGGCGGCATCGATCTGTCTTGAAGTCAGGGGTACGGCAAATTCCATTAGGTTCGCTCAACGTGTTTCTGGGGTCGGGTCTTCCAAATTCAAAATTGGCTCCGGCGTTGATGAGTGGTTGAACGCTGACCTGGCGCCAATTTTGAATTTGGAACACCCGACCCCCGGATGCTTGCGTAGGCGCAGTGCGCTGGTCTATGTCGTTGCCGTAATTG
>CAMAVF010000507.1 GCA_945861445.1 Planctomicrobium piriforme | reverse complement strand
CAGGCTTGGGATGGCAATTGGTAGGAACACCGACGAACCTGTCTTCGCGAGATATGTCTATTACCACACGACCGACATGGGGTTGATAGACAAATTGAGAGCGTGTAGACAGTCGAGTTGACGAAGAGTTTTTTGCCACGGATGAACACGGATTGAACACGGCTTGGGTCATCGTTTGCGGGAGTCGACGGTTGCCGCCAACCCCGATTGTGGATGACGACTCACTCTACAGGACGGATTAGCGCGTTACCCTGCATTTATCCGTGTTTCATCCGTGTCAATCCGTGGCGAAAAACTCCTCAACCTTGCGACCGATCGAACCAGGAGACTATTAACGTGCATTCCGCAGCGACTCAAACGAGCCAGCAGACGATCGAGAAATTCCAGCGATACGTCATTCCCAACTATACCCGCTACCCGATCAGCCTGGTGCATGGTGAGGGTTCGTATGTGTGGGACGCGGAAGGTCGCCGCTATCTCGATTTGTTTCCCGGTTGGGGTTGTGACATTCTCGGGCATGCCCCGGCACGGGTGGTCAAGGCCATTCAAGACCAGGTCGCGCACCTGATTCACATCCCGAATACCTGGTACACCGAGGCCCAGGGGAACTTCGCGGAAGCGCTGTGTACGCGGTCGTTTGGCAAAGCCTTTTTTGCGAACAGCGGTGCCGAAGCCAACGAAGCGGCAATCAAGCTCGCTCGCCTGCATTTCAAGGGCGAACGGTTTCAAATCATCACGTTTCAAAACGGCTTTCACGGGCGCACGTTTGCCACGGTCACCGCCACGGCCCAGCCCAAATATCACGCCGGTCTGGGGCCGATGATGCCCGGCTTCATCTATTGCCCACACAACGATCTCGACGCCCTGAAGAAGCTGGTCAGCGATCATACGTGTGCCATCATGATCGAACCCATTCAAGGTGAAGGTGGCATCAATATTCCCGGCGACCAGTACTTCTCCGAGATGCGGGCGCTGGCCGACAAGCACGGGGCCTTGTTGATTTTCGACGAAGTCCAGACGTGCATGGGACGTACGGGGACGTGGTTCGGTTACCAGCAATGGAACGTGCAGCCTGATATCTTGACAATGGCGAAAGGGGTGGCGGGTGGCGTGGCGTGTGGTGTCATGATTGCCAAAAGTGAGCTGGCTGGCGACTTGCGACCCGGCATGCACGCGAGCACCTTTGGCGGCAATCCCCTCGCGATGGCGGCCGGCATCGCCACGATTGACACCATCGAACAGGACAAGCTGCTGGAACGCTGCAAAGAGAATTCAGACCGCTTCAAACGGCACCTCACCAATCTGGCTTCGGAATTGTCGATCATCAAAGAACTGCGAATTCGCGGAATGATGATCGGCATCGACCTGAAGATCTCCGGGGGGCCAGCAGTGGGAATGGCTCTGGAGCGAGGCGTGTTGATCAATTCGACCCACGACACAGTCATCCGCTTGTTGCCAGCGTTGAATATCACCTCGGAGCAAGTCGATGAAGGTTGTGCGGTGGTGGCCGAGGTCCTCAGGCAATTAGCGCTGACGGCGTAGTTCATCCGATCCATTCTTGCTCTCCTCGGTAATCCGGGGAGAGGGGAAACAAGTCAGGCAATCACGAACTTAAGACACAATGGCTTGATAAGAAAACGCGGGACACGGTGTCTTTCTGCGTGCGAACCCTCTCACAATAGGTCAAAATAAGGGCTTCAATCAATTCGCGGGGATGGCTCGCGGGAACAATTCGTTCGGGGGAGTCAGTCACTTCAGACGCTCCGTTTTCCGTAACTGCACCAAGATTAGCCGTATGGTTTCCGTACGGCTTGGACAGGATCCGGCTCATGAAACATTTCGACAGTCTATTACGCATCACCACTCAAGAAATTCGAGACATCCTGCAGACAGCCAAGTCGCTGAAGGCGGGACTCAAGGCCGGTCAGCGGCCCGCAATTCTCGCTGGTCACACGCTGACGCTGCTGTTTGAGAAGCCGTCGTTAAGAACGCGGATCAGCTTCGAGACGGCGATTGCCCATCTCGGTGGGAACAGCCTGTTTCTGAGTGCGGCTGATGCCGGCCTGCATGGTCGCGAATCGCTGCCCGACGTGGCCCGGGTACTGAGTTCGTACAGCGACTTCATCGTGATTCGCGCGTTTTCGCAGACGCTGATCGAAGAAATGATCAAGTATTCGTCGTGTCCCATCATCAACGGCTTGTCGGACCGCAGCCATCCTTGTCAGGCATTGGCGGATTTGTTCACCGTGCAGGAAGAGTTCGGGGATTGTGCTGGCCGGCGGATCGCGTTTGTCGGAGACGGCAACAATGTGGCGCGGTCTCTGGCGGTGGCGGCAGCCCATCTGGAGATGCCATTCGTGATGTCGGCGCCTCCAGGCTTCGAGTTTCACTCGCAGTTCTTGAAACGGCTGCACGAGCAGTTTCCCAATGTGGAAATCATGCAGGAACCCGACCCCCGGAAGGCCGTAGCCCATGCGGATATCATCTACACCGACGTCTGGGTGAGCATGGGACAGGAGGCGGAAACCGAGAAGCGGAAGTCGATTTTCACACCCTATCAGGTCAATGAAAAACTTCTGCAGGCAGCTCCTTCCCATTCCAAGTTCATGCATTGCCTGCCAGCCCGGCGCGGTTTGGAAGTCACCGATGGCGTCATGGACGGAACGCACAGCATCGCCTTCGCCCAGGCCGAGAATCGCCTGCATCTATCCAAAGGAATTCTGGCTTGGCTGTCGGGGAAAGCGGTTCCGTAGGACGAGTCTAGCTCGTCTGTCCGAATCCTGTGCTGACATGACCATGAAAAAAGCCGAGGGACAATTCACTGTTGATAGACTCAAGATCATGTTGAGACGTAAAACAAACGACTGGCTGATTTGTCTGGCAGCGATCTGGTGCCTGGCTTACGTCAGCGCCTATGTCGCCCTGAGTCGTCGCGGATTCGCTGTATTAGAGCAGTTTGGCTCACCAGGATTTTATTACTTTCCAGCTGAGAATACTGATTCGTGGAGGTTCTGTAATGGCTTCTGCCAATACTTGTTCTGGCCGCTCAATCAAATCGATTGTGCAATCGGGACTGGCAGAGGCACCGCATCTGAACCTTTATGGGACATCAGTTTCGCAGCACCCAATCGAGCTCCCGACTCAGAGAGTCGGGCTACGAAACTCAGTAAGGCAACTTTGTGCAAATTCTGCTGACCAATGACGACGGCATTTATGCCCCCGGACTCTCGGCGATGTATGCCGAGTTGATCAAACTCGGTAAGGTGGAGGTCGCGGCGCCGGCGGCCAACCAGAGTGGGGTCGGGCATTCGATCACCTATCTGACGCCACTGATCGTGCAAGAGGTCTTTCATAACGACCAGCATTACGGCTGGGAAATCGCCGGCAGTCCGGCCGATTGCGTCAAGCTGGCGATGCTGGAACTGTGTTCGGAGCCGCCCGATCTGATCGTCAGTGGCATCAACAGTGGCGCGAATGCCGGGATCAATGTGTTGTACTCGGGGACGGTGGCAGCGGCGATTGAAGGGGCGTTTTTTGGAGTGATGTCGATTGCAGTCTCGCTGGCCATGAATCAGCATCCGAACTATGAACGCTCGGCCCGACAGGCGGCAGAATTGGTCCAGCAACTGCTGGATCGCCAGCGCGGTGTGGCGCAGTTGTGGAACATCAACTTTCCGGAGAGTACAGAGCAGGGCCCGCGCGGAGTCAAGGTCCTGCCGATGGGTGTGCATCGTTACAACGAATTCATGGAGCAGCGGAAAGACCCACGCGGGAGAACCTATTATTGGAGTGGCTCGGACAAGCAACTGTCGCCCCCCTGTCCAGTGGATACCGACGTGCAAGGGATGCTGGATGGTTATGTCACAATGACTCCATTGCAGTTTGACATGACGCAACGCAAGCAGTTGGATGAGTATCGAGGAGTGGGTTGGAAATTGACATGAGGGGTCGGGCCTGCGATTTTTCGAAATTGGCTGATGGACGTTGGATTTGCAGGTCCACGTTGACTCAGCCAATTTCGAAA
>CAMAVF010000506.1 GCA_945861445.1 Planctomicrobium piriforme | reverse complement strand
CTGCAACAACTGGAGTTGCTTCTCGCTGGCTCTGACCTTGGCTGCCTTCCCTGGCATCGCATCACCTCCCCCCTCATAATCGAGGAGTTGGGACGAATATACGATTTCTCGTTTTCATGAAACCCCGTTTGCGAGTTGCGGCACTAGCCCACGGTTAGCACCATTGCCGTAGCAACCGGACGCTAGCGCGCTCCGGCTGATTTGCGTGGTGTTTTGGGCAAGATGTGCGGGCGATCAACAGAGCGGCCCGCGTTCTGGCCAACGCGGCTACACCGGTCCTTTTGAACTCCTGCTTAGCAGCCTGTTGAAAAAGGTGTCTGGAACTTTGCCAACCAATCGGAATCGAGCGTTTTTTCGACTTTCGGAGAGTTCCAGACACCTTTTTCAACAGGCTGCTAGATCGCAAAGACTTTCTGAAGGAACCCAGCCATTGGCGCGTTTTTCTGGAATTTACAATTTCCCGGTTGACTTCTCGCAAATCGACCGATAAGTTTATTACAGTCTGATTGCAATAACATACTTTGAACGACTGACATGTTTGTGAGTTTCCACTTGTTGCACAAGTAGCAAACGAACGTAGTAACAGTGTGGCTGTCTTAACCTGCGAGTTGCGGAACCGCCACAAGGGACCCACAACTTATTTATTTGTAGTAACTTACATCATTTGTTGAGTCGTAATCTGCATTTCTTTCAGGAGATCAAACCGTGAAAACTGCTCGTCGGAAGTTCGCTCGCGGATTTACGCTAATCGAATTACTCGTGGTGATTGCCATCATCGCCGTCTTGATTGCCCTGCTGTTGCCAGCAGTCCAGCAGGCTCGCGAGGCGGCTCGCCGGTCACAATGTAAGAACAACCTGAAGCAAATCGGACTGGCTTTGCACAACTACCACGACAACTCGAATGGATTTCCGTCGGGCTGGATTGGCGTGAATGCGTTGGGGCAGCCCTTCGTCGATGGCGGTAACGGCTGGGGCTGGGCGGCCCGGATTCTGCCGCAGATCGATCAGAGTCCGCTGTTCAACACGTTGAATTTTAGCCAGACCATGACTCACAGCTCACACGCCGCTGCCCGGTTGACGCCTTTGACGGTCTACAGGTGCCCGTCTGACATTGGCAATTCGGTTTGGACGATCAAAGTCCCCAGCGGCACGGACGTGCAACTGGCAACGGCCAATTATGTGGGATCGTTCGGCTCTGGGGTGCCCCTGGATATTGACAACTGCGAGAATACGGTCGCCCCATTTCGATGTACGGGCGATGGGCTGATGTTTCATAACAGCTTCGTGCGCATGGCGGATATTATCGATGGCACGAGTAACACGTTTATGGCCGGTGAGCACAAGTCAAATCCGACTCTGGACTGGTATTCGACCTGGCTGGGCGTGGTTCCCGGTGGCAACGAAGCGTTCGTGAGAGTTCTCGGTGAAGCCGACCATACTCCCAATAACCCGGCAAATCATCTGGACGATTTTAGCAGCCACCATATTGGCGGCGCACATTTTGTGATGGGCGATGGAGCGGTCCGATTCATTAGCACAAACATCGACACTGGTGTGTTCGGAGGACTCGCGACACGTGCCGGTGGAGAGATCGTCAACAATTACTAATGAGCGCGAATCGGACGTCGGCCACACAAGGCCGATGCCGAGGGCGATGCAACTGGGTGTAGCCGCTAAATGCCGGGGTCAGCGAGTACAGGCTGAAATCCGCTCGGCAGGCATCGTGAACCGGAGCGCAGCGACCTGAACTCCCCCCCTTTATAAAGGGGGGGCAGGGGGGGTACGAGCGTCGTCCGAGTCGCGATGCAACAGTGGTACGCTCCGGCAGAAAGCGTCCAAAACTCAGGTATTCCAAGCGTTGGCGACAATCCCTACCCCCCCGGCCCCCCCTTATAAAGGGGGGGAGCCACGCGTCGCTTCGCTCAGTTTGGAAAACACTCCACCATTTAGCGGCTGCACCCGACGCCGCGTCTGCGGACTACTTCGCCAAGGCTGCCTGAATGTGCGAGACAAGGTCCGCCTCGGCGACCTCTGTCTGCTGCATCGCCTTCAGGTCCTTCACCTGCCAGACCCCCTTCGCGAACTCATTCGAACCGGCAATCAATGCCAGGCGGAATCCCTTGCGATCGGCGTATTTCAACTGCTGGCCGACTTTCTTCGCGTCGGGGTAGATCTCGACGCCCACGCCAGCCTGGCGCAAGACCCGGCCAATGCGGCAATAATCCCCGAGTCGCTCGGCTTCGAAACAGGCAATCAGAACTTGGGCGGGCGTCGATGTTTGATCAACCAGGCCCAATTCTTCCATCGCCGCCAGCAACCGATCGAGTCCCAGACTGGCCCCGACGCCCGGCAGTTTTTCCTTCGTGAACAGTCCCGCCAGATTGTCGTACCGGCCGCCCGAGCAAATGCTGCCGATACCCGGCATGTCCGTCAGGAACGTCTCGTAAATGGTTCCGGTGTAATAGTCGAGTCCGCGAGCGATCGAGACATCCAGTTGGACACGCTCCTCGGGGATGCCTGCCGCCTGGCTGACCGCACACAGTTCGCGCAAACGAGCCACCCCCTGCAGGCCAACTTCACTCCCCTGTAGCAGATTCTCCAAGCGATTCAGGATGTCGGCGTTCGGACCGGTCAGGCTGGCCAGATCGAGAACTTGCGCAGCCTGTTCCGGTGTCGTTCCCACCTTGTCGGTCATCTCGGCAATCACAGCCTCTCGGCCGATCTTGGCCAGTTTGTCCAACGCCCGCAACACGCCTGAAGTCTGACCTGTCAACCCGAGTTTCTCGAGCAATCCATTCAGGACCATGCGGTTATTGACCCGGACCGTAAATCGTTCGAACCCGATCTTCACGAGCAAATCGTGGATTACCAGCAGCGTTTCGATGTCGGCAGCATTGGACGTGGTGCCGATCGTGTCGAAATCGCACTGCATGAACTCGCGATAGCGCCCCTTCTGCGGTTTCTCACCGCGCCAGACTGTTCCCAGGTGATAGCGCTTAAAGGGGATGCCAATCTCAGACAGGTGTTCGGCTGTAAATCGGGCGAAAGGCACCGTCAGATCGAATCGCAGGGCCACATCCCGTTCGCCACTATCGATGAAGCGGAACAGTTGCTTGTCCGATTCCTCACCCCCTTTGCCGAGCAGGATATTGGCATATTCCAGGGCCGGCGTATCAATCGGGCTGAATCCAAAACTGCGGTAGACCTGCCGGGCAATCTCCATCAACCGCTCACGGGCCATCATGGCTGTAGGCAGGTAATCGCGAAATCCCTTGAGCGTTTGGGGGGTAATCAAGTCAGACATCGGAAAGGCGCGTTTCGTTGGATCAGAGAATGTTTTTGAGAGCCCGGCTGCGACAGTGATCAATCTCCGGCTCTCAATGAATGCTAACAAAACCTCTGCGTCAGTTCAGAACCGCTTGAAATATCGCGGTTCTGAACTTCCCACAACCGGTTTTGTTAGGGAGCCTCAATTCAACACCGGCAACAACACAGACAGAGGCTTGTCGCGTTCCAAAGGCTCGCGCGGGGGAAGGATTGCGTGCGCATATTCCCAGATTTGTTCCGGGGTCTCGAAATACCGTTTCACATCGACGCCGCTTTCCCGTGTGAAGTCCTGCTGGGAGGCGACGGGCCGACCGTCGGCAAACACGATCAAATGCCAGCGTTTCCCTTTTTCGACCGTCAACGCGACCGGACCATGCGTCATGTACCAGCGCAAATTGTCGTAGTCGTCCCAGTTCGTCGGAGTTTCAATTCGCATCTTGAAATGCTGTTTGGCGGGGGGATCTGCGGCCCCCCTTTTTTTCCGTCCTGGCTCAGTTACAGGAGGCTTCCGCGGCGGCAGGAGGGCTTCGGCGTATTCGGTAAGCTGCTCAGGAATCTCAAAGTATTTGTCGAAGACCACGTCGTTATCGTACTCGCAGCCATCGGTCGTATAGGTCCCGCAGATCAGGGGGCGTTCGAAGTAAATTCCGCGACGATAATCGGCAGTCAGGTACTGGCAATCTCCGTGGACGACCAGATACCAGACATCATCCTCG
>CAMAVF010000505.1 GCA_945861445.1 Planctomicrobium piriforme | reverse complement strand
CCCCCCCCCCCCGACCCCTGATCCACTTTGCCAATACAAGCTCGAAGCGCAAGCGAGTGCATTCCCAATAAATCGCGAGGAGATGCACTCGCTTGCGCTTCGAGCTTGTATTTTGGAGTCTAAAACTTATGCCCGCGTTGGGGGCCGTTCTGGGTCAGCGTCAGGATTTCCGGACCCTTCTCGGTGACCAGAATCGTGTGCTCGAACTGCGCGGACAGGCGGCGGTCGTAAGTGCGGACCGTCCATTTGTCGATGGGATCGATCACCGTCTTCCACGTTCCCGCGTTAATCATCGGCTCGACGGTAAAACACATGCCGGGCAGGATCGGAGACGAAGTACCCCCCTTCACCACGTAGTGCGGGATCCCCGGGTCCAGGTGAAATTGCTGACCGATCCCGTGCCCCTGGTACTCGCGCACGACGGAAAAACGGTACGAATGAGCGTGCCGCTCGATGGCCCGGCCGATGTCCACGACGCGTCCGAACGGCTTGATGGCATCAATCCCGATGTACAGACAATCAAACGCCACCTGGGTCAGCATTCGCGCTTCGTCGGTCACGGTTCCCAGAATAAAGGTTTCCGACTGATCGCCGAACCAGCCGTCGACGATCGTTGTCAAATCGACGTTGACGATGTCCCCGTCCTTCAGCACATAGGCTCCCGGAATGCCATGACAGACCACATCGTTAACACTTGTGCATGTACTTTTTGGGAAGCCGCGATAACCCAGGCAGGCGGGGATGTGGCCGTGGTCCAACGTGTATTCGTGGACGATCCGATCAATTTCATTCGTGGTGATGCCGGCCCGCACCTGCGGCCGCACGTGATCCATCAATTGCGCATTGAATCGCGAGGCCTTCCGCATGCTCTCGCGTTCGCGCTCGTTCAACAACACCCGTTCCCGAGAGGTCATCTGCATTGCTTCTTCCATCAGTCCCGGCAGCATGGCTAAGGGACAGCTCAAATCTGTCTAAGTAGGTGAGCAGAAATCATTAGGTGGTAGCTGCACTCGCCAGAGTGCGGGCGATCAACAGCACCGCCCGCGTTCTGGCGAACGCGGCTACAGGTTCTTCTAAACTCCTGCCTAGCGTTTGCTCGAATCAGTCAGAGTACCGCGCTGGGCGACCTTTCGCCAGTTCAGGAATTGGTCGCAAACCGCACTTAAGTCGTTTCAGGGTGCGGTTTTTCCTCCTCATCCCACCCCAACATCTTCAATAGTAAGCAGTAGCGGAAATCCACCGGAAAAACTCGAGAGAGGCGGATTCATTTTCAGGAATCCTGGTTTTTCGCAGTCGATGGCCTTCCCTCCCACGGTTCGACGCTTTCGATAAGATAAAGTTGGGACAATTCTTCACTTGGACGAGACTATGATTTCCATCGTTGATTATGGCATGGGCAATCTGCGAAGCGTGCAGAAAGCCTTTGAAAAACTAGGAGTTCCGGCAAAAATCGTCACTCGCCCCGACGAGATTGATACGGCCGAAAAACTCGTCCTGCCCGGCGTCGGCGCGTTTCGTGATGCCATCCACGAACTGCAGCGGCAAGAGTTGGTGGCCCCGATCAAGGCTCACATCCAGGCCGACAAGCCCTTTCTTGGGATCTGCCTCGGTTTGCAGATGCTGTTTGATGTCAGTTACGAAGACGGTGAATGGCCCGGTTTGGGGATCATACCGGGCAAAGTCATCCGGTTCTCCGACCACCCCGAGCTCAAAGTTCCGCACATGGGGTGGAATGAGCTGGAAGTCGTGGGCGAACCGCGCCTGTTGCGCGACATTCCGCGAGATTCTTATTTCTACTTCGTCCACAGTTATTTCGTCGAGCCGGTGGACGAGCGCGTCATTGCCGCCCGCACCGATTATGGCCAGCGGTTTGTGTCGATGATTGCCCGCAACAATCTGTTCGCCACGCAATTTCACCCTGAAAAAAGCCAGGCGGTCGGCCTGAAGCTGCTGAGCAATTTCGCGACGATCTAAAGTTTGAAATAACATTTCATGTTCGATTTTCACAACCGTCGCATCTTGATTTCTGGTGGCACCAGCGGCATCGGGCGCGCCATCGCACTCGCCTTTCAGGCTGCCGGCGCCAGGGTCACGGTCACCGCATTGAACGAGGCCGAGATCGAGGCCTTCGCGCCTGATACACGCGGCATCAACACCGTGCAACTCGACGTGCGGGACGCTGAGGCCATCACACAACTGGCTGCGAAACTCACCGAACTCGACATTCTCGTCAACTGTGCTGGAATGATTCTGCGTGGCGGCGCCGAGTTCGATCCGATCAAGTTCCAACAGGTGATCGATGTCAATCTGCATGGCACGCTGCGGTTGTGTACGGCTTTTCGACCGCAGCTTGCCGCCAGTCGCGGCTGCATTATCAACGTGGCCTCGATGCTCAGCTTTTTCGGCAGCGGTTTCGCCCCGGCCTATAGTTCCAGCAAGGGCGCCATCGCCCAGCTTACGAAATCCCTGGCGATTGCCTGGGCGGCAGAAGGCATCCGGGTCAACGCGATCGCCCCCGGTTGGATCGTCACGGCGCTCACTCAACCCCTCGTCGACAGTCCCGAACGAAGCCAGACGATCATCGACCGGACGCCAATGAAACGCTGGGGAGAACCCCACGACGTGACCGGCGCCGTGCAGTTCCTCTGCTCACCCGCGGCGGCTTTCATCACCGGCGTTATCCTGCCGATCGACGGCGGATACTCAGTCGCCTGACCGGCTTGATTTGCGCCTCTTCGTAGGCGAGCGTCCGGCGTAAGCCGGATGGTTTTTGGCGAGTTTCTGTTGTTCTAAACGCCACGTCCCAAATGGCAAACTGATAAACTCAAACAAAACCTCTTCGTCAGTTCAGAACCGCGTGAAATATCGCTAATACGACCTGTCAAAAAAGGCCCTCGTATCTGATTGATGTGAGTCGCTAACAACCATCCGGCTTACGCCGGGCGCTCGCCTGGGGATGCTCATCACTTCGTGATGACCCGTCCCACGACTCCTAATCAACCCGCCAACTCATCGAGCACGTTCGGGTCGGTCTCTCGATCTGCCAACTCGCTCAATGCGACTCGAGCCTCCTCCCTGTCCAACGTCCGCAGTGCCCACACTGCCGCTCCGCGAATCAACGGTTCAAGATCGCCGAGAGCCGCAATCAACGTGGGAATGACCGCTGGATCGCCACTGTTTCCCAAGACGATCGCCGCATTCCGCAGCAGTCCCGCGCGTCCGGGACGTGCCATCGGTGTTTCGGAAAACTCGCGATCGAATTCTTCGGCCGTCAGTCGTAATAGTCGCACAGCGTCGGCTGGACGGAGATCAGAACGCGGCTGGAAGGTCGGGTCGGTGGTGACCGGAGCCTTGCGGTTCCACGGGCAGACGTCCTGACACACATCGCAACCGAACAGCCAATCTCCCATGCCTGTTCGCAATTCCTTGGGGATTGGCCCGCGGAGTTCAATCGTCAGATAAGAAATGCACTTCCGGGCGTCCAGCACGTACGGCCCGTCAAAGGCATCGGTCGGGCAGGCTTCGAGGCAACGGGTGCAGGTGCCACAATGAGCGGTCTCATGCGGCGCGTCATATTCCAGTTCGAGATCGGTCAGCAAACCCGACAGAAACAGCCAACTGCCCTGTCGCTTGTTGATCAGCAGCGTGTTCTTGCCAAACCAGCCCAAGCCTGCCAGGCGAGCAAAATCTCGCTCCAGCAGGGGGGCCGTGTCGACGATGCCTCTGGAAAGAGACTTTGGCGCGCGTAGCTTCAAGAATTGTGACAACTGTTTCAAGCGTTGCCGCAGAACGGTGTGATAGTCGGTGGGGCCCCACGCATAGCGTGAGACACTCCCTTCCGCCGGTTCGGGGTCCACCGGGTCAGCAGTCCGATAATTCAGACCCAGCATGATCACGCTGCGTACGCCCGGCAGCACGCTTTCGGGATGGGCATACGCATCAAGGCGTCGCTCGAGATATCCCATCTCACCGGCGAATCCCCGCGCCAGCCATTCCTGCAGGGCTGAGAATCCGACGGGATTGACCGCGGGGGCGATCCCGACCAGTTCGAA
>CAMAVF010000504.1 GCA_945861445.1 Planctomicrobium piriforme | reverse complement strand
GGACCCGACATCACAGATCTGGCACTTGGGGAGGGGGAAGGTGTGCGCTGAACCACTTCATCGAAAGGGGGAACACACACCAGGTACCAAGCTGGCGAATTTGCGACCACCGATGAATAATCCAGGCTAGCGCCCAGCGGCTGATGAATTATCCAGGCTATGCCGACACCGTCACAACACCTTCGACATCTTTGCCATCTTCGACATCTTCGACTCCCAACCTCGAACGCTCCTCGTACTGATTGACCAGCCCCACTACGGTCCGATCCGGCCGATTCCGCAATTCCCACACCCACTGTCCGTTAGCCGTTGTCTCTTTAGAACACACCACCCGCAGCGCTTCCCGAGCCCGACGCACCTGCCCCGCTGACCAACCCGCCGTACTGGCCGCAGCCACGACCTGCTTCGCCGGAAGCGGCCCGTCGGCCAAATGGGTCTGCAACCACTCGGCCTGGTCTTTCAACTGACAGCTCTTTTCCTGCTTGGAAGTCGCCCCGCGCGAACGATCCGCAGTCGGCGGTTCCGGCCGCGTCTCCCACATAATCTTGTCCGACGTCACGCGAAACGCCAACCCGGCCGGCAAGGGTCCCCAGTTGCACCGGACTGGAACCCAGCATCGCAACCCGGCATCCAATACGTCACAGTCCACTCGCCAGACATTCTTCACCGGCAGATCGCACTTGGTCGCCGCCGATACCACGACGATCGCCACGCCGTATTCCACCGCCAGGTCCTCTAACTCGGCCAGCACGGCCCGTAGCTGAGCCCGCCCGAGTGATCCGCAGAACGCCTCCAGCGAATCAATGATCACCAACTGCCCCTCCGACAGCGATTCCACCTGCTGCCGTAAGGCGGGCAGATCGCGTTCCAGACTGAACCGGCGCCGGTGGCTCGACCGCGTTCCGGCTCCCACCTGGAACCGGGTAATCGCCGCGACGTTCGTCAGATCCGCGTCGCTGCCCGTCAGTCGCGGAACGATCATTTCATCGAGATGGTCCTCGCCGTTCAGGATCAACACCTCTCCCATCCCTGGACCACGCGTCCCGTCGGGCCAGGCCGCCCCGCTCGAAACGCGGGCCGCCAGATCCAAGACGAGAGACGTCTTCCCCATCGCCGCCTCACCATAGATCACGGTCACAGTCCCCAGCGGAATCTTATTCGGCCACAACCACTGCACGGCCAGCGGTTCGACCTCCGCCAGCGACACCACATCCAACTGTTCCACCGTCGCCAGCCGCGAGGCTTCCGCCTCGGCAGTCGACTTCTGCTGTTGAGCCTGCTGCACGATCTGCGACACCATCGCCCGCATTTTCTCCGGCCAACCCTGCTGCCGGACAAACTGCATCAGGGCCTCCTCGATCTCCGGCCTCGACACCCCGCGCCCGACGAGCCCCTCTGCCTGCAACGTCAACTCCCCCCACGGATCCACCGGCTCGCCGGCCACGCCCAGTCTCTTCACCAAATCCGCCCCGTTCTCACATACGAGTTCGCGTTCCATGCCGCACCCCATTCCCGATCGCAATTGAAAGCCAGACAGCCTCACTCCGCGAGCACCCCGCAGAACCTGACGCCCCAGTCCCGGTTCTACCAGCCGCCGTTTTTCTAGCCAAAATTCGCAAGGCATCAAAATCCAGCGATTTTCCACTATTTTCAGCATTCAAAAAACCAGAACCTACACCCTTTGAAGCAGTTACGTCAATCTGCAAATTCGATGTGCGCCCCCGAACTGGCGAGCAGAATGAGATAGTAGCCTTCATCGCTCCGCGTGAAGTCAGCCGAGCGCACCATCAGCATCATCAGTCTCAAAACCACTGATCGTAGAAGACGCAACCGCGCAAAAAGCGCAAAAAGATTGATACCCAGGGCGTTGCCCTGGGCTGGCCTAGCGCGCACCGTTGGTGCTGAAGAGAGCCATTGACATGACCGTCCTTTAGTTGGACGCGAACACCTTTCCCCAAGACATTTATGGACAAAAAAATGGTGTGACAAAAAGATAGAATACGTTGGTTTCCGCTGTCCCTGCCTTTTTCCTGGTGAAAACTACCGAATTCACACTCACAGGGCGTGACCCGGAATGATGAGCATCAAGCAATTCAACCCGACGTGCGCCGCGGGACAGGTTCGGAATATCATGTCACGTGTGGGCACAACGCAGGTTGGCCCTGGTTGCTGTGCAACCAGGGTTTACGGGAGGCATGGTTGGTTACCAGCCATGTTTTCTCATCGTTTCAGTTGCATCACGGCCAGAAAGTGGTCGGGGCACCGATGATTTATGGATCGAGGTCTTTCGTAGTGGTGCCTCCTGTAGACCCTGGTTGCGAAGCAACCCGGGCGACCCTGCGCGGTCGCGATCTCCAAGCTAAATTGGCAGTGTGTAGTGGAGTCAGGCGGTGATCAAGGCAATTAGCCCTGGCTCCGTCGGTTCAACCAATAGCTTGGTCGCCGACTGGTATGAGCGACCGCGACGACCACGATCTCTTCGTCGAGGCATTCGTAGATGACCGCGTAGCGGAAGTCGCTCAGGAGCGCTCGCCGATAGGGCTGGTCATCTGGAAGGGTTTCCAGCTTTGGAAAGCTGGCTGGCCTCAAAGAGATCTCCTGCAGCGTGAGGTCGAGATCATCGAGAAAGCGTGTGCCGAGTTCGAGTACCTGCAGATTCAAGTACTGGCGGGCCGACTCAATTTCCGTCTCGGCTTCAGCCAATAGACGCAGTCTCATTTCAGCGGCCCACTGGATTGCCGATTTCTCAGATCCGCCATGACCTCGGCCGCGTCGCGAGCAGTGGTTGCGCCCGCAAGATACGCAGCGGAGCGTCTACGCAGCTCGGAGAGAAGTGCTGCTGCGTCCGATTCCGATTCTTCAGTCTCGGGAGTCAACTGGCTAATGAGATGGTTGCTCACGGCGCGCGCCACAAATGCCTGATCGGTCGGCGGCAATGCCAATACTGTCTCAAGAACTTGATCGCGGAGTGTCATCGGTTTAAATCCTCAACTTTATCCTATCCTGACATCATCAGCATGAAAAGTCGAGGGAATTCGGTTGCGCGCTTACGAGGTGTGAGGTCTTCCAAGTCGAGAGCGAGTTCGGCTGACTTCACGTAGAGCGTGAAGGCTACTATGGACTTCACCGCTGGGTGGCCCAGGCTTGCATTGCAAGTTCCAAGCAACATGATGGGCCACCCTGCGGTCGGAACCGAAACTTTTGCTGATGCACGGGGTTTAATCGTAGGTCAGGCTTTACGGCCTGCGATGAGCGTCGTGAGACTCAATTCTGATCTCAATTAAAAAACTCCGCCGTGGTGACTGGTGATTTTTGAAAGGGTGTGTGACGTGATGACAATGCACAATCTGCTGCTGACCCTGGCGTGCCTGATGGCCGCATCTCTGGGATCAAACCTGGCCTATGCCGACGGCAATCAGCCGGGTGGCAAGGGTGCAGGAAAAGGCCGTCCCAGCCCCGAGCAAATGCAGAAGATCATCGCCAGGTTCGACACGGACGGGGACGGCAAGCTCAACGAAACCGAACGCCAGGCCGCGAAAGCCGCTCGCGGCGCGGGTCGTCCCGGAGGAAATGGCCCCGGTGGCAAGGGACCGGGCGGCAAGGGAGCCGGTGGTAAGGGACCCGGCGGTAAGGGACCCGGCGGCGGTGATCGCCCCAATCCCGAGTTGATGAAGAAGGTCCTCGAGAAATTCGACACGGACGGCGACGGGAAACTGAACGCTGCCGAACGCCAGGCCGCACATGCCGCAAAAGGCACATCCGGCGGAGCCGGTGGCAAACCGGGACAGAAGAAACCCCCGACGAAGTAATCCGCGTACCGCATTCGGGGGAATCGCCGTGGCCCTGACCTCTGTCGCTTCCGTCGACGTTAAATGAACCAGAAAGCCGGGAGGGCGAGGCTCCCGCCGAGCCTAACCCGGATTATTCATCAGCCGCTGGGCGCTAGCCCACGGTTCAGGCAACAATCGACTCGAATTTCTAAACGAACCGGACGCTAGCGCGTGCCGGCTGATTTGACAGACTGTTTTTCGTAGGTTTGAAGCAACTGATTATCCACTTACTTG
>CAMAVF010000503.1 GCA_945861445.1 Planctomicrobium piriforme | reverse complement strand
TTCGTTGTACGGCAGATCGGCATTGAAGGCCGCGATGACATAGTCGCGATAACGCCAGAAATCCGTCCGCAGACGATCCCGCTCGAAGCCGTTACTTTCAGCAAAGCGGACAATATCCAGCCAGTGTCGGCCCCAGCGCTCACCATATCGTGGACTGGCGAGCAGGCGGTCGATCAGCGTTTCATAGGCGTCGGGCCGGGTGTCGTTGACGAACGCCTGAACTTCATCATAAGTCGGGGGCAACCCGTGCAGATCATAAGTCACTCGTCGAATATAGGTTGCCCGGTCTGCGGGATCCGAGAAGGCGAGACACGCTGCCTGCAGGCGGGCCAGAACGAATCCATCGATGGCGGTGCGTTGCCGACCCGTGCCATGCAAATCGGGTACGGCAGGCCGAGTTACCGGTTGCAGCGACCACCAGTCGTATCCACCGCGACGTTCGGTTCCGAAGTTATAGAGGTCGAGGGCGCGATCAGGAAAGTACGCACCCCGCTCAATCCACGTCTTGATTACCGCAATCTCGGCGGCCTGAAGCGGCTTCTTGGGTGGCATGTAGTTGGTGGAAACATGCTCGAAAAGGAGACTTTCGTCCGGTTTCCCCGGGACGATCACGGTGCCCGTCTCGCCCCCTTTTAGCAGCGATCCGCGCGTCCGCAAATCCAACCCACCGCGAGCCTCAGCAGAATGGCATTCGAGACAGCGTCGAACCAGCAGCGGCTCGACTGCCGACTGAAAGAATTTGTCGTTCGTCTGATCCGCGGCTGGCAACCAGGTGGGACCCAGCAACAGCAGGAACGTCAACTGTCCAAAACGCATGAAAGATCCCTCATCTACCCCGCGTTGCCATCACGATCATTGAGCCGCCATGAATAGCTTAACATAAGGGCGATGTGGGACGCAGTGTCGAATGCCCTGCTCCTCTTGTGGAGTTTGTTGTCTCAGCCGTACCATGTCTGAGGAGTTTATGAGAATCATCACGGAAGTTCGTTCCTGAACCATGTTTGACTGGTATTCCATTCCTGTGCGGTTCCAATATCCCGAGCTGTTTTTGCTCGGGATTCCGCTGGGCTTTGTGTTTTGGCGCTGGGGGCGAGTGCGCGGTGCGACCGGTTGGCTGCGAGCCGTGCAGTTGTTGCTACTGCTGCTGGTGCTGACAGCACCCGAATGGGACCTTGGCGGCCGTGGCATTGATGTTGTCGCCGTCGTGGATCGTTCGCGATCAATGACGCCGGAATCCGAAACTCGCATTGTCGAACTGCTCACGAATTTGCTGAAAGGTCGCGGGGCTGGAGATCGTGTCGGCATCGTGACGTTCGGACAAGAATCCGCCGTGGAGTTGATGCTGTCGCGAACCGCGGTTCTCACGGGTGGTGGCTACACCAAGCAGATCCTGCCAGACGGGAGCGATCTCGAGGCCGGCCTGCAGACCGCCTTGAATCTGGTTGATCCTTACCGGCCGTCGCGGATTTTGGTGCTGTCGGATGGCGAATCCAACGGGTCCCCTGTCACGACGGCGGCTCGACGGGCCCAGGAACTGCAGGTCCCGATCGACTACCGGGGTTTCGAGCGGATCCGCACCGGTGACTTGGCGGTGGAAGCCGTGTTGTTGCCGGAGACCGTATCGCCGCGTGAGCCGTTTCAGTTCTCAGCCGTGATTTATGCCGACAAAGAGGCGGACGGGAAAGTCACCGTCTCGCGAGAAGGTCGGACGATCGCCAGCCAGACGCGGCACTTTTCGCATGGATCCAATCAGATCCTGTTTCGGGATTTGCTGGACAGCGGCGGACTGCACACCTACGAAGTCAAGCTGGAAGTGGCTGGCGACCCGCTGCCGGAAAACAACCGCGGGGCGGGGGTGGTCCGCGTCGAAGCGGGGCAGCGGCTGCTGGTACTCAACCAGGACGGTCAGGAGGACAACTGCGTTCGCGCCCTGCGATCTGCCAAGCTGCCGGTGGACGTTGCTCGGGCAGCGACCCATTCGCTGACTCAGGATGCATTGGAACGCTATCGCGCGGTGATTCTGGAAAACATCCCCGCCCGCGATCTGGGCCGCCTGAAGATGGAGCGTCTCGCCCAGTTCGTGGAAGACCTGGGAGGCGGGCTAATGCTGACCGGCGGGGAACGTAGCTTTGGCACGGGTGGGTATTTCAAGAGTCCGCTGGATGCAGTGCTGCCGGTGTCGATGGAAATGCGGCAGGAACACCGCAAACTGAGCCTCGCGATGGCCATCGTTCTGGATCGTTCGGGCAGTATGTCGCTCCCCGTCAAAGGGGGCAAAACCAAGATGGATCTGGCCGACCTGGGGACTGCGGAATGCGTGCGGATGCTGTCTGCGGGAGACAGCGTGGCGGTGATCGCGGTCGACAGTCAGCCGCATGTCATCCAGGCCTTGACGCCGGTCGACGACCCCGAGGCCATCGCCAGCAAGGTCCTCAAGATTCAGAGTCAGGGGGGCGGCATTTTCGTCTACGAGGGCCTTGTCGCGGCGGGAGACCAACTGCTGAAGGCCGAGCAACTCACGAAGCACATCATCCTGTTTTCCGACGCTCAAGACAGCGAAGAACCAGGCGACTATCGCACCTTGCTGGCGAAGTACGAACAGGCCGGCATTACCACCAGCGTGATTGGGCTGGGCAATGATACCGACGTCGACGCGGCCCTGTTGAAGGACATTGCCAAGCTGGGTCACGGCAACATCATGTTCACGACCGACGCCGAAGAATTGCCGCGATTGTTTACCGAAGACACGATGAGCATCGCGCGTAGCAGTTTTGTCAAAAAGGACGAGAAAACTCAGCCCAACGGCATCAGCGGCCGGCTGCTGACCGACGCTCGATTGATGGGGGAACTCAAGCCGGGGGCCTTTCCCAGCGTCGACGGATACAACCTGAGTTATCTGAAACCAAACGCCACGCTGGGGGTGGTGTCGCAAGACGAATACGCCGCTCCCTGGTCTGCTTTCTGGTATCTAGGTCTGGGCCGTGCCGCCGCGGTGACGGTGGAAGTCGATGGATCCTACTCCGGTCAATTTGGTCGCTGGGACAACTACAGCGACTTCCTGGTGACTCACGCCCGCTGGTTGCTCGGGGGAGATCAACCCGATGAAGCGTTCCTGAAAGTCGTGCATGAGGGTCAAGATGCGTTGGTCACCCTGGAACTGGATCCAGATCGTCCCGGCCAGCAGGTCGTTGAATCTCCCGTGCTGACGGTCGTGCCTCCGGGCGACGAACGCGAGAAACTGCTCGAGATCCCCTTCGAGTGGCAGGGAGTCAACACGCTGCAGGCACGGTTTAAGCTGTCGCAGACCGGCACGTACCGGCCGTTGGTGAAGCTGGGGGCGAAGAATTTTGTGCGTGGACCGACGGTGACCCTGCCCTATTCACCGGAATTCGCCCCGCGTGCTGCCGCCAACAGTGGGATGACCGTGCTGAAATCATTGGCTGATAAGACCGGCGGCAAAGCGCGAGTCAATCCCATTGAAGTCCTGGCCGATCCACCCCGCGCGTCGACCAGTTGGCCATTAGCCGCGCTGCTGTTTTTGTTGAGCATTTTGCTCCTGATATTGGAGATTGCCGGGCGCCGGTTGTCGTTGTGGGAGAAGTTCATTGACGCGGTGGGGCCTGTGCTTCCGTCGGCACGAGGCGTCACGATGGCCAGGCCGCAACCTGTCCGCTCTGTTGTGTCCAGGCCATCACCCGTAACACCCACGGCCCAACCGGCACCAATCACGACGGCCGCCGTACAGACGCCGCCGCCCGCCGCGCCGGTGGTGGATCCCTTCGAGCAAGCCAAGGCCCGAGCCAAGCGGAGGTCCAACTAAGGCCGCGCAGTGGCAAAGAGAGTCGTTGATCGTCCGCGATCGTAAATGTTAGCGTCTGAGTGACGCTGAACTGCCTCCAAACTCAATCAGCCGCTGGGCGCTAGCCCACGGTTTACTATACCACGCACGGTCATGAATGAGACCTTTTCGGTTATTTGGATTTGTGGTACATCTCCCTCGTGACGGTCAGGAAGATCGTCGATGTTTCCACGGGCTACAGGGATGTAAAGCATGGCTTGGTTGCGGATCCAACTGACAGAAGACG
>CAMAVF010000502.1 GCA_945861445.1 Planctomicrobium piriforme | reverse complement strand
CAGTTGACTCCCGAATGGACTTGGCAGAAGTTCGACCTGAGCTACTGGAACGGCGACAACATGCATCTTGAAATCACCACGGGGAAGGATGCCCCGCTGATGGTCAATAACTCGGCCCGCTCGTGGTTCGGCATCCGCGAAGCCATCATCGTCCGCAAGGGCGAGCCCGCACCGCCGGAACCTCGCGAGTTTCTCGATCCCCTATTTGAAATTACGGCGGAGAAGCCTCCTGAGTCTATCAACGATGTGGCGGACCGCTATGTCGCAGCCATCACCGCCGCGGTAAACGCCTGGCGGGATAATTCCGCCACCGATGCCCAGGCCAGTTTACTGAACGCCTGCTTGAAACAAGGCGTGCTGCCCAATCAACTCGACAAGTTGGCCTCCGTCCGCCCACTGGTGACTGAGTATCGTCGACTCGAAGAAGAAGTCGTCACACCCACCCGCGTTCCTGGGTTGGAAGAAACGATTGGCCGCGACCAGCCCCTCTTCGTTCGCGGAAATCACAAACAGCCGGGTGAGACCGTGCCGCGTCGCTTCCTCGAGGCGATCGATGCGACTCCCTACAAGACTCAACAGAGCGGACGGTTGCAATTGGCGGAAGACCTGCTTCGCGATGACAACCCGCTGACCCGGCGCGTCATTGTCAATCGCCTCTGGCATCACGTGTTTGGCCGCGGGATCGTCCCCACGCCCGACAATCTCGGCCGTCTGGGCCAAGAACCGACTCATCCCGAATTATTGGATTACCTCGCCACGGAGTTCACCGTTCGAAAATGGTCGATCAAAAAGGCCATCCGTTTGATGGTGACGTCGAAGACCTGGCAGCTCGCTTCTGAGCCGTCAGCCCGTGCTCCGGAGATCGACCCGGACAATCGACTGCTGTCGCACGCGCGAGTCCGCAGGCTGGAGGCCGAATCGATCCGCGACGCGTTGCTGGTTGTCTCCGGCAAGATGCTGCTGGCCGAGCAGTTTGGTCCGCCAGTCGATGGGAATGCGAATCGCCGCAGCGTCTACGTCCGCGTTCAACGTAACGAGCTGGATCCGTTTCTCCGGGCGTTCGACTTTCCCGAGCCCTTCACGACGACGGGACGCCGAGATGTCACGAACGTCCCGGCCCAATCGTTGACGATGCTCAATGATCCGCGAGTGACCGAACTGGCTGCTTCGTGGGCCGCCAGCATGTTGAACCATAAACAGGTGACCTCAGATGACGGTCGGATTTATGCGATGTTCGCCCGGGCGTTCGGCCGCCTGCCGGACTCCCACGAGGTCGAACGACTGCGAACATACCTGTCGGACACGAAAGTTAATCACGCCGTCGTGGCAGCGCAGGTTGCCGCGTTGCGAAAGGAACTTGACTATCGCCAGATGGCAGTCAGCGAATTGCTCGGCCCAGTACGGACTCGACTGATCGAGCAGGCCAAATCGAAAACCGGCGGCGCCGAAGAACCCGTTCCCAAACCGATCGGCCGTTGGGAATTCGAAGGCGATCTCCAGGATGCAATCGGCCAGGCCCACGGCACCGCCCACGGGGGAGCACAGATCGATAAGGATGCGCTTGTCGTCAATAAACAGGCCTACGTCATCACAGCACCGATCAAACAGACTCTCAAAGCCAAGACGCTCGAAGCCTGGGTGCAACTCAGCAGCCTGGATCAATCGGGCGGCGGCGTGATGACGATTCAGACCCCCAACGGCGCTGTGTTCGACGCCATCGTATTTGCAGAGCAAGCGCCGCGTCAGTGGATGGCGGGCAGTGACGGGTTCACGCGCACTCAGTCGTTTAACGGACCGGCTGACCAAGACGCCGCCAAGCAAGCCGTGCATGTGGCGATTGCCTATCACGCAGATGGTCGGATCGTCGGCTATCGCAACGGGCAGCCCTACGGTAAGCCGTATCAAAGCCAGGGGCCGTTTGAATTCAAAACCGGCGAGGCGGTGATCGGGTTTGGAATTCGCCACCTGCCGGCCGGCGGCAATCGCATGCTCGCGGGACGAATTCTGAGAGCGCAGCTGTATGACCGGGCATTGACCGCCGAGGAGATCCAGGCCACATCCCAATCCGCGCCTTACTTCGTGTCCGAAGCACAGGTGCTAGCCGCGTTAACCGAATCGGATCGAACAACAGTCGCCCGCGAGCGTACACGCATCCAAGCCTTAGAAACGGAAATCGCGTCATTCGGAACAGTGCCAGATCTCAAAGACAATCTGGCAGCCTGGACGGAACTTGCCCATACCTTGTTCACACTTCAAGAATTCATCTATGTGAAGTAGGAACCCTCCATGCTCCGTCATAACAATGTCCCGCGGCCCATATCACGTCGCCACATGTTGCAGACCTGTTCGACGGGCTTTGGCGCGTACGCGTTAGCCGGACTGCTTGCCGAATCCGGCCACGCCGCGCCGACTGAACTGCCAGTTGGGGCCGCGTTGAAGAAAACGCATCATGCTCCACGCGCCAAACATGTCATCTTCTGCTTTATGTCCGGCGGGGTGTCGCATGTCGATTCGTTCGACCCCAAGCCGCGACTGCAGCAGGATCATGGCAAGCCGATGCCGGTCAAGATTGAACGGACAATGTTCAACAACAACGGCAATATCATGGCCAGTCCGTTTGAGTTTTCCCCGTCAGGGAAAAGCGGCATTCCGGTCAGCAGCATGTTTCCGCATGTCGCCAAGGTCGTCGATGAACTCGCCGTCATTCGTTCGATGACATCCGCTCTCAATGAGCATGCTCAGGCGAATTTCTTTATGCATTCGGGATTCCCGATCATGGGCTACCCCAGTGCCGGGGCCTGGGCGGCATACGGCCTTGGCACGGAAAATCGCGACCTGCCGGGATATGTTGTCCTGCAGAGCGGCACGGCTGTCGCTCCCCACGGGGGAGTCAGCTTGTTTAGTAACGGGTTCCTGCCCAGTCAGCACCAGGGTTCGATTCTGAAGGCCGATCAACAGGAAGCGATTCGCAACATCCGGCCGCTGAATTCCAAGGCGGCACAGCGCAGCCGTCTCGATTTCGTCAAACAGTTTGATCAGCCATTTCTCAAGTCCACCGCTGCCGACCCGGAAGTGGACGCCGCAATCCAGAACTATGAAACGGCATTCCGGATGCAGAGCGCCGTGCCCGAACTCTGCGACATTTCGGGTGAGACCGAACAGACTCAGAAGCTCTACGGCCTCGACTCGCCGGTGCCGGAGAAGGCGGCCTACGCGCGGCAGTGTCTGCTGGCACGACGACTCGTCGAGCGCGGTGTGCGGTTCATTGAGCTAAGTTGCCTGACTCAGGGTATTGGTGCGGGGGGAGCCCCCAATCCGTGGGATCAGCACGGAGCGCTCAAGGCCGGGCACGGAGCGATGGCCTTACAAGTGGATCAACCGATTGCGGCCCTGATCGCCGATCTGCGGGCCCGTGGGCTGCTGGACGAAACGCTGATCGTCTGGGCCGGCGAATTTGGCCGCACGCCGTTCTCGCAGGGCAGCGATGGCCGCGATCACAATCCCTACGGCTTCAGCGTATGGCTCGCCGGTGGCGGTGTGAAACCCGGAACGATCTACGGTGCGACCGACGATCTGGGCTACTATGCGATCGAAAAGAAATGCACGGTCTACGACATGTGGGCGACGGTACTCCATCAACTCGGCATCGACCACGAAGAGCTGACCTATCGCTACGGCGGTCGCGACTTCCGTCTGACCGATGTTCATGGACACGTCATCCGCGACATTCTGGCATGAGTGCCTGCTTTACTCGCGATCCAAACGGGAATACCATACCGGGCAAGCGTGCCGGTCACACGGTGAACCAACAGCCTCGAAGATTCTCTTTGGAAGGAACGAACTATGCGCCGCTATTTTTCTGCATTGTTGACGTCGGTCGTCGTCGGATTGAGCCTCTATGCGATCACCCAGACGGCCCTGGCTGCGGACGATTACACGTTTGATCTGGTCCATTCCTCGGTCAGCTTCAAAGCGCGTCATCTAGACATCAGTTGGATTCATGGCCGATTCAATGAAGTAAGCGGCAAGTTCTCACTTGATCGCGCCGACGCGACCAAGTCCAGCTTCGAATTGTCGATCAAGGCCGACAGCGTGG
>CAMAVF010000501.1 GCA_945861445.1 Planctomicrobium piriforme | reverse complement strand
CTCCCGAATCTTCCATTCTCAAACAGGCATTAAGGCGAATCGGCGGATGAATGCTACGATTTCGGGCCAAAGGGAACAAAGAAATCAAAGGGAACGCGAAAAACTAACGTGGGTTCTTGGCGGTAGGACGTGTACTCTTGCCCGTCGGTATTGGGGAGGTTGAAAACGGAGACGGGCAGGAGTGCCCGTCCCACAGACATGCAAGGACGCAGAAATCAAGGGATCAAAGAAGTCAAAGAAGTCGAAGATGTCGAAGATGTCGAAGATGTCGGCGAGAGAATTGATGGGTGAAAGTTGAGAGTCGATGGAACGGGCAGCAGTTGTCAGTCGACTACAAGGATGCGCACCCTGTCAGCCCATTTTGTTAGGCCGAACGAAGAGACGGGCAGGAGTGCCCATCTTACGAAGGGGGCAAAGAAGTCGAAGAGGCCAAAGAATTTAAAGGTGCGGAGAATTGGTGTGAACACGTTCTCCGTCTTCCCTGTTTTCCGGGACTTGCACTGACACAAGTCCGCGAAGTCTATGGTGCCGTTCGTCTTTTCGGAAGAATAATGACCATCAATTCCGCTTCAGAATTGGCCTCGATTCCGTTAAGGTTGAATGGAGGGCCATTCCAGAAAAACCGCCAAGAGTGTGATAATTCCCCATGACCGACGCCGCGAAGCCATCTCCGTCCCCGACCGAACGTGTTCCGATGACCGTTCCTCGTTTTGTCCGTGCCAAACAGCGGGGCGAGAAGCTCGCCGTACTGACGGGGTATGACTTTCTGTGGGCGGGCATTCTGGATGAGTCAGGAATCGACGCCGTGTTGGTGGGCGATTCACTGGGCATGGTCGTGCAAGGCAAGTCGTCGACTCTGCCCGTGACGCTGAATGAAATCATCTATCATGCCGAGATGGTCTGTCGCGCGGTCAAGTCGGCACTCGTCATCGTCGACCTGCCCTTCCTGACGTTCAATATCAGCCCGGAAGAGGCCATCCGCAATGCCGGGGAAATCATCAAGCGAACTGGGGCTACGGCGGTCAAGCTGGAAGGGGGCGTTAACCAGGCTGAAACAATTCGCCGCCTGAGCAATGCGGAAATCCCGGTCATGGCGCATGTGGGAATGAAGCCGCAATCGATGCTGAAATACGGCGGCATGAACCGCATCCAACGCGATCGCGAGCAACTGTTGAACGACGCCAAAGCGGCAGCGGATGCAGGTGCATTTGGCATCGTGCTGGAACTGATTCCGCGAGAAATCGCGAAGGAAATCACTGCTACGGTCTCCATCCCCACCATCGGGATCGGCGCCGGGCCCGATTGCGACGGCCAGGTTCTGGTCACGCCCGACATGCTGGGCCTGACGGCCGGCTTCAACCCGAAATACCTCAAACGATTCGCCGACCTGCGAACAGAGGCCCAACGTGCTTTTAAGGATTACATCAATGAAGTGCGGGCTGGGACATACCCCGATGCCGAGCATTCTCATTGAGCACATTACAGATTGGATTTCCGGCTGGGTAAACCACAGGCTGTCCGGACGCGGTCCAGAACTTCAGCCCCCTTCGCACGAGCCTGCTGAGCTCCCGCTTTCAAGATGTCTTCCACCGTCGCGGGGTCGGCGGCGAATCGTTCGCGGCGAGCCCGGGCTTCGGCGAAATGCGACCAGGCGGCTTCGAAGAGGGCCTGCTTGGCTTCGCCGTAACCCATGCCGCCCGTTCGGTACTTGGCGGCCAACGCGGCTTGGTCTGACGGCGACGCGAACAACTGATAAAGCTGATAGATCGAGGATGTGTCGGGATCTTTGGGTGATTCGACGGGAGTCGTATCCGTCTTGATGGACATGATCCGCTTACGCAGGGGCTTTTCGCCTGGAAACAGTTCGATGGTGTTGCCGTAGCTCTTCGACATTTTCTCGCCGTCGACGCCCGGGACCTTGGCCGACTCGTCGAGGGTTTTGGCGTCGGGCAGAACCAGCACTTCACCGAAGATACTGTTAAAGCGTTGGGCGATGTCGCGCGTGACTTCGATGTGTTGAATCTGATCGCCACCGACGGGAACGATATCGCTGTCATACAACAGAATGTCGGCGGCCATCAGCACCGGATAGGTAAACAGCCCCGCGTCGGCCGGCAGACCCTTCGCTTTTTTATCTTTGTACGAGACGCATTTCTCCAGGAGACTCATTTGCGTGACGGTCATCAGCAGCCATTGTAGCTCGCAGACTTCGGGAACATCGGACTGGCGGAACAGGGCGGCCTGGTCGGGGTTCAGTCCCAATGCCAGCAGATCGAGCGCCGCATCCTGGATGTTCGCCCGGAGGAACTGGGGATCTCGCACCGTCGTCAACGCGTGCAGATCGGCAATGAAGTAGAATGCTTGCTCGTTGTTCTGCAGGGCGATGTACTGCCGGATGGCACCGAAGTAATTGCCCCAATGAAAACGTCCAGTGGGCTGAATGCCTGATAAAACTCGCATTGATGGTTCTCAAAACGCGGACGCAACGTGTGGATAGATGAAATTCCGTAGCCAAGGTTCGGCGTGATTCACATACTTATAAACTCTAACAAAACCTCTGCGTCATTTCAGAACCGCGTGAAATATCGCGGTCCTGAACTTCCCACAACCGGTTTTGTTAGGGCGACTTCGTCTTCAATGTTCCGACCAATTCGGAAACATGCTGACAGACTTCCGCGGCAATTGTTTCGTCGAGTTGATCGACGAGCCGCGTGGCCAGCGTGGGATCGTAGAAATTGGCCGTCCCAATCTGGACGGCCGAGGCACCGGCCACCAGGAACTCCATCACGTCGTCGAGATTGCTGATGCCACCGACCCCGATAATGGGGATCTTGACCTTTTGGGCCACCTGCCAGACCATGCGCAGAGCCAGCGGCTTGATGGCCGGGCCGCTGAGACCGCCGATGATGTTCCCGAGTATGGGGGTTCTTTTGCGCCAGTTGATGGCCATGCCTTGGAACGTATTGACCAGCGACACGGCGTCGGCACCCCCGTCGGCCGCCGCCTGCGCGATCTGGACGATGCTGGTCACGTTGGGGGTCAGCTTCGCAATGATGGGTAACGGACAAGCCTCGCGGACCCGGCGGACGACTTCGGTCGTCTTGGCGGGATCGGTCCCATAGTCGACACCATGGCTGACATTCGGACACGAGATATTCAATTCAATTGCCGCCAGCTTGTCATATTGGCCGAGACGCTCGGCCATCGCGACGAATTCTTCTGGATTCTGGCCCGCGATGTTGGCAATCACTGCGGTGCCTAAAGACAACAGATAATCCAGATGCTTGGCGATGAAGGCCTCCAAGCCATCGTTGTCGAGTCCAATCGAATTGAGCATCCCGCTCGCCGTTTCCACAGTTCGCGGTGTGGGGTTTCCTGCTCTTGGGTGTGGCGTGATCGTCTTGGGAATCACGCCACCCAGTTTGGAAAAGTTCGCAAACGCGGCCATTTCACGGGCGTAACCAAACGTTCCCGAGGCTACCAGGATGGGATTCGCCAGGCTGAGGCGGTTCAAGCGGACATTCAAACGTGATGACACGGCAGCTCGATTGTGGAAGAACGCGGGGGGGGCTTGGGTCGGGTAACTCAACATCCTAACAATTCTCAGGCGAATCGTATCCCGATCGAATCGACACAGCAACCGGGTGGAGTTGAGAGCCGTCGACCATGATATTTTGCCTTCCGTCGCTACAGTCCGCAAAGTTGGGCAGTTATGCACCACGACTGGAAGAGTTCCCGTCAGAAATGTGAAAACTTGCTTGCCTCCCCAGCGAGACCGGTTTCGTGACCTAGATTGTCTGTGTGACTCTTGATCGGCGAGGCGTGTTCCTAAGAACAGTCGGCACCCGCTGTCGATCGCCAGGGAAACAGTCGTGATCATTTACTCCGAACAATCCTTGTCTCTGCGTTATCCAGCATCCAGCAAGTGTGCTGGACGGGGATAAGACGGTCATCTTATACTTCGCGCGGCAAGGAATGAGGTCTTGGCGAGGCGTTGGTTTTTTGGGATGATGGGTGTTGGTGTCTGATGGGGAATGGGCAGGATGAGTGAGGGGTCAAGGATGACTCGACTGACGTTTTCTGAGGAAGATCGGCTGCGGT
>CAMAVF010000500.1 GCA_945861445.1 Planctomicrobium piriforme | reverse complement strand
CATCCTTCCACCCAGGACCATCGACATCCGCCTTCAGCAGAATCTGGGCACGTCGCAACTTCTCCGACTTGCCCTTCTGATCCTTGATGACCGCTTCACATACCTTCCGCTCTTCATCCGTGAGCCGTACGATGTACTTCTTGTTCATCGGAACCTCCTTGTAAGGCGAAGGTTCCCTAAAATCTTCAATGCTGGCAACCCGAACTTTTAGACTGGACGACGCACTATAGCGGTTTAACTTTGAGAGTTCCGGCCTGTGGAGTGCAGAACCAATGGCCAATGTCACCCCACCGAGCTTGTCTCGGTGGATTCGGGCCTTTGCACTACGTTTCGCTTAACTCGCCAAACGTAGTGCAAAAGCCCAAATCCCACTGAGGCAAGCTCAGTGGGATTTCGTTCGCTGCATTGCGAAATGCCGGACGTCGCAAGATGAAACCGCTCTAGCCAATCCTTATCACTTTACAGTGGAATTAAAAGTGGCTACGCCAAAATTCAATCATTGGATGCTAAGGTGCTGCGGCATGATGCTGATCGTGATGGGAAGCTATTGGTTGATTTTCAGCCGAGGTAAATTGATAGGAGCTGTCGGGTTATTGATGGGACTCTTTCAAATCACCCTTTCGCTGATTGTTGAATCGAGAGATCGAAATAACTAACAAATGCGGACGAAAGCCGACGCCATCAAGAAACGATCACAAGCTGTAACCGTCTCCCACAACCATTCTTGACTGTCCCCGTAGGCTGAGTGGAATGAAATTCCCTGTGGCCTGTTGTGGAGTCGTGGATCATGGGACGTGGCGTGGTTGGCGTGAAGCGTCGGGAGTGGGTTGTGCGGTTGCGGCGGTTTTCGGCGTTGGGGATGACCGTTGCTGGTTTCTGCGATGTGGAGGGTGTCTCTGTCTCCGCGTTTTATTTGTGGCGTCGGAAACTCGCTGCGGGTCGGGTCGTTGAGGAAACGGGCACGACAGCCTGTGATTCAGCACCGCGGCACACGTTCTTGCCCGTCCGCGTGGTTTCGCAGTCGCCCGTGCGGCCCGCCGCATCGTCCCCGATTTCGGCTTGCACGTCGTCTGCTGAAGCAGCGTTCGCCACGAGTCCCGCTGTCGCCCCGTGAGTCACGCCGCAAGTCGGTGTGACTCAGCGGCGGAGACGAGCTTCCGCCGCCGACTCTTTTCTGTGGAATTCTTTCCAAGTCTTCTCACGGCTGCCCAGCGGTTGACGTAAGCAGGGCATGCCGGACGCACCTCACATTCCGAAGGATCTGGAAGCCGCCCGGGCACTCGTCGTCGAGCTGTCTCGCGCGATGCTCGATCTGCAGGAATCGCGAGATGGTCTCTCGCGGGAAGTCGCGGAACTGAAGCTGTCGATCGAGAAGCTGACGCAGCGGCTATATGGCCAGAAGTCCGAGCGCGTCATCGACGATCCGCAGCAGCAGAAGCTGGACTTCGGCAGCGACGAACCAGCGGGGACTGACGAACCAGCCCGTGACGCCGAGGCCGCCGGGCTGGAGGAAGCCCAGCAGATCGTGCTGGAGTATACCGTTCGCCGGACGCGGCGGAAGAAGGCGTCGCGCAACGAGCAACTGCCCGCGCATCTGCCGCGTTACGCAGTGACCGCTCCCGTACCGGAATCCGTCTCACACTGCGCGACGCACGGCGAGCGAGTCGTCATCGGCTTCGACACCACCGAGACCCTGGAGTTCGAGCGGCCGAAACTCCGCGTACGCGTCACGAAGTATTTGAAGTACGCCTGCCCGGGTCAGCCGCAGTGTGGTATCGCCCAGCCGGAACGCCTCGCCGGCCTGGTGGAAGGCAATCGCTTCGACACCAGCGTGGCGGTGGAAATCGCCACGGACAAGTATGCCTATCACACTCCGCTCTATCGCCAGCAGGACCAGTTCGCCAGCAGTGGCTGGGGTCCTTCGCAGTCGACACTGGAGAACATTCTGCAATCCGCCGAATACGTGGTGCGGCCCCTGGCGAACTACTATCGCCAGCAACTGCTGACCGACACCGTGATCGGTTGCGACGAGACCCGCGTGACGCTGATCACTCCCCAGGTGCTGCCGGAACTGGACGACCAGTCCGAGCGTTCGCGACGTCAACAGGAAGTCTTGAAAGAGGCGCTCGAGAAAGGGAAGCCCAGCCTGGAGGCCCGCATGTGGGCGTATCGTGGAGTGACGTTGCCGATCAACGTGTTCGACTTCACGGTGGCCCGCCGGCGCTACGGTCCAGATGATGTGTTGTCGAACTTTCGCGGCACGCTGCTGGCCGATTGCTGGTCGGGCTTTCAACAGATCGAAGTGCGGAGCGATCTGCGCATCGAGTTCGCGGCCTGCTGGGCTCACGCGCGACGCAAGATTCACGAATGCCGGTTGAGTCATCCTCAGCAGGCAACTATCCTGCTGGCCATGATCCGGCAGTTGTACGACATCGAAGATCGAGCCCGGCACCTGACGGCCGAACAACGTCTCGTGCTGCGTCAAGCCGAGTCGGTGCCCGTGCTGAATCGCCTGCGGGGCTATCTCGACTCGAGTCGAAGAACGCCGAAACGCCGCCGACCGCACCCGACTTCGCCGAGCCCAACGCAGGTTGAAGGCCGCCAAAGATGTCAAACCACCATAGCGAAGATTCGCCCCCCACCACGGCAGGATTCCCGCGAACAGGCCCCCACCACAATTGCTAACGGTACTCGTGGTCGGTTACATGTCAATGCACGCCTACCGGCCGAATGACCTTCTGGCGAAACAAAACCGACACCGGATACTTCATACCTTAAGTTCGTATCCGATTCGAGCATCATTTCTTGTTCAACTTCACCGCTTAGAAGTTGCCCAGCGACAATGAGTCGATCTCCAATCGTATGCACTTCTACAACTTTGATTGTCGTTTCGTTATTCTTAATCGTTGTCACTTCTTCCAGTAATCTAATGCACGTTCAATACGGCTCATTTCCTCGAGGGACCACAAAAAGGTGTCAAGAACCGAGAACGACGGTTCACATCTTTGTTTTCTCTCCGAGATTCTTGCTCATTGGCGGCTCGAATCAGTTGCTGATCCAGAAGGCATAGAAGCTGCCGTCGCGGGCCGTGAATCGCAGGCTGACTTGCCGTCCGTTCAGCGAATCGAGCACACCTTGGCTCCATCGGAATTCGCTCCGCGGATGATCACCGACCAAAGGCTGGGAAACGGCAAGCACCTGCCCTTGCTCGTCAAGCACTTCCGCACGCAGCTCGCCCTGTGGTTTGGTTATCACGTTGGCGAGAAGCTTGTTGCCCGTCCACTTGAATGGTTTCGTGGTGATCGTTCCGCTTTTTTCGCCGGCATCGAGCGATACGAATCCGTCGCGTCGTAGGACAGCGAGACTGATCGCGCCCATGCCTTCCGCCTGATCGGCACGTTCCTCGGTCGAGAGGGATTTCGGGTCGCGCCGGCTGCGGTCCGGGTTGAATTCGTAGGGGTCGTCACGCCATTTGAGTGCGCTATAGTAGATCCACAATTCGTCGTCCCGCACGATCGGTTCCGTGGCGAACATCTGCATGCGATCCCAGACGCCGACCAGCCCGTTGTCAATGCGGCCGGGCGGAATGAACGGCTCACGGTCACCCAGCCGGGTCCAGTTCAACAGGTCGCGCGTGGCGGCCAGTTGAATCACGTCGAAGCCGTCGCAGTTGGTGCCGTTGGCGTCGACGCCCGTCGGATAAAACATCGATGGAAAGCCGATATACAAGCCTTCGTAAGGGTGGACGCCGATGTAATAGCATTCGGCCCGCCACGTCGGCGGACCGGGTCGGACCGGTTTTCCCAAGGCGGGATCTTCATCGACATACACCGGCCGCGACAGACCGCGGTTATTGACTCGCTGGCGAATGACTTTTAATGCCAGCGGCTGATCTTCCGCGTCCGCTCCGTAGGACAGTTGCAGCTTCGACCAGGTCTTAAAATCTTCACTGATGGTCAGGTTGTGGGCCCGGCCGTATTTGTTCCCCGTCTTCAGCCACGCCAGAAATCGCCGGTTTTTCCGGTCATACACCAGGCTCGATTCGTCGCTGGACGCGAGCGGCGGCACATCAAGTTTCGTCCAGCGAACTCCGTCCGGGCTGAC
>CAMAVF010000499.1 GCA_945861445.1 Planctomicrobium piriforme | reverse complement strand
CCGCAGCCGATCTTCCTCAGAAAACGTCAGTCGAGTCATCCTTGACCCCTCACTCATCCTGCCCATTCCCCATCAGACACCAACACCCATCATCCCAAAAAACCAACGCCTCGCCAAGACCTCATTCCTTGCCGCGCGAAGTATAATTGACCATCGGCCGAGTTCGTCCAACCGTACCCGAGAGACAGTTGATAGGGAGATCCCTGCCAGTCGATGACCGTCCGGCCGTCCACGCGGGCTTCAATCCCGTGCTCACGCACGATGACGTCCAGGTCAAATGGCCGGCCAATCTGCGTTTGAAATCCCGGCAACGCTGTCTGATTGTTGTCCCAGCGGATCCCGTCGACAAGATGGATCCCAGAAACGCCCGTCTTGAGCCCGATATCGATCGCGACCAGCGCACGACGGTCGCCATACACGACAATCAGTCCGAGAAGAGTCTCCTCTGCGCCGGGCGTCTCCAGGCGTGTGCCCCGCAGATGAATTGTGTACTCGCCAACCGGCGGGTCCACGGGCAATTTGATCTGTCGAGACATCAGGTAACCGACGGTCTCGAGGCGGTTCGGAGCGATTTTCCACTCGCCCACCAGCTGGTGTTCGGGCTTCAAGCGAGGCAGCAGATCGATGTTTTTGGCGAACGCTGGCGGGGTTGTGTTCTGTGTGGTTTTGCGGTCGGGTGGTGACTCAAGCGAACGATTGACGGGGTTCGCAGGCGCCGCAATCACAGGGGCCGGACTGTCGGGCCGCGGAGCGGCGGGGGGGTTGGGTCGGCCACCGCGGAAGAAGACGAACACGGCCACCGCAAGAATCAGCAAGCCTCCACCGACCGCTGCTGGAATGAGGAATTCATTTCGAGCCGCTTTTTTCTGACTGGATCCGGACCGAACTTTTTTCCGTGCCTTCTGAGGAGGTGGCAGAGCATCCTCAGAGAACTCGTCGATGATCGCTGCAAACGGGTCATCTCGTTCCAGTTGCTCTCGCAGGGTGGCGTCATAAGCCGACTTGGTTGACGATTTGAGCAGGCACAATCGCGCGCGGGAAACTTCGTTCAATAACTTCTGACAAGGCGATGCATACTCGCCGGATTGATATTTCCGTAGGAAACTCAACTGCCGGTCCGCGGCAGATTCAATGACCTGCACGTCATTCTCAAAGACTTCAATCCCCAGCAGTCGGTAATAATGGGGCGGCTGATCTTTAGGGAGAATTCCGAGCCATTTGTAGTAGGGATCAAACTCGACGGCCATGTCTCAATACAATCAGCTTGACGCTTGTGGACGTTGCATTTCGCTTTTCGATCTGCATGACCGTAAAACAGGTTCGGATGCACGATAGGGTATGCTACCGGCACTTGAAATGCTGCGTAAGTGTAGTCACTGCGACTGACGCGCCGTAGCCGCGTTTCGCCAGAACGCGGGCAATCTTCGACATCTTCGACGCCCAACTCCGAGCATTCCTCGTAGTGGCGTAGGTCAGGCTGTGCCTGACGCTCTTTCTACGGCAGCAGGGAACGTCGTTTTTCGCAGTCGAACGCCGCCAACGTCAGGCACAGCCTGACCTCCGTGCCTATGCCGACACCGTCACGACATCTTCGACATCTTTGCCACCTTCGACATCTTCGACTCCCATCTTCGGTCTCTCCCTATTGAGATTCACAAGTCCCGCCACAGACCGATCCGACCGATTCGGCAATTCCCACACCCACTGCCGGTTAGCGGTCGTCTCCTTAGAACACACCACCCGCAGCGCTTCGCGAGCCCGGCGCACCTGACCCGCGGACCAACCCGCCGTGCTGGCAGCGGCCACGACCTGCTTCGCCGGCAGCGGCCCGTCGGCCAGATGGGTCTTCAACCACTCGGCCTGATCTTTCAACTGACGGCTCTTTTCCTGCTGGGAAGTTGCCCCGCGCGAGCGATCCGCAGTCGGTGACTCCTGCCGAGCCTCCCACACAATCTTGTCCGACGTCACCCGAAACGCCAACCCGGCCGGTAAGGGGCCCCAGTTACACCGGACCGGAACCCAGCACCGTAACCCCGCATCCAGCACGTCACAGTCCACCCGCCAGACATTCTTCACCGGCAGATCACACTTGGTCCCCGCCGACACCACAACGATCGCCACGCCGTATTCCACGGCCAGGTCATCCAACTCGGCCAGCACGGCACGTATCTGAGCCCGTCCGAGTGTCCCGCAGAACGCCTCCAGCGAATCAATGATCACCAACTGCCCCGCGCACAGCGATTCCACCTGCTCCCGTAAGGCGGGCAGATCGCGTTCCAGGCTAAACCGACGCTGGTGGCTCGACCGAGTGCCTGCACCCAACTGGATTCGGGTAATCGCCGCGACGTTCGTCAGATCCGCGTCGCCCCCCTTCAGACGCGGGACAATCGTCTCGTCGAGATGATCCTCGCCATTCAGGATCAGCACCTCTCCCATCCCCGGACCATGCGTCCCATCGGGCCACGCTGCCCCGCTCGAAACGCGGGCCGCCAGATCCAAGACGAGAGACGTCTTCCCCATCGCGGCCTCACCATAGATCACGGTGACGGTCCCCAGCGGAATCTTTCCCGGCCACAACCACCGCACGGCCAGCGGCTCGACGTCCGCCAGCGACACCACCTCCAACTGTTCCACGGTCGCCAGCCGCGAGGCTTCCGCCTCGGCAGTCGACTTCTGCTGTTGAACCTGCTGCACGATCTGCGACACCATCGCCCGCATTTTCTCCGGCCAACCCTGCTTACGCACAAACTGCATCAGGACCTCCTCGATCTCCAGCTTCGACAACCCGCGCCCCACCAACCCCTCCGCCTGCAACGTCAACTGCCCCCACGGATCGATCCGCTTACCGCTCACACCCATGTCCTTCGCCACATCCGCCAAGTTCACGATGTTGAGTTCAAGTTCCATGCTGCACCATTCTTAATCGAATCACCAGACAGCCTCACTCCGCGAGCACCCCGCAGAACCTGACGCCCCAGACCCGGTTCTACCCGCCCCCGTTTTTCCAGCCAAAATCCCAAGGCATCAAAATCCAGCGTTTTTCCACCATTTCCAGTGTTCAAAATACCCTAACCCCAACCCCAGCCAGCAGTTCCGACAATCTGAAAATTCCATGTGCGCCCCCGAACTGGCGCGCAGAATGAGATAGTAGCCTTCATCGCTCCGCGTGAAGTCAGCCGAGCGCACGATCCGCATCATCAGTCCGAAAACCGTTGATCGTAGAAGACGCGACCGCCCAAAGTCGACTGCGCGCCCGACGAGGTTTGAAGACTTCCAAGTCGACAGCGAGTTCGGCTGACTTCACGTGGAACGTGAAGGCTACAGTAGCCTTCATCGCTCCGCGTGAAGTCAGCCGGGCGCAGTATCGGCACCATTATTCCACGGACTTTCGACCGTGCGAAACGCGTCTACACGACAAGTCCGCTGCGCGCCCACGAGGTGTGAGATCTACCATGTCGACTGTCAGTTCGGCAGAGTAGCACTCGTTCGGCAAAGGAGAAAAGTTGCCATGAACCAAATATCGTTTCAGGTTTCTGACACCAAGCCTTTATGGACAAAAAAATGATGGGACAAAAAGAAAAAGGAGGATCAGTTCGGATTGAAGATAGTCTTCTCAGACTGAGTTCACGGATTCGCATTCGACTCCGCATTGTCCCATATTTTCCCCCCCCATATTTTTGCCATTCAATTCCTCTGCGACTCGGTCACATTGATCAGATGCAGAATGATGGCAAAAACATGGGGGCAAAAAGATAGAATACGTTGGTTTACGCGATCCCTGATTTTTTCCTGTCAGTGTTTGTTGAACGCTGACTACTGATTCGCGAGCTGTGTATCACAACAGGAAAAAGAAGTCGGAATGAACTGGCCTTTCATCTTCATCTTTTTGTCCCACCATTTTTTTGTCTCAAAAGTCCCTCCCTCAAAGAACAGGCATCTATTCTCCTTCGACGGATCTCATTACAGAGCGTTGCGCAATGAAGTTAAGATTATAGATCTTCACTTTAGTCTAGTAGAGCGTCCTGAAAAAAAGCTTGGATCAGGTGGTGTTTGTTCCTGATTCGACCGATTGCGAGATGGTATTCCAAGTGAAGTTCTTCCAAGTCA
>CAMAVF010000498.1 GCA_945861445.1 Planctomicrobium piriforme | reverse complement strand
CGGCCTCGGAAGACCCAGGGGCAGACGATCTGTCACCGGCCGACTTGGCGCTACCCGCATTGCGACGCTTTGCAGGCTTAGCCAAGCCGTGTTCCATATGATCGAATGAATCATCAGATTTCAAGATACAAGGGGCTGGGGGTGAGGGGAGCGATCAACCAATGATGTGGAGTCGGGTTTTCCGGGGGAAAAGGTCTCTTTGAAGTGCCAATCGAACGACGCTCGTAAAAGCCCCTCACCCCCAACCCCTCTCCCCGGAGTACCGAGGCGAGGGGAGATAGAAATTCGACTCGCCCTCCCATCAGCCCCAATGACTCGCGCTACCAGCATGAGCCGGATGGTCTTTACCGACTGGCATCCTCCATTGAGACGTCGGCTGACGTCGCGTGCTGTGCTGGAACGCGGCCCAACAGCACCACGTTTTCCGACTTCAGAAACAGCCGCTCCTGGCGGATTGTCGTAATGCCTGGCGGAAGATATTTCTCGAGGCTTGCCAGATGTTTCTCGGACGTCACCAGAAAGGCATCGTGCGGGTGATCGCGGAAATGATCGGCGACGGCGTCGCGGTTGCGTAACCTGTGAAAGGGAATTTGCGAATAGTAGACCAGGCTTGGGGGCGAATATTTGTAGGTCGCCACGTGTGCCGCGCCGATGGAATGTTGATGAATCGATTCGCCCAGCAGATGCGTATTCTTGTGGGCATCAATCGGCAGCACCGCGAGACCCAGCGTCGCGGGACCGAACAGTATGGAAACGATGGCGAGAGTCGAAACCGCCTCGCGGACCTGACCGCGTTCTGAAAATTGCCAGCCGACAAGGGCTCCGATCAGCGGGATCAGGCCCAGTAACGCCGGGCTGAGTTCTCCATCAAATAGGATCCGCATCGTGATTGGCAGGGCAATGAAACAGACCACCGCGACCAGGGTGAAGGTAATCCAGGCTCGCCGCAGCCAGGGGCGAAAGGGAATCGTCGCCGTGCTGCGGAGCCAACTGTCGACCAGGGCCGCAAAACCGATGGCGATGGCCGGATAGGCGGGGATGATGTAGCTGGAGAGTTTTGTCGCGACCAGCGAAAAACATCCGATCCACACCAGGGTCCAGCAAGTGATCAGCAAATAGCCGGCACGCGTGGGGTCCTGGCGGCGAAGGCTGCCAGCCAGTTGTGCAATGGCCGGCCAGAAGAGCACGCACCAGGGAAAGGTCCCAATGCAGATGGCGATCAGGTAATAGAAGAACGGTCCCTGGTGACTGTCCATCGCATAGGACGCCCGTCCGACGTTTTGGACCAGGAAGAATTCGCGCAGAAATTCGCCATTGGTCCGTTGACCGACCAGCACATACCACGGACCGGCAATGCAGGCAACCGCCAGGATTGCGGTCAGCGGTCGCATTCGCCAGACCGTTTGCCAGAAATAGGGGGGCCAAAACAGCAACAGGAACCATTTCAAGGAAGCCCCCGTGGCCCGCAGAAAAGATTGCGGTATGCCGGTCGGTGGACCATCTTTGAGTGTCGGCGAGCCTGTCTTGCGACGTGCTGCCGCCGGTTGCTCGATCAGCAGAAACATCCCCCAGACGGCCATCGGCAAGATGATTCCGACGGGACCTTTCACCAACGTGGCCACAGCCAACACCGCGTACGACAGCGCGTAGGTCGACCAACTCGGCGGCAAGACTGGCTGCCAGGGGGCTGGGTCCGGATTGGTTGCGGACGTCATGGTTGGAAGTGAACTGCGCGTTCCACGAACCAGGATCAACAACGCGAGAGTACAGAAGAAGGTCAGGTGAGCGTCCGGGGTCGCGGCGCGGGCGATCACCGCATAATTGATGCAGCCAGCCAGTGCGATGCCCGCCCAGAACCCGGTTCGAGGATTGAACAGAGCTTTGCCGAGTTCATAGGTGACCAGCAGTGTTCCAATACAGAACAAGGCCGAAAACAACCGGGCGGCAAATTCGGTGATTCCGAAAACTTGAAACGCCGCAATCTGGCACCAGTACATCAGGGGTGGCTTATGGGCGAACAGGTGCCCATTGTAATAGGGAGTGACCCAGTCACCGCGGTGCAGCATTTCGACGGCCGTTTCGGAGAAGATCGCCTCGTCCACATCCCACAACCGCGTTCCGCCGAGGTTCGTCACGAATACGAACAGTCCAACGGCCACCAGCGCGACGTAGTGCCACCGGCGTTGATGTTGCAGCATCAACGTCGGGGAAGGCGAAATCTCGGAAGAGCGAACATCCATGCATGACTCCCAGCCGCGCACAGGAACAAACCGTTGTTCCCAGTCGGCGTGGCGAGTCTATGGTGCTGGGGCCGGGACACCTAGTCCAGTTTCCAGCGGGAGCCTGACAAATCTGAAAGGCATAGGTGCCAGGCTATCCCATGACTTCGGCCAGAGCCACCTGGCGGTTCTTCTCTTTCAGCGATTTTGCCCCTGCATAGAGCATGGCGGTGACCTCCACGATTTCTTGATGAGGAACCGGTTCAACTCGCGTCTTGATCATTTCGCGGAAGACGCGTGCCATGTTGAACATCTCGTAGTGATGTCCCATCAGGAAATTGCCTTCGATGGCCGGTGAGAAGCGATACACATCTTTCACGAAATGGACGCTGGTCTCGTTGTAGCGACCCACGAGATCGGGGCGTCCGTACCAGATTTCCGACAGCGGCCGATCGGGGTAGACGACGATGCCGTGGGCGGTGGCGCCGCGTACGTTCAGACTCATCGATTCGACACCCGCCCCCAGCAGCGTCATGATCGTCCAGCAGGGGTGATGTCCATACACGAACCAGCCGTCGGGCGAGTAACCGCCCCCCATGCTGGCGATGATGTATTGGACGTCGCCGAGATTCCCGTCCGCGATCAGGCGGCGGGTTTCTTCAATGCCCCATTCGAATCGGAAAATGCTGCCCGACATCAACGGCGCCTTGTGTTCCTTGGCAAACGCGCAGATTTTCTTCACCCCGGCGACCGTTTCGCCGATCGGTTTGTCGCAGAAGGTCGGCAGACCTTTGGCGAGGCCCGGGGCAATCAAGTCGAAGTGATCTTCCCCGAATCCCGAGGCATCACCTAACCAGACGGCGTCGACTTCCTGCACCATCTTTTCGAGGGACGTACTGACTTCGACACCGGGAAACGCTTCGGTAAACAACTTGGCGATGGCCGGGTCTTGCTCGTAATAATGCGTGATTCGCGTGTCGGGAAACGGCAGGATACCAAAGTTGCAGGCGGGATTGCGGACGATCGCTTCGAAATACTTCTGATTGCCCGGATCGAGATACGTCTGAGCCATCTTCATATCGATGGTCGGGTGCAGGTACTGTGCGAAGTGCCAGGTATGACCGTTGATCCGCTGCGGCTTACCCCGGATCCGCGATGAGATGACTCCGACGCGCCACTCTTTGCCATTGGGGGGGCCGGGAAGAGTTGTGCCGACTGGTGCCGGCTGCTGAGCTTGCGCCAGGTTGGCCCCCGCACCAGCGACGCCCAAAGCCGCCAGTTGGGCCGCCGATCGCAACATCCATTCACGCCGATTCTCAGTCATGCGGTAGATCCTCTGTCGAAGTCATCCAGGGTCGGCATCAAAGTCGACAAAGTCACTGGACCGTGATGCAGCCGTCAAACTAACTACCTGGAATCATAAAGACAAGTCGATGCGATTGGTCTGAGATCTGACGAAGCAGTGTGGAATAGGGCTTCAAGCCAAACGAGAGCGAATTCGGACGAATTCCAAATTCTTTTAGCCACGGATGGACACGGATTGAACACGGATGAGGGAAGATTGGATTTCACCCCTGTCAGGGACGACTCGGTGAAGGAATATGAGCATCATGGGAGGGTGAGGCTCCTGCCGAACCGCGTGGTCTTTCGGTGCCCGCTAGCCTATCGCGGCTAGGCAGGAGCTTTCGAAGTTTCGCTCTGGACGAAATTGGGCGAGGAGTGATCTCCATGTCTAATCAACGTGATGGAGTGAGAATACATTGGGGGAACACTAATCTACGCCAATTACAGAGCGTTGCGCAATGAAGTTAAGATTATAGATCTTCACTTTAGTCTAGTAGAGCGTCCTGAAAAAAAGCTTGGATCAGGTGGTGTTTGTTCCTGATTCGACCGATTGCGAGATGGTATTCCA
>CAMAVF010000497.1 GCA_945861445.1 Planctomicrobium piriforme | reverse complement strand
GTCGCCACGGAAGAAAAATCCAATGAAATTACGGCAATTCCGGAACTCATGAGACTCATCGATCTGAAAGGTGCCATCATCACGATCGATGCCATGGGGACTCAAACAGCCATCGCCGATCAGATTGTTGAAGGTGAAGGTGATTACATTCTGGCATTGAAAGCGAATCAGGACAGCCTCTTTCAACAAGTGATGAATTACGTCGATGAACACATCAGCGATGACTTTGCAGGCGTTCCATCGGAACGTCTGGAGGAAGACACAAAGAAGGGACACGGACGAATGGACTCACGCACTTATCTTCAGTTTGAAGTGCCGAATACTTTCACAGCGACGTCGCGATGGAAGGGTCTGAAGACGATCGGTGTGGTCGTCTATCAGAGCATCGTGAAGGGCGAAGAGAAAATCGACATTCGCTATTTCATCAGCAGTCTGCCACTTGGCATTCAGCAGTTTTCCAAGGCTGTTCGCAGGCACTGGGGAATCGAAACGACATGTCACTGGAGTCTCGATGTCACCTACGGAGAAGACGGATTAAGAACTCGCCAACGCACGATCGCCGAGAATCTGGCATGGCTCCGACGCTTCACTTTGTCCCTGCTGAAACAACATCCCGGCAAGGACAGCCTCGCCATGAAACGAAGAATCTGCGGCTGGAATGATGACTTCCTGATGCAAGTCCTTGGTATCAAAGCTATTTAGTGTGCGCTGGCCTTGAGTAAGCTACCAGTCGCTTATCACCCGGACGGTCTTCACGCAGTGTGACCACGCCCTGCGCGACGGACGGATGTTCGTTGAGAACCGATTCGATCTCACCCAGTTCAATGCGAAACCCCCGCAGCTTCACCTGGTCGTCCATACGACCAAGGAACTCGAGGTTTCCGTCTGCGCGCCAGCGGCACAGGTCGCCCGTACGGTACAGCCGCGATTCGGCATGGTCCGAGAATGGATTCCGGACAAATTTCTCAGCCGTCAATTCCGGTCGATTGAGATAACCCCGCGCCAGACCCGCTCCGCCAATGTACAGCTCACCCGGCACACCGATTGGCAGCGGCTGTCGATGCTCGTCCAACACGTAGACCTGTGTGTTCGCGATCGGACGCCCAATGGGTATTGATTCCTGTTCCGGCGCAACATCCGACGGTATCTGATAACAGGTGGCGAACGTTGTACTTTCCGTCGGTCCGTAACCGTTAACGAATTGCACGCCCGAGCCGAGTGCAGCCCGTGCCTTACCAATGTGCCGCACCGACAAAGCCTCACCACCGGTCAGAATCTCCTCGACGCGGTTCAGAGCTTGCGGGTAATGTTCGACCACTTGGTTGAGAAACGTTGCCGTGAGCCACAGCGTGGTGACCCGATTTCGCTTGAGCAAGTCTTCCAGTTGCCGGAAGTCCGGAAGTCCGACGTGGGCAACCACCAGTTTCGCTCCATGCAGCAGAGCGCCCCACAGCTCGAAAGTGGAAGCATCGAACGACGGCGTCGCCAACTGCAGGAACACACGATCCGGGCCAAAGGATGTGTAGTCATTTCCGAACACCAGACGCTCGATGGACCTGTGCCGAATTGCCACGCCCTTGGGCTTCCCCGTGGATCCTGACGTGTACATCACATAGGCGAGGTTGTCCGCACCGACATCGACCGAGGGATTCGAGCGGGCGGTGTACTGAAGAATCCGGGGTTCGGTGTCAAGACAGATCACTGCGCAGTCGGCGACCGGCAGGCGGCCACGCAGTTGTGGCTGCGTGACAAGATACTTTACAGCCGCATCTTGCAGCATGAACTCCAGCCGCTGCGGTGGATAATCGGCATCCAACGGCACATAAGCTCCGCCCGCCTTCAGAATGCCAAGGATTCCCACGACCAGTTCCGGGGAGCGTTCCAGACACAGCCCTACCAGTGTTTCCGGCCCGACTCCCAGAGCAATCAGATGATGCGCCAGCTGATTGGCCCGTTCGTTCAGTTCACGATAGGTGAGTTCCTGTTCTTCAAAGATCACGGCCACGGCATCAGGTGTTCGTTCTACCTGTTCCTCGAACAGCTCATGGACGCACTTGTCGCGGGGATGGTCCGCGGCGGTATCGTTCCACTCCACCAGCAGCTGTTGACGCTCCGGCTCAGTCAGCAACGGCAGTTGGCTGATTCGCTGATCCGGAGCTGCGACAATGCCTTGCAACAGCGTGATGAAGTGGCCCACCATACGCGCGATGGTGGAGTGATCAAACAGGTCTGTGCTGTAGACCACGCGGCCGCGGAGGGTTTTGTCCCGCTGCCACACGTGCATCTCCAGATCAAACCGGACTCGCTGGCTGCCTGACGGCAGACGCGAGACGTCGAGATTCTGTAACGCCAGCTCCTCGTCCGCAAAGTTCAGCAGCTGGAACAGCACCTGAAACAGCGGGCTGCGACTGAGGTCGCGTTCCGGCCGTAATTCCTCCACCAGCTTTTCGAAGGGTAGATCCTGATGATGATACGCTGCCAGTGACACCTCGCGAACACGTCCCAGCAGTTCACGAAACGTGGGATCTGCGGACAGGTCTGTCCGCAGCACCAACGTATTGACGAAGAAACCGATCAGATCCTCCAGTTCAGCATGATTGCGTCCGGCAATCGGGACTCCGACCGCGATGTCGTCCTGCCCGCTGTAGCGAGAAAGCAGCGTCTGGAAGGCCGCCAGCAGCGTCATGTGCAGCGTCACGCCAGCCGTCTGGCTTAAACGCTTCAATTGCGAGACCAAAGCCTCCGGCAGTTCGAAACGATGTTTAGCGCCGCGATAGGTCGGCCGAGCGGGACGCGGGTGGTCCGTCGGCAACTCCAGCGGGCTCACACCCTTGAGTTGTTCGCGCCAATACTGCAGCAGTTGTTCGAGTCGCTGGCCTTCGAGTTCACTGCGTTGCCAGATCGCATAGTCGGCATACTGCACTGGCAGTTCCCGCAGATTCGATTCCGCACCGCGGCAGTACGCGTCGTACAGTCCAGCTAGTTCACGCCACAGGATCCTCAGCGACCATCCGTCGCTGGCAATGTGGTGCATCGTCAGCAGCAGCATATGCTCGTCGTCGCCCAGATGCAGCAGGGACGCTCGCAGCATCAGGTCGGTACTCAGGTTAAATGGCTTCTCCGCCTCCAGGCGACAGCGGGTGAGAATCTCCGCGTCTTGCTGCTCTGCCGCCAGCGAACTGAGATCTTCGACCGGCAACTCGAATCGCCCGCTCGGCTGAATTACCTGCACTGGGGCATCGTCGAGCATGGCAAACGTCGTGCGCAGCGGTTCGTGCCGCTGCACAATCTCTTCCAGTGCCCGCCGCAACGCCTCCACATCCAGAGACCCTCGCAGCTTCCAGCCATACGGCATGTTGTAGGCCGTCAGTTCGCCCTCCATCTGCTCCAGGAACCACAGCCGCTGCTGGGCAAACGACAACGGCAGCCGATCAATCTGGTCCCGGTCAACCCGCGTCAGAGCCGTGCTCCTGGCAATCAGCCCACCGCTGCGGAGCGTCTCAATCTCGCTGGCGAATTCGGCAATCGTGGGAGCTTCAAACAGTGTCCGCAGCGGCAGATCGACCTGCAACGCAGACGAAATCCGTGCGTTCACTCGCGTCGCCAGCAGCGAATGTCCGCCGAGGGCAAAAAAGTTATCGTGAATCCCAATCGCGTCGATGCCCAGCACCTCACTCCAGATGGCCGAGAGTTGCTGTTCGATCGGAGTCCGAGGGGCGACGTAGTGCGTTTCCAGTTCCGGCCGTGAATCGTCAGGGGCCGGTAACCCGCGGCGGTTGATCTTGCCGCTGGACGTCAGCGGGAATGACTTCAGCTCGACGAAGGCCGCTGGCAGCATGTATTCCGGCAGTCGGTTCCGCAGGTGGTTCCGCAGTTCGGATAACTTCAGTCCGGTTCCCGCGGCCGGTACACAATAGGCCACCAGCCGTTTATCGCCGGGACAGTCTTCGCGCAGGATCACGACGTTCTGTGCGACATCCGCATGCTCGTTGAGGACAGCTTCGATCTCGCCCAATTCAATGCGAAATCCGCGGAGCTTGACCTGATCGTCCAGACGGCCCAGGAACTCGAGGTTTCCGTCTGCGCGCCAGCGACACAGATCGCCAGTGCGGTACAGCCGCGATTCGGCATGGTCCGAGAACGGATT
>CAMAVF010000496.1 GCA_945861445.1 Planctomicrobium piriforme | reverse complement strand
GAAGCGCAAGCGAGTGCATTCCTATTTTGCGTTGAAACGGAATGCACTCGCTTGCGCTTCGAGCTTGTATTCGTGTCACCAAAATAAAAAAGAGGAGACAGGCATTGAGCTCTTTGCCTGACCCCTCTTCTGTTTCACCCGACAGTCACGTCATCCAGCTAGTACCCGCGAATCTTGCGGCCGGCATCCCATTGGTCATGGAAATTGCGTTCTTGAAAATTCAGCGGGATCCCTCCGCCGTAGTGGCCGGAACCGTACAAGTAGTTGTTCGCTGGGGCCTGATAGTAATTGCCGTTGTTGCTGTACTCCGGGGCCTGGTAGGCGCTTTGATAGCGCTGATGACCGTCCGTCGTGTAGGCCGTCGCCGGTGCAGCGTAGGTCGCGGCCGGTGCGTAATACGACTGAGAATAACAGCCCCGACGCCGTCCGCCCGCTTCCGCGTCGGTCAGACTGAAACAGATCCCGCTCAACACCAACGCCGCCAATCCACAGGTTTTCAACAGGCTCTTCATCGTACTCACCTTCTCTGAAGCTGATCTGCAGTTTGCTCCATCGTCACGCTGATGGGCAAAATCCGAGATCCAGGAAATCACGCTTTAATCCATTCAGCCTCCCTGCCAACCATTGAGTAAGGCAATTTGCAATCTGAGCAAGGCGATTTGCAAACGTCTGCCCGCAACGCAGGCAACGCAGCCATGACATTACGCAGTAGCCCGTGATCAAAACCCACTGCCCAGGTTTCTCTCTGCCCAATCCGACTCCACAACTCATTCTACATCCGTTATTTACGTGGAAGCAAAATCAATTTCAAAAATCCGGCACGACGCGTGCAAGGTCGTCCCGGTCGGTCGTGCTGGTCTCTAGGGCTACAGAGACGGGTGAAATTGATGTTTGTAAGCTGTCGGCGATACATCCCGTTGATATTTGTGTTCGTGGCCTGGTCGATTGCGACTGGCCTCGGTCAAACAGTTCGAGCCGCTGACGAAGTACCGGCACCGCCTGTCAAACACGAACCTGTCAAGCACGAACCGCTGCGACACAGCCAGTCGAATGGCTGGCACGTCGCCGAGAGCCGTAATTTCCGGTTCCATCATCACAGTCAGACCACCCTCGTGGCTCGTTTAGCCGTCCTTTGCGAGGACTCGCGAACTGCAATTCGCCAACGCTGGCTGTCGACCTCAGGGACTGCCAACTGGTCGATCAAGTGCGACGTCTATCTCTACCCGACGCCCGCTGAATACCAGCAGAAGACGCGTTTTCCCGCCGACTCCTGGGGCTTCGCCGATCTCGAAATTGGAAACGGCAAAGTTTGGATGCGAAAGCTCGACCTGCGATCGGACAATGAAGCACGCGTCATCAATGTTGCCGTTCACGAGCTGACCCACGTGATTCTGGCCGATCGGTTTGCTCACCGGCAGATTCCGCGCTGGGCTGACGAAGGCATCGCCCTCAACTCGGAACCGGCGACTCGTCAGAAGGACATGCGGGGCTGGCTGGCCGCCGAAATCAAGCAGGGGCGCGGGTTCACACTGCACCAACTGTTGAGCATGCAGCACTACCCGCAGAACAAGCACTTGGGCGATCTATTTTACGCTCAAAGCGGTTCGCTGGTCGAGTTCCTGCTCTCCCAGAATTCGGACTCGGAAGAGGGCGTCATGCGTTTCGTCGAAAGCTCGCAACGCGGCCTCGACAAGCCTCTTTCTGGAATCACCCTCGCCAAGCTGGAGAGCGAGTGGAAGGCCTGGTTGCTGAATTCTCAAAGCGGCTCCGAAGGCGGAGTTCAACTCGCCGCGGACCGGCCGTAGCCATGCGCCTCTGATCGGCTGCTACTTTCAGCCATCACGCAGTGATAAGCGTTCCCAGGCGAGCGTCCGGCGTAAGCCGGATGGTTGTTAGCGACTCACATCAACCAATCACAAATGATCTTTTCTGATAGGTCACGTTAGCCCGGATTATTCATCAGCCGCTGGGCGCTAGCCCACGGTTAGAACCATTCCCGAACAAACCGGACGCTAGCGCGTTCCGGCTGATTTACGCGGTGTTTTGGGCAAGATGGTCCCAACTACTTTGTCGCGCCGATACTTGTGCAAGATGCAGATTGACCCATGAATAATCCGTGTTAGAGCGTTTTCAGATCGAGTGTTCCTGTTAACCTACAGATCGATCGGGACGCAACTGAGTGCTGCGGTCAAGCAGTGCTTTCAACAGACCGAAGCAGCACTGCTTAACGACTGGGTACAGTCGCGAAGCAGTGGCACGCAACCGATTGACCCGAGACCAGTAGTAACTCGCTAAAAACCATCCGGCTTACGCCGGACGCTCGCCTACGAAGAGACCCAAAGCGCAACAACTGTTTGACTTGGCGATACCAATCCATTGAAATCCACCTGTCACGTACTCAGCGCACCAGTCGTCACTCTGCCGAAACACTCTCGCTGCGCCATCTGACCAGTGGATGAATTTCATGATGCGGATCTTTGTGGGTTGTGGCTGTTTTCTGATCTTGGGAATTGCACTCGTCGCGGGCAATCGACTGAACGATGAGTGCGATCTGACGTTGCGCTTGACCGATTCCGAGACGGGACAACCTGTACCCGGCCTGGTGCGGTTCAAGGACGGGGACGGAAAGATGGTCGCGGTGTCTGAGCTGTTTCCCCGAGACGTCACGCCGGGTGTGGAACAACTGATCGATCACTGGTCCGTCCTGGTCCAGCCGACGGTGATCAAGGTGCCTCGGGGAAAGCTTGTCATCGACGCATTTTTCGGTCTCGAGACCGAACGCGCGACGGCCAGCATCGACCTGACGGGCAAGACGGAAAGTTCACTCACGATTCCGCTGAAGTTTTTCTATCGAGCTACGCAACAGGGCTACAAGTCGGCCAATACGCACCTGCATCTGATGAAGCTTACGCGCGACGTTTCCGATCGCTACCTGCGGGAAATTCCGAAAGCCGACGGGTTGGATGTGTTGTTCCTTTCCTATCTGGAACGGGCCGAAGCACAAAAGGACTACATTTCGAATCGCTATACGCAGGCCGACCTGAATGAACTGTCACGGCAGACTGGGGTCGCGTTCGGCAATGGCGAGGAACATCGTCACAACTTCACAGCCCAAGGGCAGGGCTTCGGGCATGTGATGTTGCTCGACATCAAGCAATTGATTCTTCCCGTGAGTATCGGGCAGGGAATTATGAAAACCGGCACCGACGGCTTGCCGGTGCAGCGGGGGATCGACCAGGCCCGGCGGGATGGTGCGACCACGATCTGGTGCCACAATGCGTGGGGGCTGGAAGACGTTCCCAATCTGGTGAGTGGCCGCATTCACGCGTTGAATATCTTCGATGGCAACAAACTGAGCAGCTACAAGGACAGCTTCTATCGTTATCTGAACGCCGGCCTGCGTGTTCCGTTTTCGACCGGGACCGACTGGTTCATGTACGATTTCGCGAGGGTCTACGTCCCGACCGGGCAAGCTGCGGTCACCCCCCGGACATGGTTGAAAAGTCTCGCGGCCGGCCAGAGCTATATCACCAACGGACCCTTTCTCGAACTGCGTGTCGCCGGACGCAACCTGGGTGACAACATCAAACTCGACTCACCCGGTGAAGTGGAAATTGTCGCGCGTGCCATTGGCCGCCTCGACTTCGAACGGATCGAATTCGTACAGAATGGCAAGGTCGTGAAGACTCAGGCCAGCCGCCCTGAACAGGGGCACTTCGTCGCGGAGATGCGACTTCCGCTGTCGGTCACCGGTTCAAGCTGGCTCGCCCTGCGCCTGCCGCCCCAACCGGTGAAAGACGATCCGGAACTGACGGCACCGGTGCCGCTCAATGAACTGGGTCAGGCGCTGTTTGCCCACACCAGCCCGGTGTACGTCGAAGTCGGGGGCCGGCGGATCTTCGACCGGACTATGGCCGAGTCCCTGGTCGTCGAAATGGAACAGTCGATCGAACTCATCAACAAGCTGGGCCAGTTCGCCGACCAGGAAGAAAAATCACGCGTCCTCAGCGTCTATGCCGAGGGGATTGAAATCCTGAAGAAGCAATTGCAGTGACAAGGGGTCGGTGGGTTCCCGTCGGCCATTGATTCCTGTTGATCGTGCGATCAGAATCTACGTCGCTCGCCTGACGTCCCGCTGGCCGGACAATTCGTCCTGCCCTGAC
>CAMAVF010000495.1 GCA_945861445.1 Planctomicrobium piriforme | reverse complement strand
AGGCAAAGCACCGCCCTCCTCAGCCAGACACCGGGGAGCTTGATATGATTCCTCAATCTGACGTATCGGCCGCAGCGTCGCTGGGAAGTTCGCAGGATCGAGTTCGAAACGGAATGCGACAATTGTCACCCGACGACCGTAATCTTTTGACCCTGTTCTACGAAAAGCAGCAATCCTACGAACAGATCGCGTCCGCCTTTCAGATCAGCGTCAACGCCGTTGGGCCTAAGCTGGATCGGGCTCGCAAGCGGCTGCAAAAACTTCTGGAATCGGGACCGGATTTATGAATTCAGCAAGTCGTTCGTCACGCCACGCAAATCCTTTTATGTTCTAAACCATGTCAACCGCATCTCAACCAGGACTACGCACACTGCTTCAGCTGCTCCGCGGAGAATTGTCGCCGCAGCAGGGGATGGCGGTGCGCGAGCAACTGGCTGCCGACCTGACCTCCGCGCGGCGTTTTGCAACGCTGCTGGCGGTGACTCAGAACGCGGCCACCTCTGCGGGCGTGTTTGCGCATTTCGACGATATCTCAATCGATGATGTCGCGGCGTTTGTTGATGGCACATTGTCTGCAAGCGAAGAAGGTCAATTCGAAGAGCAGTGCTGGCTGCAAGAATCCCTGCTGCGGGAAGTCGTCGCCAACTGGAACTCGACGGGAGTGGTATCTGCAGAAGTCGCCACGGCCATCACGGAGAATCGGATGCTGCAGATCGCGCTGGCCTCGGCAAATGCGACCGATGTTGCGGCGGACAGAAACGAGTCCACGCTGCCGGAATCACAACCTGTGTCGCGCGCCGTGGGTCGGTCTTTGAGACAGCGTCGAAAAGTCTCCGGCCTCGCTGCGATGGCGGTGGCGACTGCAGCCGTGCTGGCGATCGTTGCGATTGTTGCCATCATGCAGCGGGAACGACTGTCGAATCCGAACGACATTGTGTCACATCCGCCGGAAGGCAATTCGCCCGATCTCAATCCGGATCGAGAATCGATTGTTAAGGATGCGGGCAATCCCGGATCAGACAAGCTCGCACCGAACGGCCCTGATCGCATCGCCCCCAATGACCCGCTGGTTCCGCCTGATCCCGACAAGGCCAGAGAGAATATGGCGGACGTGCCGGATGCGAATCCGGGGATCACGCCAGTTGACCCTCCGAAGCCAATCATGGAACCCGATCCCGAGAGCCCGCAGCGAGTTCCGTCAGCGTTGGCCGCCCTGGTTGAAACATGGAGCGACGACGGCGGGATTGTCATTGTTCGGTCGTCATCCACCGGAGTATGGAGCGGCGTCAGAAGTTCAGCCGCAGAAGCGATTCGCACGACGTGCGGTATGGCAACTGTGATGACTCTGCAAAACAGCCGCGCGGAACTCAGCCTTGCAGGAGCGGGACAAATGATTCTCGACGGTGAGTCCAGCGTCGAGATCCACGCGCCGGATCGCGTGATGGCCGGTCCTGGTGATGCGACCGATTCGAACGTGCCGCCACCAGCGGAATCTGGAGGCCGTGTGTTCCTGAACTATGGACGTGTCGTTTTCAACCAACTCCTTACCGGAAAAAACTTCACAGTCCGCATTGCGGACGTCACATACTCGCTGGAAGCCACGGAAGAAAACACGAGCATCGGGATTGACTGGACTGGCGAATTTCTTGTGTTCGCCGTATTTCGCGGTGAGGCGACTATCAATGACCATCGGCTGACGCGCCGCGTCTGGGCACGGGCGGATTCCGTACGTGGGCTGACAGAATTTAGTGACATTCCGGATGATGCGGATTGGACTCGGAAACGGGTCACGGCCAATGAAGTGCCACGCAGCCTTGCCGTGTCTGTGAACAAGTCGGATTCGGCCGTTGTGGCGGTGGCTAACCAGCAAGCTGACGATAACCCGATGGTCGCCTTCCATGCGACGCAGGTGTTGCTGCAATGTTCCGGAACTTTGGAACTTCCGGTCCCGGCGGAAGCCATTCGAGCCGCTGCATTTTCACCAGTCGAACCGGTCCGCCATTCTCTCGTGTACTGGATGCTGTTGAAACTGAAGCACGACCGAGGCCGCGATCCGCAGTTATCAGATTCGCTGCTGCAGCCGATTGGCTTTGAGATCGATGAGCACGCGACACTGAACGCATGGTTGCTCGCTGCCAGCACTGGTCAGCGTCCGACTCAGCAGCATCTCACAGAACTGCAGACGGCATTACGGAACACGGGGCCCATCTTTGGCCGCCAGTGTGCCAAGCACTTTCTGCAGACCATCCTGAGTGATCCATTAACAGAATACGATCCCGCCACACCGAACAATCGCACGGCCCTCAACAGTGTTACGCGAAAGATGCGGGCATGGCAACAGAAAAACCTGCCGTGATGTCCTGCGGAATATACGCGAAAATGCCTTATCCCTTCAATCGCCTCAGAATGTCCGTTGGCCACAGGTGATCTATGACCACTCGTCGTCAGGCAACCCTCTACCTGCCTTTGCCGGACAGCACTGCAATCGAATCGCTTCGTTCACGCTTCAATCGGGTGCAGTTCGAACTGATTCGAGCGCATGTGACGATCGTTCATCCGCGAAACGGGATTGTTCCGATTCTGTGTTTGATGAGATTTCCAGCCAACTGAAGCCATTCACGACAACGTTTCGTTGCGTGACCCTGATTGAACAGGTTGACGGTGGGCCATGGCAGGACCTGATTTTGGGGCAGGCCTGCAGGTTCTTAAAGACAATCGGTTTCATCAACTGCCGAACACTTGCAATTCGACGCTCTTACCCGGGATAAGCCCGATTGCTTGAGCGCGTCTGGACAATTGTTTCAAAGCATTCTTGCCTACGCTACCAAGATCCACGGTCCAGTCGTTCACGTACAGCTCGACGTGTTGCATCAGCACGGCGTCATCGAATTCCTGAGCGTACTTTCGCATGGTGGGCAGCGGCAGACTGCGGTCGGAAAGGGCGAGCTGCAGCGAGTCGTGAATCACCGCCTGCAGGGTTGCGATGATATTCCGGTCAAGACTGTGACGGGCGACGATTCCACCGAGCGGCAGGGGGCACGATGTTTCAAGTTCCCACCGCGTGCCGAGGTCTTCGACCAGGCCGAGACCTTCATGCTGCCAGGTGAAACGGCCTTCGTGAATGCAGACACCAAAGTCCGCTTTGCCCTGCTTCAAATCCGGCATGATGTCCGAAAACACGACGTGTCGAATCTGGGTTGTGAGTGGATAGAACAACTGAAACAACAAAGCAGCTGTCGTATGCTGACCAGGACACAGCGTCACTTGTTCGGGGTTTTCAGGCCGCTCACCGGCACGAGCCGACAGCAACAGCGGACCGACGCCGAACCCCAGAGCCGAACCGGAAGGCAGCACAACGGTCCTGTCCGCCAGCAGCAAGGCAGCATGAAAACTGGTCTTCGCGACATCGAAATCACCGGCGAACAGGCGATCATTGAGCTGCTGAATATCGATCAGTTCAACTTCAAATGCCAGACCTCGCCAATCGACGCTGTGAGTCATCAGACCGTGAAAGGTAAACGTGTCGTTTGGGCATGTCGAGATACCCAGATGAATTGTCGTCATGTCGAGATCCTCAACGCTGCCAGTTCTGCGGCGGCCTCAAGCGCGGCGCCGACGTTCCAGTTGGTCTTGTCGCGATCGCCTGCCATGTTGGAGATTCCTCGAATGACGGTCAGCGGGATTCTGGCCATGCGGCACGCCAGCGCGACGGAGAATGCTTCCATGTCTTCCGCGACTGCGTGCGGAAATTTTCTCAGCCGATCCGCGACATCTTCGCGACTGCCCGACGCCGAACACACCGTGAGCAGCATCAGGCGCGTTGAGTCCCCCGCATCTGAATTGATCGCCGTTTCGATCACATCGCCGAACGACTGGCTGAACTCCGGATCGGTCCACTGCGGCCAGCCAAGTTCGCTCGCTGTTTCAAAACTAAAACCGCTGCCAGCCCCGATTCCGTAACACGCAATTCTCGAAAAAAACGCGGCCGTCCCGATTGGCAACTGCGGCCCGAGAGCTCCGGCAATACCGACGACTACGACGGCTCGCGGTTTGTAGAACGCCAGTAGCTGCGTCGTTCGAATCCCAGCCACGATTGGCCCGAATCCGCATGTCGCGATCACGCCGCCAGCACGCTTCACGGAGTCGGTAAGAAGTGGCTGCAATTTCTGCAGTTCAAAGTCGG
>CAMAVF010000494.1 GCA_945861445.1 Planctomicrobium piriforme | reverse complement strand
TTCGACACCCGCCGGGAAATCATTCGCTGCCTGGTCAAAGTCATCAAGATCGAGGACGCACATGTCCGAATCACGTATAGAGTTTCACCCCGCCCTTTTGCTAGCGGCTCCTCACGGGGCCAAATTCGGCAACATTGTCACCACCGTGTACAAGATCATCATGTGCGTGATTTCTTTACCGTCGCGCGGCTTCAAGGTGATCGTCGCTCGGTAGTCGGCGTCGTCCTGCTTACTGGTTTGGTTAATGATCAGCCGATTATCAAGTGTTCCCGCTTGAGCCGAACACACATAGCGAGGAACGCCTGCTGATTCAATGGTCAGGAAAAGAGTTCCCGTCGGCAGTCCGGACATCTGAAACTTGCCATTGGCATCCGTAGTCGTCGCCATGCGCGGCTCGGTGGTATGGATGACCTTGGCATTTGCGACGGGGAATCCATTAGGAGCCTGCACGACCCCGCCGACCTCCTGGTTCGCTTTCCCAACAGGTAGATCGGGCAGAACAAGAGGTTCCGTTCCGCTGAGCAAATACCAGTCAGTCTCCACACCTCCCGCCCCTGGCTTGTCGATATGAACCCGGATCCGGTCGCCCAGACGAGCATGTTTAATTTCGAAGCGTCCGTCGTTGTCGGTCGAATACTCGAGCCCCCAAGGGAACTCTTTCTCTCTGCCATAGATGGAACGAGCGATCCTGACGCGTGCCGCGGCGACGGCCTTTCCCGCTTCATCGACGACCCTGCCTCGTACTGGCACTCGCACTTCCGGTGTCAGTTGAACTTGGAGATCCGGCATTTTTTTGCGCACGACGAATTCCGTTGATCGTGCTGTCGCAAAGCCGTTCGCATTGATTAACAGAAATGCCGTTCGTCCATCTTCGTTGGGATTAAATCCAATTTCATACCCGGTGGATGAAAGATTCGTCCACGTCGATGTGTACTGGCTGCCTCGGAACACGGTCCGCGCGTCAGCTTGATTGACGTTCTTCCCATCCGGTGTTTGGAACTTGACGCGAACTTTATAGAGTGCCGGCTGATCACGTTCAGCAGGTTTGGAGTCTGTTGCACGTTCTTCGACGGCGACGGCAGTGAACGCATCGCGTGACTGCGGCCCCGCTTGTAATACGATATCAACGAGGTCTCGATCTGCTGGTACTTCCAGCGTACGATGCGAGTCAATGGCGGGCTGTCGATCTCCCGATGCAACATAAACCTTGCTCACGCCGGGCGGAACGCGGAATTCGAATGATCCGTCGGCTTTTGTGCGGACCATCAGACAGGCAGCACCCGATGTCGGGCGCGCCTGGCCATAATACCCAACATGAATTTTCGCGACCGGCTGCCCGGTTTCCACGTCCACAACTTTGCCGCTGAGCCGACGCCCGGTAGTCAATTCGAAATTTGCCTGGACCGGCTTCCCCAAGACCACTTCGAGTCCCTCAATGGCCTTTGCGGTCAGCGACGGTTCGTTCGGAGTCTTGGGGACGCTCCCTCCCACCAACACATTGAATCTGCCAGGCGAGATCCCGCCGATCACGTATTTTCCATCCTGATCGGTTTTGGCAGCGCCATACATGATGAAGTCCTTTCCGCCCCGGCTATCGTCTTGAGCCTGAGCAGCCACATGTTGCCCGGCCAAAGGCTTTCTCGTGATAGCGTCGATGATACGCCCGTGAATGCGCCCCGCCGGGGACAGCGTGATGCGGCCCAGGTCGTTGGTGCCCGGCTTGAGAAGGATCCGTGTCCGTAGCCAATCGGGATGTTCTGGTTCGAAACTGGCATCAGCCCCGAATGGCAGCCGCAACTCGAAACTGCCCGCCAGATCAGTTGTGGCGGAACCCAGTTCGTCCTTTTCGACGTGATAGTGATTGATCCCAAAGTGGTTGCCTTGCCACAAGGCATCGACCATGACACGCACTTGTCTGAGTGGCTTCCCATCCGGATCGACTAATGTACCTCGCACCACCCGAGTGCGAGGAAAGAGGACGATTTGCAACGCACTGTCGGGTGCCGCCGCTCGTTGTTTCTTCGAAGCAGGGGTCCGCAGGCTGTGCAGGTCCAGCCATCCGAGACGTTCCTTCCCCTGACGGACAATCAAGATGGCCTGCGGATCATAGTTGTCGTCGGAATGCCAAGTCCGAGGGATGCGGAACTGGCCCGCCGCATCTGTCTGCAGCTTGAGATCGAGAGGCCGCACATCGAGGAATCCCGTCACTTCGGCACCGGCAACGGGTTTGCCCTTCTCGTCCACAACCGTTGCCAGGAGTTCATCGGCCGGAACCGCTGGTTTCTCGACGCTCTTCTGTTTCTCGGTTAATGCACTCGCCGAATTGGGCGCCTTCCGTGGTGCATCGGTTTTATTGACGTCAGCCCGTTGTGCCCGAACGAGTACGGGCGCAAGAGGTAGCACGAGAATCGCCAAAGCTCCCACCAGCACCTTGACTTGACCCGCGACGCGCGCATTGATCGTCGACGACATGATTCTCCTCAATCGGCCTTCGAGATGACTTTTGGTGCCCACACCCGTTGCCAAAACCGGCGCCTCGGCCGAGGACAAAAATGCCACGGTGTAGACTAACATCTCGGCATAGGCACGTTTGTCCGCGGGTCGCTGTGAAACGACGCAGGCATCGCAGGCCAGCTCTTCTGTCAGGCGGATCTCGCGACGCAGCAGCCACACGATCGGATGCCACCAATAGAGCCCCAGCGAGACTAACTCCAGCCAGCGCACCCAGTGATCGCCGCGACGATAATGCGCGAGCTCGTGCAACAGTAGAGTCTCGCGTGCGGGCTCGTCCAATTCATCAAAGAGTTCGCTCGGCACAATGATCCGGGCCGGGCCGCAGAAAGCCCACAGCATGGGGGACACTCGACCCAGCACCAGCCAGACGCGTGGGACACGTCGCAACCCCAGTTGTTGAGCCAGCACAGCGGTCGTGTGCTGGATTTCTACCGGGGCCTCTTGGGCGAATCTCAAACACCGTTGCAATCGAACGATCCGCCCAATCGACAGCCCCCACCATAGTATGGCTCCAGCCGCCCAGACAATCACGGCTAACAGTAACAGGCTGACGCTCGACGTCATCACCCGAAGTGACCCGGCTGATGGTGCGGTGCTGGTCGGCAATGGAACCTTCCGCGGATGATCGATTGAACCGGGTTCGACGACTGCCTTTCGGTCGTTGGGAGTGATTGGAGATCTAACGCGATCTGGGAATCCGAATTGCGAACAACGGTTGTCTCCGCGAAAGGTGCGGCAGCCGACTCGCTAGCTGGCAGCCACGCCCACTGTGGGCTCCACAGCGGCGGCGTCAGCAGTTTCAACAGCACGACGATCCACAGCATATGCAGCACCGCAGGATTGCGAATGCGCGACTTGCAGGCGAAAACGATGACAAACATCGCGGTAGATAAAACGGCATTCGTCACGACCAGAACGAGACAGGCATTCATTTGCGTCTCCCTTGCGGCTTGAGGCTCTTGTCTTCACTGGCGGCCAACTCGTCGATCAAAGCTAGAAGTGCGGCCTGCTGCTTCTTGCTCAATCGCTCGTGGCGTGCGAGTTGCGTCAGAAGTGGCGTGACTGAGCCATCGCAGAGGCTTTCAGACAGCACCCGCAACCGCTGACCAACCAGTTCATCCCGGCCGACCGTGGCGGCATAAAGATAGGCGATCCCCTGCGGCTCGCGGCGTACAAAACCTTTGGCCTCGAGCCGTTCGAGCAGCTTTTTGACGGTCGCGTAATAGACGTCCTGATGGGGAGCATCCAGAATCGCTGCCACTTCTCGAATCGTCCGCGGCCCCTGGTTCCAGAGAACCTGCAGCACACCCAGTTCTGCGTCCGTGACATCACGTCCCTTACCAGTCATGGCCGTCATTCTCCGTTCCCTGTTGCAAGGTCGGACATTTTGTCGCAGGTGCAGTGTAGGACATGTTGTCTCAGGTGTCAATCGAAGTCCGGAACGAATGAAAACCGAAAGCTGTTTTCCGGTTCAGGACTGCATTGACTGTGAATCTGCGGTTCTTCTTACGTAGAGCGTGTTTTACAAGGGAGGGCGAGGCTCCCGCCGCGCCGAAGACGAGCTTTAGCTCGGAGTCCGCCGGAGGCTTTTCATGAAAGGCAGCCTCCGGCGGTCGCCGACCTGCGGTCGTACTAGGCTCGGCGGGAGCCTCGCCCTCCCTTTTCAAACGCGCAACTAGAAGCCGCCGCTC
>CAMAVF010000493.1 GCA_945861445.1 Planctomicrobium piriforme | reverse complement strand
CCGCAGCCGATCTTCCTCAGAAAACGTCAGTCGAGTCATCCTTGACCCCTCACTCATCCTGCCCATTCCCCATCAGACACCAACACCCATCATCCCAAAAAACCAACGCCTCGCCAAGACCTCATTCCTTGCCGCGCGAAGTATAAAGGTCGCCTGATTCGCTTCGCGAATTCGGTAAGTTCAGGACTTCGTTTTCTCTGTTTTCGCCTTCTCTTCTTCGACTTTGGATAATTCGGGGTTGGGCTTTGATTCACCCGATTCGAGGCCGAGGACCCAGCGGATGCCACCTTCGAGGTGCTTGACGAACATCTTGTTCGCCCACGTCTCGGGATTGTGGCCGAGGTTCGTGTAGAAGATCTTGCCGTCGCCGTATTGCTTCACCCAGGAGACCGGGACGTGGCGGTCCCCCTTGGGTTTACATTTCGCCATGTTGAGACTCATCAGCACGCGTACTTTTTCGGGCTGCCAATGTTTGTATTGGTAGATTTCGTCTTTGAACTCGAATTCTTCGCCCCACATCTTGACGGCGGGGTGCTGTGGTTCGTGAACCGTGATGGTGACGGTCGTGCCCGAGCCCCACGGGTGTCCGTCGAAGGTGCCGCCGACCATGTCCCAGTAGGGTTCGTAGTCGCCGAACGTATCGGTCGCGGAATGCGTCCCAATGAATCCATGTCCCTTGGCGGGCAGCCATTCCTTGAAGAAGTAGTCCAGGTCAGCTTCCTTAATGGGCAGCTTTCCGGTCGTGTAGAAAAACACCAGATCGAAGTTCTTCAGATTCTCTTTGGTGAAGTCGGCGGCGGCATCCTGAGTGCATTGGACGTCGAACAACTCGCTTTGCTGCCCCAGTTGCGTCACGGCGATTTCCGCCGGCGACAGTTTATCGGCGGGGCGATTGACCGAACCATGCTTGTAGCCAACGCTCTGAGTGAGCATCAGCAGCTTAACCTTCTTGGGGTTGTCTTCGCCAAACGCCAATGTGGGTAACACCGAGGCCGCACCAGCAGCCAGCGAGACCTGCAGGAAATCACGACGTTGAAGCATGTTGAGCATCCTGAGAGCAGTGAGGTGATTTGATTCGCGTATGATATGCGTGCGTTTGTCGAGATACCAGCAGGCGTAGGTGCTTGACACACCAGTTTTGACGCTGCGGTACTTGCAGAATTGGCGTTGGTATCGCCGTCGCCGCTGGCTCCGGTTTAAACAATTCCAGACAACCCTGCTCGTTTAACCGGGAGCCAGCGGCGACGGCGAGTCGCCTTGCATGGTGACGAGATCAGCTTGCGAACCCGTCCGGAGAATCAGGCACCTTCAATACTGGCGCGTCGAGCTTGTATTCGGCCTGTCCCACCCACTTTCAATTGTCCAGTTCAAAGACCCTGGATTCCGCAGAATTTGCGTGCGTTCTGAAACCCCTCTTTACTTGGATCGCGAAGAGTTGATAATGATTACATGCTCTAACAAAGCATGGTCATGTAAACAATGATCGCTGAGAGAGAAGTCTCTGCCATATAGATGGAGAGGCATCTCGCCCGACGGTGAGCGATGATGCGGCCCGTCACTTGGACGTGGCCTCGTGCTCGCATCGAACTCATCTTGCCGGTGAACATCCCGCTGTTTCACAAGCCGGTGTCTGACCACGGAGGGTCGATCTATCTCCACCGTGGACTTGTTGGCGGGTTCCCACGACTACTCTCGTGCCCCCGCGGACAGGCCCCTCTGGGCGTGATCGCGCAGCAAAAGGCGGCGATGGAGAGACCCGGTGAATTTTTGGCTTCAGGGCCGTTTTGCCCCGAGGGTGGCGAGTGCCTCCCCGAGATTCGCAAGACCTGCCACGCCGAGTCTTACTGGAGGTGTCCCATGGGTACAGGCAGCTCATTACTGGATCAAATCTCAAAGCAACATCGTCCCGATGTCTTCCGTCAGGAGCATTGGGAAGGCACGTTCGAAGAATACCTGGAAATCGTCCGCGAGACGCCCCGCGTCACTCGTTCGTCTTACGAACGATTGTTCGACATGGTGACGTCGTATGGGACGTATCCCGTCGATTCCAGCAAGGAAAGTCTAATTCGTTATCGCTTCTTCGATGACCCCGATGGGGAAGGTCGCGATGCGATATTCGGGCTGACAAAGGCCTTAATGGAACTCGTCAACGTCTTCAAAAGTGCGGCCTTGAAGTACGGCAGCGAACGTCGCGTGTTACTGCTGCACGGACCGGTCGGTTCGTCCAAGAGCACGATCGCCCGGTTGTTGAAGCGCGGTCTCGAGCGTTACAGCCAGACCGACGCAGGTGCCATTTATTCCTACGGTTGGCGGAATGAGGACGGTACGGTCACGTGGTGCCCGATGCGGGAAGAACCGCTGCATCTGGTGCCGGTGGGTGATCGCGCGACGGTCCTCGATTTCCTGAATGCGGGGCAGGCTGACCGGCCCGATCCGTACCACATTGAAATCAACGGCGACCTCTGCCCGCTGTGCCGGTTCATGTTCAATGAACGGCTGAAGACGGCCGACGGCGACTGGACCAAGGTTGTCAAGGACATCGTCGTCAAGCGGCTGATTCTGTCGGAACAGGACCGTCTGGGGATCGGCACGTTCCAGCCCAAGGACGAAAAGAACCAGGATTCGACCGAACTGACCGGCGACATCAACTATCGCAAGATTGCCGAATACGGCAGCGACAGTGATCCGCGGGCATTCAATTTCGATGGCGAGTTTAACGTCGCCAATCGCGGGTTGATTGAGTTCATCGAAGTCTTGAAGCTGGATGTCGCGTTCCTCTACGACCTTCTGGGTGCGTCGCAGGAACACAAGATCAAGCCGAAGAAGTTCGCGCAGACCGATATCGACACGGTCATCATCGGTCACACCAACGAACCGGAATATCGCAAGCTGCAGTCGAACGAGTTCATGGAAGCCTTGCGAGATCGTACGGTCAAGATCGACGTGCCGTATGTCACGCGACTGGGCGACGAGATCGGCATCTACGAGAAGGACTACAACGCGCGACGCGTGCGCGGCAAGCATATCGCCCCGCATACGATTGAAATTGCCGCGATGTGGGCGGTGTTGACTCGACTGGAAGAACCGAAGCATGCCGGCTTGTCGCTGCTGCAGAAGCTGAAGCTCTACAACGGCAAGACGCTGCCCGGCTTTACGCTCGACAACATCGAGCAACTGCGGAACGAAGCCAAGTCGGAAGGACTGCATGGGATCTCACCGCGGTATGTGCAGGACAAGATTTCAAACGCGCTGGTGAGCAACACCGCAGCGACCAGCCTCAACCCATTCATGATCCTGAATGAGTTGGAGAACGGGTTAAAGCATCACTCGTTGATTGCCAGCGAAGAGACGCGGGAGCAATACCGGCACTTGATCGCCGTCGTGAAGGAAGAGTACACCGACATCGTCAAGAACGAAGTCCAGCGAGCGATCGCGGCGGACGAGGAAGCGTTGACTCGGCTGTGCGGCAACTACATCGACAATGTGAAAGCCTACACGCAGCGTGAGAAGGTCCGCAACAAGTTTACCGGCCAGCAGGAAGAACCGGACGAACGCCTGATGCGGTCGATCGAGGAGCGGATCGACATCCCCGACACGCGGAAGGACGACTTCCGGCGCGAGATCATGAATTACATCGGTGCGTTGTCACTGGATGGTAAGAGCTTCAACTACAAGACGAACGAACGTCTGCAGAAGGCGATCGAACTGAAGTTGTTCGAGGACCAGAAGGACACGATCAAGTTGACCAGCCTGGTCTCGAAGGTCGTGGACGCCGACACGCAGATGAAGATCGACATCGTCAAAGGCCGTCTGATCCGCGATTACGGCTACAATGACGAATCGGCCACGGACGTGCTGCAATACGTGGCGAGCATTTTTGCTCGCGGCGACGCGAAGCATTCGAAGTAATGTTGTAGCCTGCCTCTCCAGAGTCGGGCGGGAAGCGGATTTTGTGAGAAATCCCCCGATCGAAAGTCAGACTCCGACGCTAGCAGCATCGGCCACGTGGAGGACGCTGCCAGCGTCCGTGCAAAGTGCAGATGACGGGCACGGTGTCCCACAGCGTTGACCAGCCGATCGGCAAGGGGCACGTGACAGACCAAGACTTAAGACTTGTTGCGGACATGACACTTGAATTCCGCCCACCACCAGCTTACCAGGGAAGGTCACCACGATGTTGCGGACGTTGCGTTTGGGTTTGCTGAGTTTTGCAATCATTTGCCTGGGGATGCACAACCTGCCGGCGATGGAACCGGCCTCCCCGACAAATCCCACATATCAGGGC
>CAMAVF010000492.1 GCA_945861445.1 Planctomicrobium piriforme | reverse complement strand
GCACTCGCTTGCGCTTCGAGCTTCGAGCTTGTATTCGCGGTCACTTCGCGACCGCACACCCCCAGGTCAAAAAAGACCGGCCCGACTGGCATTGAGCAGAAAAGTGGCTTCCGTGCCAACCTCGCCTTCCATGGTGCGTAGAAGATACTCCGTTGGATCGGTTGCTATGGTGCTGACTGAGTGAGCACTTTTCTGATCAATTATCGCCAGCCGGGCCGAGGGTGGTTCCATCGCCTGGGTTTGCGGGTTGATCGGTGTGGGGTTGTACGGCGGCCGGGAGGGCGAGGCTCCTGCCGAGCCGCAGGAGTTCGGATCCCGCAAGACTAAGCGGTTCGGCGGGAGCCTCACCCTCCCGTCAACATTGGTGGTCGTTCTTCCTCCGTGCAGACTGGCTGTCCAATCATCTCTCTCTAAATCAAACATGCGTCGCAGCTCGTAGTAATCCGTAAATACGATCACCCGAATCGCCCCTCCTTGACGCAGGATGCTGGTCTCCTCGATGGAGATCGCCGGCGCTGCATGTTCAGCCAGAGAGTTCTTTGAACAACGGTCCGAACTCAGGCATCTCTTGCTTCAGGCAGTCCTGCCACGCTTGGGGATTCCAGAGTTCGACACAGATGACGGCACCAACCAGCATGACCTCGCCACTGGCGGGCACGTCCAGGAATTCGCGAAAACCTTCGGGAACTACCAGCCGTGACCGATTTGCCAGCCGGACCGTTTTGAATCGTGTCGACAGCAGCCGACCGAGTCGTTGCACGTCGCTGAACCGCTGTTCCATGCGACCTGCGGAGATCTTCTGGCGAATCAGGCTGACGCCATCATCAATCCGTTTTTGCCAATCCGCGGCCCGCCAGAGACTCAGGCATCCGTAACGTTCCTTCGCCAGAATGGTGTCGCCAGCCGGATCAGTGATCGCCTCGGCCATTTCGGTTGGCAAAGAGATCCGGAACCGGTCGTCGAAGGACCGTTTCCATTCTCCAGTCAGGAAACCCTCTTTCAGGTTGTAATCGGAGGGGCTGGAGTCCATCGCACCACGCAGGCCAAGTCGTCCACAGAAGACTGATACGCGCCGGCGACACGTCCGGTGCATTTCATCATACTGGGCCGTAAACCCACAATCAATCGCTTGTCAAAGATCATTTTGGGCACAAAACCCACAAACTTATCAGCAGCCTACCGTGGCCGATTAGAGAAATCAAACCAGTTCTACCGCTTTTTTGGACTTTTCCGAAATTGCCGATTGGGGATGCGCAACCGTAGCCCGACTCTCCAGAGTCGCATGAACCCTGTAGGATGGCCGCCCCCCGGACGGCCCTCGCGCGCGTTCGAAGCGGGTACTGATCCATTACCCCGCAAGACAGCGTGACTGTAGTCAGATGGGCTGGTAAAATGTCGCCGAACGCTCTCGCGACATTCGATTGAGAAGTGATGCAACATGGAAGAGAAGCCCAAGCCGAGACGGTGGTTGACGTGGCTTGTGGCTTGTCTAGTGGTGCTGGTGGCATATCCACTGAGCCAAGGCCCATGTGTGGCCCTTTCGTCGCGATCAGCCTTCAGCGAATCAACTTGCAAATACCTAGATGCGTTCTACTGGCCAGTACATCTCGTCACGGTCCGCTCCCCAAGTGGCGTTTATACCTCCTATCACTCTTATCTTCGTTGGTGGGTAATGCTTGGTCGTTGAATGTGCACAGATGCTTGCGCTGTGGTTGCTTTTCCTTCCAAAGTCGCCTCATGCTTCACAAAGTTGCCCGGAATCGAATGCCGATCCGCTGCGTATTACTCGTGATCACTGCTGGCTTGTTGGTGGCGGGGTGCGAACGCACCGCAACGCCGCCAGGCACCGCTGCCGATGTGCCCCCGCGCACTGCGGATCAGTCAGTCGTCATTCCGCCGGATCTGTTTCCCGCCAGCGAGTCAGCCCCTGCTGGTAAACCTGTCGCGGATAAGTCGTTGACCAGCGATCAATATATTGCCCTCGGAATTCCGGCCACCGACCGGACCTGGATGGGCGAGGACATGAAGGCCGCGGCTGATACCTTAGTCAGTCTTGCGGCCCAGCATCCCGAGCAACTTCCGCGTTTTGAAAGTCCTCGGTCCGGGGCCGTATTTTCTCGGATCATTAGTGCAGAGAACCTCGGTTTCTTTCGGGAGCAGAAGCTGCCGCTCGAATCACGTTTTCCAGGTGGTGTGGCGTACTTGCAGTCCCACAGTTCCATCTTGGGGACCTACTTAAAAGCCTTCTTGAAACATCAGTGTTCAGAAAACGAGATGATGGAGTTGATGGGATCGAATTTGCGTGCGTGCCATATGATGCTCGATTTGGTGGACGAATTCTGGCCGACCTTGTCCAGGGATGATCCCTCTTATCCGGTTCGTGTACGCGGTCTGGAGCAAATGCGAAGCGGGCTGGCCAATGTCGTGGTGGGCTCCATGACCGCACTGACCGAAGAGCAAACCTACAGCCTCGCTGTGCGGCTCAAATTGCTGAAATACTGCCGGGAGGAATTCCCCACCATCGTGCCCAAACTGGGACACAGTTCACAAGCGGAAGTTCAACAGAAGTTGATCAAGCTGGCGGGCGACCCGAAGCTGAAGCCCTTGCGTGAACAATTCCGACTATTGCGTGACGAGACGATCGCAGCGCTCAAGATAGTTCCGCGCCAGGGATAATCGCTGAGTCAAACTGGTTCCCTGAACCGGGGCCACCCAGCGCAGACACACCTTAATAATTGCCTTTCGTATGTTTGCTTTTCATCCGCCGACCCACATTGAATTCGCGCGCATTCTTTGAGTTATTTATTCTCATGTACACATTGTTGAACCTGGTATTACCGAACGGCGTCACAACCGATGCATCGCAGCCCCACCTTGATAAAGCATTGGTATCTACACAACGTGATTTGTCAAAAACCGCCGCTTAAATAGGAAAACTGCCCCCCTCGCCTCGGCCGAGAGGAAACGAACCGGGCGGGGAGAGGGGCTGGGGGTGAGGGGCACGGATTAACTTGAGACTCACGGTCCTGAATTAAACGTAACACAGAAGAATTGGAAATTCCAAATCGAATGACGCTCGGAATGCCCCTCACCCCCGTCCCCTCTCCCCGGAGTACCAGGGCGAGGGGGGCGAAGTTTCATCGTTTTTCCGGTGTTTCACTCGGTTTCTTTGGTTGTGAAAATACTAATGCTTATAAAGGGGGGGAGTTTACGTCGCTACTCTCCACTCACTCCCATCGACTCTCTCGCCGCAGGCGCTCTGCCTACGCGACTTCTTTGATCTCTTTGCCCTCTTTGATTTCTTTGCCTTCTTGAAGCACATTCGGATTCCATTTGGCGACTTGTTCCCGCAACGCTTGTTCTTCCTGGCGGGAGGCCGCTCCCAGCAGATGGACGCCATTCACGGTGGGCCGCAGTTTCGGCGGCAGAAGTTCCCAGAACCACCGGCCGTTGACCCCCGAATCTTTATAACAGTGGATCCCCAGCTCCCGCTTCGCGCGCTGCATCTGCCCGCTCGACCAACCGGCCACGCGGGCGGCCGCGAGCACCTGCTTGGTCGGACGTGGTTCCGGTGCCAGAAATTCCCGCAGCCAGTTGACCTGCTCTTTCAGTTGCCGGCAGCGCAGTTGCCGGGCTGAGGTCCCTCGCACCCGATCCTCGGTCGGGGCATCACCCCCCTGCTGCCAGACCACTCCGTCGGCATGGATCCGGAATGCCAGCCCGTCGGGCAAGGGACCGCAGTTGTACCTCACCGGCACCCAGCAGCGTGCTGTCTCATCGAGCACCTCGCAGTCGACCCGCCACACGAACTTGACCGGCAGATCACACTTGTTCGACGCCGAAATCACCACGATTGCCACGCCAGAGTCGGCCGCCAGTTTCGTCAACGCGGCCACCAGCTCCCGCCGCTTCATCCGGTTCGAGCCCGCCTTCCCGCAGTGCGCTTCGAACGGATCGATGATCACCAGCCGGACGTTTCCCAATGTTTCGATCCGCCGCCGCAACACGGGCAGATCGCGTCCCAGATCAAAACTGCGAGCCGCAGGCTTCCCACCAGCCGAATCGGCTCCACCAACAGCAGGTGCCTCAATAGCCCCGACTTCCGGCGAACCGGGCGTCGCTGGCGGCTGGATGCCGGCAATGACCGTGATGTTCTGCAGATTGGCCCCGCTGCTCGTCAGTCGCGGGACGATCGTTTCCTGCAGAGGGTCCTCGCCATTGACAATCAGCACGCGCCCCGGCTCCACAGCACCAGACTCATCCGGCCAGTTGGTCCCGGCGGACACCCGAGCCGCCAGTTCGAGCCCCAGGCTGGTCTTGCCGATCCCGGCCTC
>CAMAVF010000491.1 GCA_945861445.1 Planctomicrobium piriforme | reverse complement strand
CTGAATGTGAAGCAGCATCGCGGCAAGGACATCGATCCGGCCAAGTTCCCGATGGATGATAAGGCGACATTTGCCCTGCTGCAGCGCGGTGAGACCAAGGGCATCTTCCAGTTGGAAAGCGGGGGCATGCGCGACCTGCTGCAGAAGATGCGGCCCGACAGCTTCTTGGACATCATCGCGACATCTGCCCTCTACCGCCCGGGTCCGCTCGAGGGTGGCATGGTCATGACGTATGTGAACGTCAAGAACAAGAAGGAACCGCATCCCAAGGTCCATCCCATTATCGACGAGGTTCTCAATGAGACCTATGGCGTGATGGTGTATCAGGAACAGGTGATGCGGATTCTCAATCGCCTGGGGGGAATTGAACTCTCGTCTTCTTACGCCTGCATTAAGGCCATCAGTAAGAAGAAGATCGAGATCATGACCAAGTTCAAGGAGCAGTTCATCGCCGGCTCGCAGACACAAGGACTGCAGGAATCACAGGCCGTTGATCTGTGGAACATGATCGAGAAATTCGCCGGCTATGGCTTCAACAAGTCGCACTCGACGGCGTATGGAGCGATCGCCTACCAGACCGCATTCTTGAAAGCCCACTTCCCCGCCGAGTTCATGGCCGCCCTGCTCTCTTGCGAGATGGAAGACACCGAGCGGATCAACGAACACGTGGACGATGCGCGACGCATGAAGCTGACGCTGCTGCCCCCCGATGTGAATCGGTCGGACGTGGAATTCAGCGTGCTGAGCGACAAAGAGATTACTTTCGGACTGTCGGCGATCAAGGGTTTGGGCGGGCCGGTGGTAAAGGCCCTGGTGGCCGAACGAGCTTCACGCGGGCCGTTCAAGAATGTGTTCGACCTGGCCGAGCGACTCGATCCGAAGGTGCTGGGGAAGGGATCGCTGGAAATCTTGATCAAGGCCGGTGCATTGGATTCCTTCAAGGCGACGCGGTCCCAGCATTTGGCGGTCGTCGAGCGAGCGATTCAAGGGGCGGCGTCCCGCCATCGTGACCGTTTGAGCGGACAGAAGAGCCTGTTTGGTGATGACGATCCCAAGCCCACCAAGCCCGGGGAAGCAGCAGCGCCGCTCGCTTTACCCGATGTGGCCGAGTTTACGCATAGCCAACTCCTGGCGTTCGAGAAGGAAGTCATCGGCTTCTATTTGACGTCACATCCGCTGACTGAGCATTCATCCAAGCTGACTGCTTATGCCTCGCACGAAGTCAAAGCGGCAGCCATATTGGAAGACAGAGTTGAAGTGATGGTCGGAGGCATGATCGGCTCGATTAAACGCTGCGCTACGAAGAAGCCCAGTAAAAACGGGCATTCCAAGTACGTTAACTTCGATCTGGAAGACGTGACTGGAATCATCCGCTGCACTATGTGGCCCGAGGATTTCAACCGTCAGGGAGACTTGGTGAAGCAAGAAGAGATTGTTTTTATTCGCGGCCGAATTGACCGCAAGAACCGCGAACCCAATTTGATCGTGCAGGAAATCATCACACTGGAAGCGGCCGACAAGAAGTTCACGGAGAAGGTGATCTTGCGCTTTCAGAAGGGAATGCATACCGAAGCAGATTTTGTCCAGGCTCGCAGCATTCTGATGAATTATCCCGGCAAGTGCGATGTGATGGTGAGCGTCGAGTCCTTCGATGACGCGAACCCCGACAAGAAATTCAGGTTTCCGCTATCGAGTGATTTGCGAGTGAGCGCTGATGCCCAGATGGAACGCCAGCTTCAGGAATTGCTGGGCAAGCAGAACGTCCGCTTTCACGGCGAACCCAAAAAAAAGGCCCGTCAAATGGCTTATTCGGGTGAATAGACGGTCTGTCAAGCGCTCTCCCCGAGAAGCTGACAACTTCCTACAATCCCGCCCAGCCTTGTTCCTGTGAGTTCATTCACCCAAAGGATGCCGGATGTCGATTTTGTATTTCTTGCTGATCGGGTTGTTGGCGGGTTGGATTGCCGGACTGATATTGAAGGGCCGCGGATTCGGTGTCCTGGGCGATATGCTCATCGGCTGTATCGGCTCGCTGTTCGGCGGATTTCTGTTTGACCTGCTGGGGGTTCACGTGGGCGGACTGATTGGAAATCTGGTCTGTGCCATCATCGGAGCGATCGCGTTCATCTACCTGGTGCGATTTGTGCGAAACAACCCGCTGTAACGAGTGACAGATCACCGATCGGGCCTAGGATTTTGGGAAAGTTCATTGTGCCGGAAGTTTCGATCATTGTTCCGACTTATCGAGAGGCAGAAAACCTGGGTGTGCTGATTCCACGGGTGAGCGACGCGCTATGCGGTGCAGGGATCTCGGCGGAAATCATCGTGGTCGATGACAACAGCCCAGACGGAACCCCGGAGGTCTGCCGGGTGCTGGCGGAAACGTATCCTCTAAAACTTCTGGTGCGCACCACCGAACGTGGCTTGTCGAGTGCCGTGCTGGCCGGGATGAATGTCGCCCAGGGTGACTTGCTGCTGGTGATGGATGCGGACTTGTCGCATCCCCCGGAAAAGGTGCCAGAGATCGTCGCTGCGCTGCGTGACCCGCCAACGGACTTCGTCATCGGCAGCCGTTATGTCGCGGGCGGTTCGACCGCTGAAGATTGGGGATTGTTTCGCTGGTTCAACTCGAAGGGGGCCACGCTGCTGGCCTGGCCGTTGACTTCGACCAAAGATCCCATGGCCGGGTTCTTCGCCCTGCGCCGTGCGGACTATTTGAAGGCCGTCGATCGTCTGGACCCGATCGGTTACAAGATCGGGCTTGAGTTGCTGGTGAAGTGCGGTTGCCGCCGGGTCGCTGAAGTCCCGATTACATTTCAGGACCGCTTGCATGGCGAGAGCAAGCTGACGCTCAAAGAGCAGCTCAATTATTTGCGGCATTTGCGGCGGTTGTACAACTATCGGTTTGGAATCTGGGCCTACCTGGCACAGTTTATTCTCGTCGGTGCGTCAGGGATGGTCGTTGATTTGTCGGCCTTCGCACTGTTATTGCAAGCGACTCCTCTCTCCGTCGCTCGCGGCCTGGCCATCTGGACGGCGATGACGTGGAACTTCTGGCTAAATCGTACCGTGACGTTCTCGTTCGCGAAGACGGAGCCCTGGTGGCGACAATATGTCGCATTCTGCGGAAGTTGCTCGGTGGGAGCTCTGGTGAACTGGGGTGCCAGTCTCTGGCTGACTCAATCGGTCCCGTTTTTTGAAGCTCACAAATTGACGGCCGCGGCAGTTGGCGTCGTTGCCGGAACCGCATTCAATTTCATTCTCTGCCGAGTCGTGGTGTTTCAAAAGCGAGGAACATGACTGATCACCCCGCCATTCAGATCGAAAACCTCGTCGTCCGGTACGGTCACTTCACGGCAGTCGACGGGCTGAGTCTCGCTGTGCAGCCGGGGGAACTGTTTGGATTTCTGGGACCAAATGGGGCTGGTAAGTCCACCACGATCCGGGTGCTGATCGGTGTCTGTCATCCTTCGCAAGGTGCGGTGCGTGTCGCCGGGTTTCCGATTCCATCCCAATTGGGCCGTGTAAAACCGCTGTTTGGTTATGTCCCTGATTCCGAAAACCATATTGAAGAATTTACGGGACGAGAGAACCTGAATCTGTTTGCTCAGTTGTACGGAGTCGATCGTTCGGCCGTGAATGCGGCGTTGAAGCGGTTGGAACTGGATGAGGCTGCCGATCTGCAGGTTCGCAATTATTCGAAGGGGATGCGCCGCAAGTTGCTGATTGCGCGTGAGATTCTGCATCGGCCGCGAATCCTGTACCTGGATGAACCGACCGCGAATCTGGACGCCCATTCGACGGTTGTGGTCCGGCGGTTATTGCGCGACCTGGCGGCGGACGGCGTGACGGTGTTTCTGACGACGCACGATATGGAAGAGGTCGAGGAGATTTGCGACCGGGTGGCGATCATCGCACGTGGAAAGCTGGTGGATTGCGATACGCCTTCGAACTTCGTGTTGCGGCATGCCGAACGCAAAGTCGAAGTCCAGTTCGAGCGGGATTCGGAATTGCATCGCGAGATTCTCGATCTGGAAGTTCCCGCGGAACGGGAGCGTCTCGCCGAAGTGATCCGCACGGAACGCTGTTCGCGACTGCACACGCAGGAATTTCATTTCGAAGAAGTCTTCGTCAAGTTGACCGGGCAGGTGTATGCATGATATTTCGCCCGGCGATGCTGCGCGTGCTGTGGGCCAAAGAGTGGCTGCGATTGCGCAAACAGCCGACCGCCCTGCTGTTGCTGGGCTTGCTGACCGCGATTTCTGTCTTGATCGCGACCGGCGGTCCGCAACTGACCCGCGCCGGCGACACGACCAAGCTGCCCACGTGCTGGCTGGTCTA
>CAMAVF010000490.1 GCA_945861445.1 Planctomicrobium piriforme | reverse complement strand
CGCCAGCTTGCTGGAGTGCATTGATGCGAGCGAAATACTTCTCAGCCTGTTCAAAGCCGGTAGAGAACTGGTGAGGCGAGACAGAGAAGGACTCCCCTTTCTCGATGGCCCTGGCAGCCCGAAGGCTCTCTTCGTCCCAAACAGGCTTTCTGTCACTTCGCTCCCTCTGGCGGTCTTCCACCTGTTCCCAAAGTGCAACGATCTGGTCCAGGCGAGCGGAGGCAGCGGATCGCTCGAAGCCGAGGTAAAACTTGGGCTGACTCCCGCTGGGGAGCCAACCCAGATTCCGAGTGTAACCACGTTCGGTCCGCTTCAACTTGGTCTTGCGCATGGTCTGATTAGCCAACTAGAACCCTTGTTGTGATACAAAACAAGGCTCTATCAGACCACTACCAGACCATTTTGGCAAGATTACGCCGAAAAAACTCCGATAAACAGAGCGTGATAATCGACGTAAGCGCAAATAAAAAGACCACTTACGACTTTTTCGTAAGTGGTCTGATTATGGAGGCGGCGGGAATTGAATCCGACGATTTTCAATACCATTGACTACGGCAAGTTCGGACGCCTCGTGCTCTGAGTCGAATGGTTTCTGGAACGGTCAAGGTCCTTGTGCGATGGGAGCACGGTCGAAACTCGAATTCTGGTTGAGACTTCGGTCGAATTCACTCGATGATTGTTTCCTGTTGTGGTTGGACCCCCGACATCACCAAGGACAAATACACGAGCGAACTTGCCTACGCCTAAACGATCAGTCGATATCGGATCAAGACTTGCTCACATTCTGGATGACGCCACTCGATGCTTGAATCGAATGCCTAAGACCGGGCATTTCTTCCAAAGTGCAACGCTTTTTTCGGCGAACGTGGATTATCCCCAACGAAAATGTAAGTCAGAGAACCGCGGAGTGCGCGTTGGTCTCATTATACCGTCTCAGCTGGGGTCGCCATCAACGTAGATCTGCTTGCCCCTTGCAAGGGGCCGAAGCGTAGAACTGCGTCGATGGTTTGTTCGAGTTCTTCGTTGGTCAGATCGGTGTAGATTGGTAGCGACAGCAGCTTTTTCCAGACGTGTTCACAATTGGGAAGCCGTGCCTGCCCCTGCGCAAGCGGCGGATTGATTCCGTGTGCTTGCATTAAGCGTGACGCCGCCGCGGTAGGGCGCTGCGTCGATTCGCTTGAGAGATTAATGTCGGTCGAGCGCCCCCCGTGGGCACGCGGTGGGTTGCGATCGGCAAGTCTGGGCTACCGAGGGCCAAAAGCATGGTCGAAACCCTTGTCAGGATTCCATCGGTCTAACTCGCGGCACCGGTAAAGAGCGGTGCGATGGATGCACCCTCGGTTGTTAGCATGGGACGATTCACTCGGTCTTTTATGATGGCTTGAGGGTCAACGCCCAATGCCGTAAAGATCGTCGCTCCGAGATCGGACGGATAGTACGGGTTGGACGCCGGATAGGCGGCGATGTTGTCAGAGCTGCCGATCACCTGTCCGCCTCGTACGCCCGCACCGGCGAAGAGAGCGAAGAATACCCCGGCCCAGTGGTCGCGACCATCCGGAACATAACTCGGCGTTCCTACGTTGCCGCCGAGCTTGGGAGTGCGGCCAAACTCGCCGACCATCACGACTAGCGTCTCGTCGAGGAGGCCGGATGAGCTCAGATCATCGAGCAATGCCGACACGCCCAAGTCCAGCGGAGGCAGCAGCCGGTCTTTGAGCTGAGTGAAGTTGCTGTTGTGGGTGTCCCAGTTGTTCATCGTCCCCATGTTGGCTTGCACGATGGGGACACCGGCCTGCACCAGCCGCCTGGCTAGGAGCAACGACTGGCCGAACAAATGCCGACCGTATCGATCCCTTACCGCGGCCGGCTCCTGATCAATGGCAAACGCACGGCCAACCGCGCTCGTCGTCAGAATGGACATCGCCTGATCCTGATAGCTGTTGAATTCGGACACCGAACGAGCTTGTTCGAGTCCGGCCGACTGAGCGTTGAACTGGTCCAGCAATCGACGCCGTTGGCCGAGCGAATCGACAGTCATACCGACGGGGAGGCTCAGGTTCTCGATGCGAAACTTGGGGTCGTTCGGATCTTGCTTCACATGCCAGGGGTCATGCCTGGCTCCGAGGAATCCGGCATCCTGGCCGGAGAACCCATAACCATTATTCAAATAGGTGGGCAGCATCACTCCGTTGGGAATGCCGTCACGCCGCGGTCGCAGGTAGTCCAGGGTCGATGCATAACACGGCCAATCAGACCGCGAGGCCATGTGGGTCGCGCCCAACGGCATCTTGTCGATACCGGTCAAGACCATGTGCGTGGCGTGTTCGTGACTCGGCAAGCCATGCGTCATCGAGCGAATCACGGCGTATTTGCTGGAACACGCGGCGAGCTTCGGCAGGTGTTCGCTGATCAGCATGCCCGGCGTCTGCGAGGCAATTGGCTCAAACGTGCCGCGGACTTCGGCAGCCGCATCCGGCTTTAGGTCGAACATGTCGAGATGGCTGGGGGCACCGGTCAGAAAGATGAGAATCACACTCTTCGCACGCGGGTGACCGCGATCTGTCTCCAGTGCTGCCCGCGATTGATGCGCCAGCAGAGACGACAACCCCACCTCAATCATCCCCGAATAACCAACCTGCAACAATTCGCGGCGGTTGACGTCCAGATCATGTTGATGTGATTTTCGGAACATCAAGCTGACTCCGTTCAGAGACATGTCGTCAAACCCCGAGATACGTCAACGCCGCTTGTCCGCTCACAGCCTGCAAACATAGTATGACGCCCACAGGTATTGTCGGCTGAATCGGGCATGCCTCAATACATTACCATTTGTCGATATGACCAGCCAGCCCCGATTCACTCCGCTTTGCCGACTGCAAGGTTCCTTTCTCGCCAACGACATGGGGGTCTGGCCGCCGGGACTGGTCCAATAGCCCTTGGCCATTTCCTTCGTGGCCATCGGTTCGGTCGATTCGCCGAGCACTTTCGCGGCGGCATCCAGGGCACTCATCTTCTTTGGTTGGTCGGTGGCGGGCTTTTCCCTCTTGGCCTTGGCCTTGCGGGTCGATCCCGTGGCTGGTGCGGTCTCACTCCCACCCTTCCCCTCGGCGTCCCGTTCGCACTGGCAGACCACTCGGTACTCTTTGAGCTCAGCCGCGGAGAGTTGCTTGTTGAACGATCCGATCAACGCCGATTTCCGAACCCCCTAATCGACTGACATTTTCTTCGTCAATTCCGCGGTTTTCATGGCTGCGTGTGGTTGTAGTGTCAGTCGATTTCGTCGCGGGAATGTCGTATATCGAGTTCACGCAATCCGGCAAGGATAGGCCAGTGGTGGCGTTTTGACCGGGATTGGGCGGGAATTCGGCTCCCAGCGGTTGTCGTAGCTCGTTACGATTCGGTCCTGGAAGCTTCAATAATCGACTGACATTTTCGGGGAGGCCTTGTCATGGATGATGCGGCTTATCTACGGTTCTTCACGCAGCCCACTCAGACCTATCACCGGCAATACGAGGCTTTGCGAGCAGTTTGTGTGGACTGCAGATCGCAGAGAGAAGTGGCTGAAGAATTCGGATTCCAGTACCACTCTCTACGCCAGTTGGTTTACGAATTCCGTCGGTCTTGTGAGGAGAACCCAGAGACCAGCGAGTCCCCCTTTTTCGAGACGTCAACGTAGGGCGTCCCCTCGCCAGAAAGGACGAAGCGGCCGAACCGCCGGTTGCGGATCGACGGGAGTTGGTGCTTTCCAGCAAGAAGCCTTTGCGTGTCAGAACGAGAGCGGCGGGCGTGTTCTTATTTCTGCCGTTGTTGGTCCAGTTGGGGTTCGACTCGCTCGTACGCCAGGCGGGCTATCCCGGAAGCGAGATGATCCCGTCAGATGCGGCGCTACTCAGCTTGTTGGCTCTGAACCTGCTCCGCAAATAACGCTTGAGTCATATCGACGACTTCAATGTGGATGAGGGACTCGGTCTGTTTGCCGGCCTGAATGTCCTACCGAAGAAATCATTTATCACGGACTATTCTTACCGCACGCAACGCCACCAGCAGCAACATCTGCTGGGATCGTGGGTGAAGAAACTTTCCCCGCTCTTGCTGCCCGAAGCGAAGGCGTTCTCGCTGGACTTTCATCCGATTCCCTATCGTGGCGAAGAAGCCGTGTTGGAGAACCATTGCATTCCCTGCCGGGGTCAGGCTTGTCCCAGCGTGCAGACGTTTTTCGCTCAGGAGCATGAAAAACAAGTGTTTTGCTATGCCAACGCCAATCTCACGCGCGACGAACAGACGAAGTGTCAGTTGGCGCCCAAACGATACCAGTGATTGGCGCTTCAAACGATACCAGTTGAATCAAGGGAGCCGTTGTAGTTCCTTGGCGTGTTTCTGTTCTCCAGAAACACCCGAAGGCGACCACGATGGCTCATCAACTGAGTATGGACAA
>CAMAVF010000489.1 GCA_945861445.1 Planctomicrobium piriforme | reverse complement strand
CTTGTCTCGGTGGATTCGGGCCTTTGCACTACCTTTCGCTTGACTCGCCAAACGTAGTGCAAAAGCCCGAATCCACTGAGGCAAGCTCAGTGGGGTTTCGTTCGCTGCATTGCGAAATACCGGACGTCGCAAGATTAAACCGCTCTAGCCACGGATTTACACGGATTGAACACGGATTGGGTCAGCGTGTACTCAGCGATTTTAAGGATCATGACCTGGTAATTGACGGTGCGGAACCAGAGTTAGAGGATGCACACTTTTGTTTTAATCCGTGTTCAATCCGTGTGAATCCGTGGCTAAAAACTCTTCTTCCCATACGCAATTCTCGTGCGTCGCACATTGCCGAAGTTTGCGACTCCACGGGACTCCAAATACCTTTTCCGTGGCCAAACTACGGCTTCGACAATTGCCAGTCTTCGCCAAAGAAGTCGGCCGCGACAACCTTGCCCGGCGTCCGTGCGTTCGGGGCTGTGTCGAGGTCGATTACGGCCCAGTCGGGAAGCTTCGGAACCTGGCGGGCATTATTGAGATAGTCGTAATCACGGAATGTGAACCCGCTGTTGAGAACCACGTATTTCTTGGGATTCAACGGATTGGGGTAGATCAACAGCGGGATGTGTTTGTCGGCCGGATAGGTCTTGGCCCCCACGGTCACCTGGTCGGCGTCCCACTTGATCGGCAGCTTGTCGGCGATCTTGGCCAGAATGGCGTTGCTGGCCGGATCGCCCCACAGCACCAGGTTGTGGGCGGCAATGTCTTCGTCAGTGATGTCGCTATCGTTCTTCAACCGCGCTTGTCCGCGGAACTGCTTGCGCCAATGCTCGACCGCGCGGGTGGATTCCGCATCGACCCATTTGGTGACCTTGTCGTGAGGGCTTTTCCCCGTCCCTTTTACGAACAAGAATGAGTCCAGGAATGCATCATCAATCGGCCCCTGCAATCCCGCCTGCTTGCGCAATGTTCCGGGCGGCAACTGACGGGCTCCCAGCTTCCATCCCTGCGCCGTAAAGTGGAACTTGGCATTGAAGCTGTAATCCGAGGCACCCCGCAATTCGAACAGTTGACCGCGGACCAGCACCGTGACGCGTTGCTTCGATCCATAGGGGAACCAGCCCGGTTCCATCGCCAGCGTAAAGTCGGTCACGTTGCGTGGATTGATCACGATCTGCGGGTCGTTGATCGTCACGTCGGGGGTGAGATAATTCAAATCGGCCGAGATCCGAGCCTGCTCCCAGTGCTTACCGAGACCGTCGATTTGCACCCAGTGCATGTGGTTGTAACGCAGGGAATACGTGACGAACTCGATCTTCTTGGGAACCCGATTCCGGCCGCGGGCGACGATGCTCACCAGACGCCGTTCGATTTCGGCCGCTGAATCAGGGTGATAGCTGTGGCCGGTCTTGGGACCAATCAGATGGACGAGTTGGATTTTTTCCTTGGCGAGCGCCGTCTCCATGATGTCCGCGGCCTGCTTTTGAATGTCGTTCTCACCGCTGTAGGCAATGGTTGGCAACTGCGCCAGATTGGCACACCAGTCGGGACAGTCATACATGTGCCACAGGGTTTGTTCATAGGGAGTCGGGTTCAAGGTCTCCTTTTGAAACACCTTCAGAAAGTCCGGTGTTTCCGAGAAGCCAGCCCCCGGAGCCGCCGCTGCGAAGAGATCCGTGTAATGGACGGCAAACTGCCACGCCGCCGCGCCCCCCATCGAGAAGCCGCGCATCACAATCCGGTCCTCATCGATCCGATATTGGCTTTGCACGGCAGCCAATGCTTCCAGGCAGTCGATTTCGCCCGCCAGCTTGTTCGCATTGCAATAGCGGCCGTAGAGGTGCAGGACGATCGTATTCGGGGGCGAAATCGGGCCGACCTGCGTTCGCCGCTGCGCTAGAAAATTCACTTCGCTGAGGGTCTCACCACGACCGTGACACCAGATATCCAGCCGGACCTTGTCGGTCCCATTGATGTTGTAATTGGCCGGAATCACCAGCCCATACGGTTGATACGAGCCATCAATCTTCGACTGATAGCCGCGGACGACCAAGCCGGTTTCGGTGGCCCAGGGAGCTTTTCCCGCGAGCAACTGGTCGGCGCGTTCGACCCCCAGTTGCAGCAATCCCTTGGCCGCGGCAATGTCGTTCGGGTTGTGGAATTCACCGTACGCGACGGCATCTTTCACGGCTCCCAGCAGGACCGCCACATCGGCGATGTGGGCCTTGCGAAAGGCGGCGACTTTCTTATCACCGTGCGGCTGCTGCAATTCGTCCAATTTCGACTGCAGCGGTTGCCCGCCGGAAGTCAGCGCCTCCTTATCGGCGTCGGGAAGAGGAATCCCGGGGGGCGGCACGGGACGAACTTGCTCGGCCTTGTTATCGGCTGGTCCATCGGCGGCGGCCGGATGTGGATCGCGCACTACGGCGACAGTCACCAGAGCGACGGCGACTGGCACCAGCCAGAGTCCTCGGCGCCAGCGAGAGGATGCAGATTGTGTCGGGTGGCCGGAGAGACTTGTACGAGAGCACATCCAAACCATCGGTAGATCCTGTCTGACGGCAAGGGAATTAAGATGGGAGTTCCGCGCCGACAGTCTCGCACAAATATCAACGAAGTTCAATTTGACGGGGGTCGTCCCTCCTGTTGACAGCGGCTGATCTCGATTTACAATGGGTGTTTCCGCTCTACCTGCCTGCTCCTGGCAGTGGGTCAATCGAGTGGACACGCTTTCGTTTAACGCAGTTCCGCGCGTGAATTTGCGAGGAATTTGCCGGCGAAGGTGGCAATTTTATCCGGTCGCCTGAGTGGGTGACTGGCATTTGCCCGTGAGTCTGTTGAGGCTCGGTGTCCGCATTGCTATGGTTGAACCCCCGCGTCCCGGTTTTTGCCCTGCAAAATCGGCCAATGTGATGAGACTTTCCCCACCGGGGTCTAACCGTCGCGTTTGTCGGCCGGAGGCGAGGCCCGTTACGAGATGATTGAGACGATGTATCCGCGCCTGGCCCTGGCCGAGTTCTTGCCAGGCGGACCCGTACATCGAACCTGATAGGTGCTGTATGTCGCGAGAAAAAGACCTGTTCGATGATTCGACGATGAGCTTCGGGGAACACCTCGAAGAACTTCGCAAGCGGCTGATCCTGGCGCTGCTGGGACTGACCGTGGGCGTCATCATTGCGCTGTTCTTTTCCGATCGCGTCATGAAGACGATGGAAATTCCGGTCAAGAACGCGCTGTCGCGGTACTACAAGATCCTCAATGGCGAAGCGGATCCCGGGGTGGATCTGTGGGGGTATTTCGGCTGGAAGACCGAGCTCAAGGCGCCACAGAAGAAGGTGAAGCCGGAGGCCCCGCCGAGCACTGTTGTGAAGACCCTGGAGGTCGAAGTCGATCCGACCGAGTTGTTGGATGCACTGCACAAGGCTCAACCATCCATCCCGGCGGCCCCTCCCGACGCCAAGCCATTCCGGATGATCTTGCGAATCCTGGAGGCGGACCTGCAGAAGGTCATTCCGATTTCGCCGACTGCATTGTCGCTGGTGGCGTTGACCGCCGAAGAGGCTTTCATGGTCTACCTGAAAGTCGCCCTGGTCGCCGGGTTGATGTTGTCGAGTCCCTGGGTGTTCTTTCAATTGTGGCTGTTCGTCGCGGCCGGACTGTATCCGCACGAGCGGAAGTACGTCTACATTTATCTGCCGATGAGCCTGTTCCTGTTCTTCGGCGGGGCCATCTTCTGCTTCTTCGCGGTGATCCCGTTTGTGTTGAATTTCCTGTTCGATTTCAACATCTGGCTGGACATTACGATTCAACCGCGGCTGACGGAATACGTCAGCTTCGTCGTGATTCTGCCCGTCATGTTCGGAATCAGTTTCCAACTTCCACTGGTGATGCTGTTCCTCGAGCGCATCAACGTCTTCAATGTGAAGGTGTACCGCGAAAAACGTCGCCTGGCGATTCTGGTGATTGCTTTTGTGTCGATGATCCTGACCCCGTCGGACCCCGTCAGCATGATGTTGATGATGGTCCCGCTGTGCTTGCTGTACGAGTTGGGAATCATGCTGTGTGCCTGGCAGCCGCAGTCCAAGGAAAATCCGTTCGATGATGGCAAGACGACATTGATCAAGAAGGATGCTTAGGGGCAGCGATTTGACCTGAGGGATGCGCTATCACGGAGTGATGAGCGTTCCCAGGCGAGCGTCCGGCGTGAGCCGGATGGTTGTCTTGCGGTTGCGAGTTATTGTGAATCGACCGATTTCAGATTCGGCACAGGCGAGCCCGGCGGCGTCAGCCCCGGGATTCCGTGGCCGACGCTGCTAGCGTCGGCGTTGACACCGACGCTAGCAGCGTCGGCCACGGAATCCCGGGGCTGACGCCGCCGGGCTCGCCTGTGCCGAATCTGAAATCGGTCGATTCACAATAACTCGCAACCGCAAGACAACCATCCGGCTC
>CAMAVF010000488.1 GCA_945861445.1 Planctomicrobium piriforme | reverse complement strand
GGGTCGCCTGCCGAAGAATAACAGGTCAAACGATACCACTACCGGTCATTCAAGACACCAAGGCAAGAATGGTATCGTTTGAAGCGCAAACGAGTGGTATCGTTTCAAGCGCCAATTGACAATTCCCCTACTTCCCAGTCAAAGCGGTCTGCACCAGATCGGGGACCAGCTTCTGCAAGACTTCGTGCGTAGCCTGCATGTCGATTTGCTCGCGCGGCATCCCCGGCACCGTCTGATATCGGCACAGGCGAAGCTGCCCCGGCATCTGCAGCACGATCTCATAATAGCGCGTCTGATCGGCCTGGCGGTCCGGACGGGTGGAACGGATCTGGGCCTGCCCGGTTTGTGGATCGAACTCGATCGTATCAAGTTGTTCCAGCAAGTAGGTCACCCGCTGGCAGACATCGTCGGCCCATTGTTTCAACTGCCCGGGGGCCGTGTGCGTAAAGGGAGGCACATTGAGTCGCAATTCCAGAAAGCCGCAGCTATAGCGGTCGGCGGTGGTCACATCCAATTCCAGATGCACGTCAGCGGGTTCGGTCACGCTGACCGTCCGGGCACCCGGTCCGGCATAGCCGGCCATCCCCTGCAAGGTTTGCACCAGTTGAGTGATGAGTGACATGCTATCTACTTCGCTTCGTGTGTGTGCCCGTCATAGGACAAGACGCGGGGTTTGTCGTCCACGATCGTCTCGATATGCACGGGGCGTCGCCACAGTTTTTGCAGATTCATCAACGTGTCTTGCGCGTAGTCCTGCTTTAATTCTATGCCTTGATACCGATGCGTCAGGTAGAGTTCGCCCCGATTTTTGTAGTTTCCATCTTCCACATAGATAAATGGTCGGCCGTGATTCGTCAGGTTGTCGAGTAATTGCCGCTTGATTGCAGCAAATTCGCGGGAAGCGATCTCGTAATAGTCGTTCTCTTCGTTAAATCGATACTGAAACAAGTTTTGCTGAATGCAGAATTCGGGGGTCAAAAAGTTGTCTATAAAGGTCACATCGTTGTGGACACGTCGGACCTCAAATATTTTCCGGCGCCCCAGCCCCAGTTGTCGATCCCACTTCCGCTTCGTCTCCATGTCATCACAGTTTTCCCACTCGGGGCCGAACTTTCCCTTGTTCCAGCGGTCTTCGATGTCCCGAAGGAGTTCGATGCCTAACTTATAGGGATTCAGGCGGTTACGGCTGGTCGCCATCGTTCCGCTGTGATGGTCGGCATAGTCGATGAAGTCGGCGTCGGTCACTCCATGATGCGTCATGATGGTCGAGTGCCAGAAGCTGGCCCAGCCTTCGTTCATGATCTTCGTTTGACCCTGCGGCGCGAAATAATAGGCTTCGTCTCGAATGATCGAAAGAATGTCATGCTGCCAGGGTTGCAGCGGTGCGTGCTCCAGGAGAAACAGCAGGACGTCGCGCTGTGGCTCTTCTGGAAATGAGCGCCGGGCACGTGATTCTTCTGCTCGCTTTTTGATCTCCTCTTCTTCCGCGTCCATCGCCTGCCTGGGATTCACGAACGGGTCGAGATACCCCTTCGTGGCGAAGCGGGCCGCGTGGTGCTCGCCATCCCCTTCCTCTTCGGCATCGGCCTCTTCAGACGCACCCTCTACCGGCTTGTCGTCACGCCGCGGTTTTAGCTCGTTGGGCATCAGGGTTTTATTGCGGGCGGGCGTTCGCTGGATATGGGGTGAGTACATGTCGATCAGGTCTTCGAGCGACAGACACGCATCAATGAACTCTTCGACTTTTTCGTGACCGATGCGATCGATATAGCGCCGGGCCCGTGCGCCGTGATTGGCCATCTGATCCAGCATCTTGCGGTTCGTATGCGAGAACCACGCGTTGTTCTTAAAGAAGTCGGAGTGCCCGTAAACGTGGGCAATGACGAGCTTCTGGTCAGTCAACGAATTGCACGACAGCAGATACGCATAGCAGGGATCAGTGTTGATCACCATCTCGTAGATCTTCTGCAGACCATACGAATAGCCCTTCATCAGTTCGTCATACTGGGCCCCGAAGCGCCAGTGCGGATACCGTGTTGGAAAGCCTCCATAGGCCGCGAACATGCTCAATTCTTCATAATCGAGCATTTCGAAAATGGTCCGATAGAAATCGAGCCCATAATCAGCAGCGTGCCCTTCCATCTCCGCCTGAATATCAGCCAGTTCGGAAGGCAACGGTCGGTAGGTAGAGATGGCCATGATAACCCCGTAGCCCGACTCTCCAGAGTCGGGAGCATCGAATAATTCAATCGCCACACAACAACTGTGGTAAGTTCCGTGCCGTCACGCCGGGAGCAATTCAAGCGAGGGTTTTTAGCCACGGATTGACACAGATTGAACACGGATGGGGAAATGCAGATCCACGTCTGCTGGTAACGGAGATACGCTTTGAGATTGTCTTAATCCGTGTTTCATCAGTGTCAATCCGTGGCTAAAACTCCTCTTCAAATCTCTTGCTCCGTGTTCTCCGTGTCTCCGTGGTGCAATGTTTTACTACGACGGTGGCACCTACTTCCCCTTCCCCAAAAACGTCTTGATAGAATGATAGATGGCGTCCTTATTGGGGATTTCACTCAGCACCAGGTTCTCGTGCTCGCTCGCAATTTTGTTGAGCTCACGCATGTAGTCGCCTGAGCCATAAGGACTCTCGACCTGCCCGTAGCAGAACAAGTTGCAGTGCGGGACCAAATCCTCCGTCAACATCTTGATGCAGGCTTTGTTGTCTTCGCCCCAGTTGTCTCCGTCTGAAAACTGGAAGCAGTAAATGTTCCAGTCGGCGGACGGATATTCCGTCGAGATAATCTTCCGCGCCACTTCATATGCCGCCGAGATCTTGGTGCCGCCACTTTCACGTGTGTGATAAAAGGTATCTTCGTCGACTTCTTTGGCGGCTGCGTCGTGAATGATGTACCGCGTCTGGATACCGTCGTACTGACTCTGCAGCCACGTATCGATCCAGAACGATTCCGTCCGCACGATCTCCTTCTGATCGTCGGTCATCGAACCCGACACATCCATCATGTAGATAATGGCGGCATTGGCCTGAGGCACATAGATGGACTTCGAACCGCGATACAACTGGTCTTCCTTCATCGGAATAATGACCGGCTTCAGTGCGTTGTAATCGTTGGATGCAATCATGCGGCGCAGGGCATTCTTATACGTGCGTTTAAAATGCCGTAGTGATTCCGGGCCCTTCTGGTGGATGCTGTTGTATTTGTCCTTCTGAGCGGAAATCGTGTCTTTCCCCTTGGGAACGATCCGCGGCAGCTCGAGTTCCTGCCCCAGCATTTCCGCTAATTCATCCAGGCTGACTTCGACTTCGCGAACATGCCCGCCCGGCTGATCACCCGCCTGGCCATTACCGTCTTGATCATCACCCTGACCCTTGCCAATCGGCTGACCGACATCACCCTCACCCTGGCCTGCCCCGCCTGAGTTCTTCTCGCCGTGTCGAAAGTGCGGAATTTCAATCGTAGGGACCGGGATACTGACGAACTCGCGCCCCTTACGCCCGATCATTTCGCCATTGGAGATATACTTGCGAAGCTGTTGACGCACCTTCCCCCGCACGATTTCTTTAAATCGACCGAGATCCTGATCGATGCTGCGGGACATGTTGCGACCCTCCGGGTGAACTAGCTACCGGATTATGGACGTTTTACGGCTTTGATTTTTCTTCAACGCTTACGGGAACGACCCTCGATTCATCCGGGTCGCGCGCGATTCTGTCGAGTGCCTGCTTGATGGCTACCTGAACTTTTTCGTCGGACGATTTCTTTTGCAAATCCTGAAGAATTGACCGGATTGGCTTTCTTAATCGCGGGATCTTGTCGCTATTGCTCAGCAGGGCATTCACGATGGCCACATGATTCCGGCTGGACTTTTCTGTCAGCAAATTTCTCAAGCATTCTTCATAGTTTGAAATGTCGACGAGGAAGTCAATTTTCATAAAAAACTGCATGGCAAGTTCAGCCGTCAGGCCATCTCGGGCCACCAATTGAGGGACCAGTCGCAACCACTCTTCATGCGCTTCCATCGACAGTGTTCGCATGGCCGCGACGCGGCTGGCGGACGGGCGACCCTCAGTTTCGACGTGTTTTACCAGCAACGGTACTGCTCGTGGAGCGAGTCGCATCAGACCGCGATCCGCCGTCAGATACAATTGCAAATCGTCGACATCGGTAAATCCGAGCGCATGATACACCTCGTGCAACTTGCCTTCGTTCAATTCCTTTTGCAGTTCTGCGCTCCCCTCGTCGAAGCTAGCGGGCATAATCGCGACCGTTCGCAGGTTGTAACCGTCCAGCAGTTCCAGGATGAGCGGTACGACGATATCCGCCTTGCCATTCCGGCCGAAGACGACGAGCGCCGCCAGCGACTCGCGCCGCATGGCCGGCTCGAGTTCCGTGCGGAACTCATTCAACCATTGATCGAACTGTTTG
>CAMAVF010000487.1 GCA_945861445.1 Planctomicrobium piriforme | reverse complement strand
ACTACGACAACTTCACCGAATTCCGCCACGCCATCGATGGCTGCCTCGACAACATCCCCACAAAACACCGCCCCCAACTCGCCACCCTCATGACCCACAACTTCCAACACTTCAACCCGGCCTCATTCCTCACCGCGTGAAGTATAACGTGTGATGAAACTCAACAGAAACGAATCTGATCCAGTTCCGACTGAGGGGGTTTAAGTTGCAGCAAAACCCCTAGCTCCTACAAATCGCGCACTTCACGCAGACGCTATTCACGGTATTCAGTTTGCGTAACACACTACCTATACAACCAACCTACGTCAACTATTCACCCCAATTGCACCACATTAAATCGAGTTTTTTTTGAGCTGACTCGACGCGGCCGCTAACGACGTTGTGTCTTGTTTATGTCGAGGCCGCTTGATGTATACAATCTGGAACAGGAAGCGAGAGCATTCCGGTTCAAAAAGGCAACATGCAGGCTCTCACCGACGCTTTTCAGATTGCGCATTTTATCTAACAGACGGGTGTGGTTGTGGACGCAATGCCACAGCTCCGTCGCGGAGCGACCCCGAGATTTTGCGCGCTTGAAAAGGAAAAGACGGGAGGGCAGGCTCTCGCCGAGCCGAAGTCGGGCTTTAGCTGGGTATCCGCCGGAGGCATTCAACTACTGCCTCAGGCGGTCGCCGACCTGTGGTCGTACAGAAGATTGTCTGATTTGTTACTGAGTTCACGGATTCGCATTCGACTCCGCATTTTCCCATATTTTTCCCCCCCATATTTTTGCCATTTCAATCCTCTGCACATTGGTCAAATGAAGAGGGATGGCAAAAACATAGGGGCAAAAAGATTAAGACTGCCTTAAGCACAGCCCCCACGGATGAGTTATCTCTCCTCGCCCCAGTAATCTGTGGGGCTGAGGGTGAGGGGCACGATTGCCCATTGTTGCTGAGTCCTCGGAATCTACGGCAGCACCACGCAGACGAGTTTTGTATCGCTGCGGGCGTAGACGCAGTTGCCTGCGTAGGCGGGGTGGGCCCAGGTCTGATCGATGATGTTCGCCCGGGCTTCTTCCGCAGGCCCCTGAGGATTGAAACGTGCGAGAATCAGATCGCCGTCGGAATTCAGTACGATGGCGCGATCCTCAGCGTTGAGCCAGACGAGTGTCGCTTGAGGATTGCGGCCTTTCGGGGTCAGTTGATTTTGATCGTCCCACAGCTTTTTGCCGGTCTTCAGCTCCAGGCACGTCAGTCCGTGCCGTTTGTCGATTAAGTAGACGTGACCATCACGATAGAGCGGCTGGGCCATGAGTGCGCGCAGGTTGCGGCGATCTTCCCAGGCTACATCCGCCTCCCCCGGTGTGGCGCCCAGGCGGATCGCCTTCGTCCCATCGTAGTAACTGCTGACCAGTACCAGCCCGTCATGGAAGATCGGGTCGGCGATGGCCGTGCCGTAATTCACTTCGAAGGGAATCGACCACAGAAGTTCGCCTGTTTTCGGCTTCAATCCGCGCACATGATTGGGGGTCCACCCGACCAACTCGGTAGAACCGTTGCGCTCGATCAGGATCGGCGTGGCATATCCCGCAGCTTCGGGCAGGCTGTGCCAGCGCTCTTCGCCGGTGATCAGATCAAACGCGGCATAACAACCGTCGGGCTCCAACCCCGCGTGAACGATGACGAGTTGTTCAAAGATCAACGGCGAAGCACTCAACCCCCACAGCGGAATCCGTGCGGCCCGGTCTTTCGCCAGATTCTTGGACCAGTACACCTCGCCGCTGGCCGCATCCAGACAAGTCAAATGCCCGACCGCACCCAGCGTATAGACGCGGTTGCTATGAACGGTCGGCGTGCAGCGCGGACCGTTGTCGTAGGCGACCCCCTGGTAATCGACCGGATAGTGATGCGTCCACAGCGGCTTCCCCGTCACTCCCTCAAAACACAGCACGCGTTCGATGCTCTGCGGCTCGCGCTGTCGATCCATCACGTACACGCGCCCCGCAGCCACGGAAACTCCACCATAACCGCCGCCCAGTTCCCGTGTCCAAGCGGGCGAGAGTCCCTGCTTGGGCCAGGGCGTTGCCAGCTTCGGACCATTCCACGTCCCATCGCCGCGTAAGCCGCGCCAGCGCGGCCACTCCTCGCCGCTGGTCGGTGCCGGCGTCGGGCCGGACGGAATCGGCGCCACTGATTTCGTCGTCGACGGCTGCTTGACAGTCTGCTTCGCGACGGCCTTCGTGGGACTTGCCGAACGGTCGACCACATCGCACACGACGCGGAAGCCCAGGGCATAGAACGTTCCTTCTGGAACATCGGAATAGCGAAATGCACTCCGGCAATCGCGGGCATCGCTGTACCAGTCACCACCGCGAATCACGCGATACCGGCCCCCCTCCGGCCCGGGCGGATCGTCGGTCGGGGACGAGTGGTAGTAACGGCGATCCAAGCGATCCGCACACCATTCGAACAGATTGCCATGCATGTCATGGAGGCCGAAGGCATTGGGGGCATAGGACCCCACGATTTGCGTGCGATTGAGAAATGGACCCTGTTCCGCACTGCCAAATGGATAGGCTCCATTGAAGTTGGCTTGCGTGGAGGACAACGTGTCGCCGAAATGAAAAGTCGTCGTCGTCCCGGCACGGCAGGCGTATTCCCACTCCGCTTCTGTCGGCAGCCGGTAGACGCGGCCCGACTCCTGCTCCGCTTTCGTGTCCGAGAGCTTCCGGCAGAATTCCACTGCTTGATGCCAGGTGATTCCATCGACCGGCAACCGTGCCGGATCGACGGTCTCCGTCGCGGGCAACAACCGTCCCTTCTGAAATGAACTGGGATTCGTCTGCATGACCGCGGCAAATTCCCCCTGAGTCACTTCATGCATTCCCATGAAGAACGAACGCGTGATGCGGACTTTGTGCCGCGGCAATTCATCTTCCAGAATGCCCGGATCTCCCGCTGCTGATCCCATGTCGAATTCACCTGCGGGAATCCTGACAAGTTTCATGCCGAGCGAATTCGTCACCACTTCGTGTTTCACCGACTGTGTCGTCTGGGCCGTTGACTCTGACACCTGTGGCGTGGGCGGCGGCTGCGGTGGCTGTGGAGAGCAGCCGCTGAGTGTCAACGTCGCCCAGACGATGGCCGTGCAGCGGAGAACAGTGAGTGCGTTGACAATGAAATGCGGCATGATCACTGCATTCTAATGCGGTGGAGAGTATGCTGGTAAGGACTTTGTGTCGTGAAATCTCTTCTCTCGGCGCTGCGCGGACGTTGCAGAGTCGGATAGGATATACCGCAGCGACCGGCGCCGGTCGCCATCCCTTCGCCGTTCTGAGGAAACTGACGATGCCTAATCTTCCTCGCATTATGGCCTGCCTGATGGCCTTGATATTAGTACCTGGGTCGGCCGTCATGACAGCTGCCGATCCACAGAAGCCGCCTCCCACAGTCAAGAATGCCAAAGACGGTGCCGAGATGATTTTGATCCCCGGCGGCCGTTTCCAGATGGGATCGACGACTGCGGAAATCGACGCCCAGTTTCGCGACACGGGACTGCCCGAAGACTGGAAGAAGTACACCCAGGACGAACAACCACAACACGAAAAAACGCTGACTCCCTATTACATCTACAAGTACGAAGTCACGAACGAACAATACCAGGCATTTGTCGCGGCCACTGGTCACCGTGCTCCACCGCAGTGGAAGGGCAAAGTGTTCCCCGCCGACAAGGGCCGGCATCCCGTCGTGGAAGTGAGTTGGGACGATGCCCAGGCTTACTGCCAATGGGCGGGCGTAAAACTGCCGACAGAGTCTCAATGGGAATTCGCCGCCCGCGGGCCGATGCCCAAGGATGGCAAGCCGCTCCGCGCGTTTCCCTGGGGCGACAAGTGGGATCGCAAGCTCGCCAACAGTGCCGGCCTGCACGCGGACAAGGAGATCCGTAGTGCGGAGGACTGGAAGACCTGGTACGAGGGCGATCAGAAATCCAAGTATCCGTTGACCTCGGTCGTCGGCTCATACCCGAAATCGGTCAGTCCCTTCGGCATTCATGATCTGGCCGGAAATGCCTGGGAGTGGTGCGCAGAAATACAGGCTCCGTATCCGGATCAACAGCCCGACGCCGCACCCGATCAGAAAATGCGATCCCGCCGCGGCGGATCCTGGGCGAACGTCGCCATGCATCTGCGCAGCGCCGACCGTCAACCCGCGCTACAGGACGACCTCAATCTGTACACGGGATTTCGCTGCGTGAAGTTGCCGTGATCAGTTGCCGGATTCCGACCAGTGCATTAGCGAAGTGTTTGAATGTTAGCAGTCGAAGGTCCGCCCCCGCGGATGAAATATCTCCCCTCGCCCCAGTAATCTGGGGAGAGCGGCTGTGTTCATAGTCAAGTGAATTTCTAAGAGATTAGGCGTTGGCGAATCGAGATTTCCAATCAGTATTGTTTTTGACCATGGTATTCAGGATGACAATCAGTTTGCGCATACAG